>CAZXER010000006.1:27551-76241 GCA_964639975.1 uncultured Halobacteriales archaeon | reverse complement strand
GTTGCGCTGGCCAGCTCCGCCCGATCCCCCAGCCGTCGAGGATGACCAGCGCCACGTCCATGGGGCCAACTCGCGAAGTGCGCGTATTGAAGCTTCGCTTGACGATGGGAGGAACGTGCGGTATGATAAGAAGGCACAATACCTATTTAGTCACCCCCAAATGAGACAGACAGGGTTGCGTTGAATGGTAGATCCGGGAATTCCTCACGGCGTCGTAACGGGCATCGTCACGGGAAGTTACATCGCGCTGGGGGCAATCGGGCTCGGGTTGGTCTATAATATCTCGAAGGTCCCGAACTTCGCCCACGGTGAGTTGCTCATGCTGGGGGCGTATTTCGCTCTCATCGTCAATCTTCCGTGGGAGTTACCATTCATCAGGGAACTGACTGGCGGGCCCGGAGCTGTCGATCTTTCGCTGTCCATTCTAGTGTTTCTCGCGACCGCCGGCAGCATCCTGTACATTCTGTACCTGCTGGGAGGTCGGCGGATGTTACGCGGGAGTTGGTGGCCGATTCGCATCGACGACCGGGTCGCTCTCATCGTCCATATCGGGGCGGCGGCCCTTGCCGGACTGTTTGTCGCCAACAACATGCCGGGCTTGCTCGGGGGGCTCATTCTGGCCACGCTCGTGATGGCTGCCTTCACTCCACTATTGGATACACTCATCTTCGAACGGTTTCGCTCGACCGGAGCGACGCTGGCAACGCTGCTCATCGTCACGATGGGTCTGGCGTTCGTCCTGCGGTATTCGGTCCAGGCGATCTTCACGGGAACGACTAGAAGCTTCGAGTACGCCAGCGAGGTGACCATCCTGGGGAACGAAATCAACATTCGCGCGTTCAAAGTGTTCGAGTTTTTCCTCACCGACAGCGGCCTGACGTTCAACGTCATCGACACCGCACCCGACCCGAACGCCAGCATCCTCCTGTTGAACTTTACCTGGCTCACCCTCGGGGCGGTCGTTTTAGGAACCATCATCGCCGGCTGGGGGGCATACCACCTCCGTGGTCGCACAGTGGGAGCTGAAGAGGCAGCCCAGACCATCGGCCCGCGAATCGTCGGGATTGTGACGACGACGATCGCCCTCGTCGTCCTCAGCATCGGTCTCGGCTCTTCGGGATCGATCCCCGAGACGTACATCACCGGCACGCAAATCCGCACGTCGTTCCTGCGGCTTGGCATCGTCTTGCTGGCCATTTGCCTCATGTTCGCCCTGCATGTCCTGTTGCGGGAGACGAAGCTCGGGAAAGCGATGCGGGCGTCGGCAGACAATCTCGACCTTGCAGAGGTCACCGGCATCGACACCAACCGGGTGATGATGAGCACGTGGATTATCGCCGGAGGGTTTGCGGCCATCGCCGGGGTCGTCAACGGGATGATCACTCACGCCGTACGGCCGTCGATGGGCTTTTTCCTGTTGCTTCCCATGTTCGCCGCGGTCATCCTCGGAGGGCTCACCTCCATTTACGGCGCGATAATCGGGAGCTTCGTAGTCGGTATTGCGATGGAGGTCGGGATGATTCAGTTCGACCTCTCAAGCGTCCATCGCGTCACGATTGCGTTCGTCGTCTTGATCATCGTGCTCCTGATTCGGCCCCAAGGCATCGTAGGGGGGCGATAATCGATGTCCGCAAGCTCCACCCTCATCAGTCTTGGCACGATCGTAGCGCTTTACGCACTGTTGTCACTGGCGCTCAACGTGAAGTTCGGTTTTACTGGTATCCTCGACTTCGGTCACGTCGCTTACTTCCTCATCGGTGCGTACACGGCCGCCCTCCTCGTCGTGGTCCCATCTGGGGAACAGCGATACACGGAATACATCCTCGGCCTTGAACTGCCAACGCAGGCGATCAACGCCGTCGAGAGCGTGACCGGCGTGCACCTCGAGGTGATCGGCGGGCTTGGCTGGCTGATCGCCATCGTCGCCGCCGTCCTCGTCGCCGCCTTCCTCGGGCTCATCGTCGCACTCCCGGCGATCAGGCTCCGGGAGGACTATCTCGCGATTACCCTCCTCGGGGTCGGGGTCATCGCCCAGCGTGTCTTCCGTACCGAGGAATGGCTCGCGAACGGTCCTGACTCGCTGGCGGGATATGCACTCCCCTTCGAGGGACTGTTTCCGCTGACCGATACGACGATCTCCGGATCGGTCGTGGTCGCCTTGGTGTTATTTACCGTCTGGTCGATCGTGCTCGTGCTCGCTGCGCGAGAGCAGATCTTCGATCGGCGGGACACCTTCGGGGCGAACCTCGCCCATATTGGCCTGGCTGCAGCGTCACTTCTCGTTGGTTACCTAGCAGTTCGACGGGCCCGCCAACGCAAGCAGACGGCAAATCTTCCGGATGTCGGCCCACAGGTCGCTCTTCGACACTACCTCGATGTCGCCGGAGCTGCTGTCCTGTTGGGCATCGCCGGAGGGATCGTAGGCTACTACGGATCGATGGCGGTGGTGCTATTCGTGTTGCTCGGCCTCGCTAGCCTCGCTTCATGGGTGGTCGCTGGCGTGAAGGTTCGCCGCCACTATGCCGCATACGGCCGACGTGAGGCGGCAGCAGGTGTGGTGTTCACCGTGGGGTTGGTGGTGGCTATCGCGCCGGTATTCTTCCTCGGCGATACCGAAGGCACGCTCGCATGGATAGCCTCGGTAGCAACCTTCGTACTCCTCGGGGGCTTTTTCGCCGGGCTTTACTTCGCCAACGAGCGATGGGATGAGTTCGGTCTCAACGGATCGTTCCTTGGCATCATCGGCATCGGTTTGCTGTGGGTACTCGCGTTTCGGTACTTCGTCGTTCCTCTCGAAGGGTCCTTCACCGATCCGGCTGGTCTCGGATTCGTCACGATGGAGAACTTGCTGTGGCTCGTCGAGATTCAGGAGATCTTCGACGGGAACCTGAACTACCGTCGCTTCATGTTCATCCTCTTCATCGCGATGGTCTTCATCGTCTACTTCCTGGTCGAAATCATCGTCAAGTCTCCCTACGGCCGGGTTCTTCGAGCAGTCCGTGACGACGAGAACGTCGCACAATCGCTCGGGAAAAACGCCTTCTCGTACAAGGTTCAGTCGATGGTGATCGGCTGCGGCATTGCCGGGCTGGCCGGTGCCCTCGGCGCGATGTACTACGGCTCGTTGACGTTCACGCACTTCCAGCCGCTCATCACCTTCTGGGTATTCATGGCAGTCATCCTTGGCGGCAAGGCCAACAACAAGGGCGTTATCCTCGGGGCCGCCTTCTTCTGGTTGCTCGAGCGGTCGACAGTCGAACTCGGCGGGTTCTTCCCCGGGGCGATCGGTAACCGACTTATTATCCTCCAGAATGCCATGGTGGGGATTATCCTCATCTTGGTCCTCTACTACCGGCCGGAGGGGATCTGGAAGGAACGGCAGTTCGTAACCGAGGTGGAATCGGGATGACACCGAATGGAGACTCCATCGTCGAGGTACGCGACCTCCGCAAAACGTTCGGTGGCATCGTCGCCGTGGACGACGCCTCCTTCGACCTCAACGAAGGGGAGATCACCGGACTGATCGGACCAAACGGCGCCGGCAAAACGACGACGTTCAACCTGTTGAGTGGCTTCTATCAGCCCGATGGAGGAACGATCGCGTTCCGCGACCAGGACATCCACGAGCTCATGCAGCCCGGATCGGGTGAGAATCGTATCTGGGTTACCGCTGCCGGCGGTACATTCGGGTTGCTCGGCATCGCATGGGCCGCCTCGTCCGGATGGTCGCTCGCCGGTCTCGGGGCGGGCGGGCTCGTTGGTGCCGGCCTCGGGTCTGGCATCTACTTCGGCCAGCAGGCGGCCAGGACGCGATTGTTCGATCACAAACCGAGTCGCCCATTCCGCCTGACGCAGGCGGGGATGGCCCGGACCTTCCAGATTACCCGCGAGCTGGAGAACATGACGGTAATCGAAAATCTCATGCTCGGTCCGCAGGGCCAACGCGGCGAGCACCTGTTCACCAACTGGCTCAGACCCGGCGTTGTCCGTGAGGAGGAGGTGGCCGTTAAAGCACGGGCTGAGGAGATCCTCGAACTGCTCGAGCTCTCGCATGTGGCGGGCGAACTCGGCAGCAACCTCAGCGGCGGCCAACGCAAGCTCCTCGAGCTGGGGCGAATCCTCATGACCGACCCGGATGTGATTTTGCTCGATGAACCTGTTGCAGGGGTGAACCCCTCACTGCGCGAAAATCTCCTCGAGCGCATTCTCGAGCTACGCGATGACGGGTACACCTTCTGTATCGTCGAGCACGACATGGACGTGATCATGCGCATTAGCGACAACATGATCGTGATGGACCAAGGCGAGGTACTCGTCGAAGGCCCCCCCGATATCGTCCGCGAGGATGAGCGTGTCATCGACGCCTATCTCGGAGGTGATACGTGATGCTGCTTGCGGCCAACAACATCGACACCGGGTACGGCGAGGCACAAATCCTCTTCGACGTCGACATCGAGGTGGATGAGGACGAGATCGCCTGCATCATCGGGCCAAACGGTGCCGGCAAGTCGACGCTCATGAAGGCGATATTCGGGCTCATCGAGGTGTGGGACGGCGAGGTTCGCTTCGACGGCACCGATATCACCAACGAGGAGTCGTATCGAATAACCGAGCAAGGCCTTTGTTACGTGCCACAGCTAGACAACATCTTCCCGAGTCTCACCGTCCGAGAGAACCTCGAGATGGGGGCGTACATCCTCGAGAATATTCCCGAGGACGCTCTCGAAGATGTCTTCGAGCACTTCCCCATCCTCGAGAAGCGACAGGACCAGATTGCCGGAACCATGAGCGGCGGGCAGCGCCAAATGCTCGCCATGGGGCGGGCGCTTATGGTGAATCCAAAGTTGATGATGATCGACGAGCCAAGTGCCGGCTTGGCGCCACATCTCGTCGATGATGTCTTCGAGAAGATCACCGAAATCCGCGAGGGCGGGACGGCCATCCTGATGGTCGAACAAAACGCTCGCCGTGCGCTGCAGGTATCAGACCGCGGCTACGTCCTCGACACCGGCGAGAACCGGTTTGAGGACTCCGGTGACAACTTGCTCGACAACCCGAAGGTCGAAGAGTTGTACCTCGGCGGGTAGGCGTCAGTCACGTCGCTCGCTGTTTCGTGTACAGCCGGCCCTCTCCAGAGCGGTTCCAGGCAAAAACAGCAATTTGGTGCAGTGAATCGATACCGGCCTGCTTACATGAACCACTCGCGCTCGAGGACCTCGACGGTCTCCGTGGCGCCATCGGTGATCTGCATGATGGCGAACTGATTGAGGTTCTCGTAGTCCTCGTTCATCTCGAGCGGGCTCGACGCACCCTGGTACTGGATGTCCTCGCCGTCGGCGATGAGCTGCTTGGCCTCCTCGAATTCATCAACGGTGACGACCTCACCCGGTGGGTTGCACACCTCGAGGAAGTTCTCAGAGATGGCAGTCCCGCTCGCCTCGCCCGCTGCCTCGATCGCCAACGCCGCGATCATGAGCGCGTCGTACGAGTGCGGGTCGAACGGGCCATCAAGATGGCCGGCAACATCCTGGAAGATCTCGGAGCCTTCGGTAGCCTCCGGGTCCGGCGTAGTGAGGTACTCTCCCTCAAGCACGTCGGCGTACTCCTCGATGAATTCGGTCGAATCCAGCCCCTCGCTCAGCACCCAGTCTGCGCTGTAGCCGAGGTCTTGGTACTGATCGAACATCGGTCGCGCTTCCTGTGGATACCCGATGAACACCACGGTGTCTGGGTCATCGGCGAAGAGCGAGTCCAGCGCCGACCCGAAGTCGGTCGACGCCTCGTCGTACCCAACCTCCGCTAGCACCTCAGCCTCGGTAGCCCCGCTGGCGACCTCGGTTCCACCCTCCCCGTACGGGTTGTCGACGTACAGGAAGGCGACCGAGTCGGCCTCGAGGTACATGTCGACGGTTCGGGCGATCACGAGGCCCTGTTGTGCGTCGTTCGGTGCAGTCCGACCGAAGTACTTCAGCTCTTCATTCTCGTCCCAGCCATAGTCGACGAACACCGGACTCGTACTCGCCGGACTAATTTGCATGACCTGGTCTGAAGCAACGTCCTGGGCAATAGGTGCCGAGACACCGCTTGAGGCCGCCCCGACGAACGCGACGATTTCGTCCTGGGTCACGAGGGTATCGTAGCGGTCCTGACCGGCCGCAGCCGTCGTCTCGCTGTCCATGTTGTTCATGTCGATCTCTCGATCGAGCGGTCCGCCAGCATCGTTCACATGGTCGACGGCCAGGTTGACCGCTTCCTGCATCTGCCCCCCGAGATCCTCGAGGTTTCCGGTGATTGGAAGAATCGATCCCATGGGAATCGGGTCTCCGTCCTCGTCTGGCGTTGGCGTCGGCGTCTCATCGCCATCACCGCTATCGTCATCCCCGAGACAGCCGGCAAGCCCGGTTGCCCCAACAACGCTCGTTATCCCGGCCACTTTCAGGAACTTCCTCCGCCTGTAATCCTGCGGCATGATAGCATATATGGCGTAGGAGTCTTATAAAGATACGCTCTTGGCGTGTGTCGGTCCCACATGCGTTACAATGGGTGTGCACGTCCCGCTCGGCTGGCCCTTCCCGACGGATCGCAGATTGGGAAGCGACCGTCTCGATGGCGGTCGGCGTAGTGATAGCTCCGAGGGGTGGCGATTGCGTGTGGCTAGTTCCGCTCCCGTCGTGGGGAACCCTTATGAACCAGGTCGACCAGCCACCGGTATGCATCCACGGGCAACCGAATTTATCGCGCTCGTCGAGGAGCGCTACGGCCTCGAGGTGGACGTACTCGAGCTTCCGGATGGGACGAAAACCGCACACGACGCGGCCGAAGCGATCGGCTGTGATCTCGCACAAATCGTCAAGAGCATGGCGATGTCCGTCGACGAGAATATCGTCCTCGTGTTGACAAGTGGCCCAAACCGCGTAGACGAACACGCCCTGGCGGCATCGTACGAGGTGGACCCGACCGCCGTCGAACCGGCCGACCCAGACCGGGTGAAGTCGGTCCTCGGCTGGAGTATCGGTGGTATACCACCGATCTCCCACAACACCGACGTGCCCACCCAGATCGATCCTGATCTCCTCGACCACGAGATCGTCTGGGCTGGCGCAGGGACTCCGAATGCAGTCTTCGGGATCGAGCCACCTCAACTGACCTCGCTCACCGAGGCTACCACGGCCACGTGCATCATCGAGGGGTGATCTCGGTACATGACCCTCGATGGCGTCCACTTCGAGGCGATGACGGATCTTATCGGTCAGGTAGCCAGACCGGGACGTGAGCGAGATCGGCGTGATCTCGCCGAGTTACTGTGGAGCGAAGGACTCGCCGATCCGAGCTCATCGATTCCGATTGAGCCCATTGGCGACGCTGACCGTCAGGCGCGTCCCCTCGACGAGATCGCCGTGGATGACTCGCCCTTCGACTCGGTGGCAGCCGTCGATGCCGGATCGCTCAACCCGACGACGTTCCAGGACGGCCTCGTCGTCGACGTGGCCCATGCCGCCCTCGCCTCGACGCCATCCGATATCGATCTCCATCGCCGCCGGACGATCGTCGCCGCCGTCCACGGACCACCCGCGGAGGTCCGAAGTGACCCCGACTGGAGCGAGTTCGACCATGGCTACGGTCGGGTCCGCTTGCTGGCCACCCCAACGCTCGATCAGGACGAGGAGACGGCCGTCCACGGGCTCTCACTCGCAGCGAGCGAGGTCAGTCACGCGCTGGCGTACGGCGTCACTCACGGTGATCTGCTCCTCATGGATGGTTCAGTCTATCCGGCCGGCATGCTACACTGGATCGATCGGGGTGGCCAGCTCGCGCAGTCCCTCCATGGCGATGCAACCGCCCGTGGTGTGTTGCAGGAGGTCGTCGACCTCGTGGATGCCTGTCGCAGGGCGGAGGTCCCCATCGCCGGCGTGGTCAAGAACTGGACGGCTCGCGCCATCGTGCACGCCATCGCGGACGCCGACGACCTCGAGGTGGGCACGGTCCCCTGGCCCACGGATTCGAGCCTCTTCCAGCAGCTTCTGGCGGACATCTCCGAGGAGCGAACTGAGCTGCGGTGGACGAACTGGTTCGCCTTCGAGGACCACGTGGCGACCGGACTCGGTTTCGCGATCGAGGAGTACGGCCTCGAGGCAGAGGCACCGGCAGACGCGTATGACCTCGCCATGATGGTCGTATATGATCCACGAGAGAACCTCGTCTTCCGCATCGAATCGCCGCGGGTGCTCATCGAGGACACGGACACGCGCGAGGCGATAACCGACCACCTGTTGACGGGTATCGCTCGCGAGGACGGGCCGCCACCGACGCTGCGCAAAGCCGACGAGCTCGCACGCATCGGTCGGGGCGAACGCCGCCAGCTCAAGCAGGCGTTCGAGCGCGTGCTCACGAGCACCGAGGTGATGCAGTACGACGAGCTCCGGTGGGGCGAGTGATGTTCACTTTCACCCACAGAGGGCAACCGGTTTACCCCACCCCGACCCAGTGCCGAGATGAATGACCGACCTCGCCGACTTCGACGGGGACGATTCTCCCGCCTCGCCTCGTGCGATCGGAACGCTGACCGTCAGAGAGGGCCTCCGCCTCACGACAGAACCTGGCGGCCACCGCATCGAGGCGTACGTCACGCCTGAGCACCGCGATGACGTGCGGCTTCGGAGCTACGCGACCGTCTCGTTGGTGACCGGGGGCGACGAACGCGACGAGCGCCTGTTCTGCGTCATCGAGTCGCTTCGCTATGGCCATGAGTTTGCGACCGACGACGCGACCGCCGTCCACGCCCAACGCGCGATGGACCGGGAGAGTATCGACGAGCGGGACTACAAGTTCATCGCATCCCTGCAGCCAATCGCCACACTCGTCGGTGACGTGACCGGCGACATCGACGAGGTTGACCGCCGCCAGCCGGTTCGACTGCCCAAACCAGACACCACGGTGCGAGAGGCCGTCTACGACACCGAGCTCAAGAAGGGTCTCAAGCTGCCCGGTGAGGGGCTATTCGTCGGCCACCTCGCCGTCGGGGGCGAGAAGGTCAGAACAGCTGCAAGTCCAGCAACGGTCGATTACCGCCTCAGGGACGCCTCGGCGACGGATCCGCTCGTCTTCAGACACCTGCTGATCGCCGGGGGAACCGGTTCGGGCAAGACGCATGCGGCGAAGAACCTCTTCAGACAGCTCCTCACCGAGGAACGACGCTACGAGATCGCGGGAAATCGTGAGCGACATCCAGCACTCGTCATCATCGACCCGCAGGACGAGTACGCCCAGCTCCACGACGACAATACCGCGATGGACGACGACTACCGCCGACGTCTCAGACGCGAGGACATCGCCTTCGATGGCGTCGAGGATACCACGGTGTTCGTCCCCGACGTCGCTGGCACGAACTACGAGGCGAACAACCATCGTGCCGAGCAACGGGCGTTCTCCATCCCGTTCTCGATGGTTCGGCGCTCCCCGTGGCTCATCGCCGGCAGCGAACTCAACGAGAACCAGTACCCCGCGCTTGACTACCTCTTGACTCGTTTCTTCAGCGAGTTCGGGTCGAGTGGGACCTACCGTGAGTTCCGGTCGTTCCTCGACGACGGTGACCTCAAAGCGGAGCTCGATAGCACCGGCCGGGTGCACGAGGCGACGTTCGATGCGATTCGCCGGCGGGTGCTTGGCTTCGGCGACGTGTTCGACCAGGATGCCCCACCAATCACCGAGCAGATCAACCAGCTCGTCAGAGCCGGCGGTGTCTCGACCCTCCCGACGTACCATCTGGAGAACCGGAAGCAGCGATCGGTCGTGGTGCTCGCGATAAGCACGCTGCTCATCGATGAGAAGCTCACGTCCGATCCGGCGTATTCCCAGATCAAGGACACCCCGTTGGTGCTGGCGATGGACGAGGCCCACAACTACCTCGCACAGGCCGACAGTGAACAGGCCCGCAAGACCATCGGCAAGTTCACCGAAGCCGCCAAGCAAGGCCGCAAGGAGCACCTCGGCCTCGCGCTGGTCACCCAAGATCCTGGTGACATCGCCGAACCCATCTTCAAGCAGATCAACACACGCATCGCGCTCAACCTGGCCGACGAGGACGCCATCTCGAGTCTCAACCTGCCACAGTCACTCGCATCGCAGGTCCCCGATCTCGAGCGCGGTCGCATGGTCGTTCACTCGCCAGATAACGCCGAATCGGTCCAGGTAGTGGGCCTCGACCGGTGTGTCGTCAAGCACGACCCCCGGTGAGACCGCCTGGATTTATCGCCCCCACGTCCCTCACTAGCATGCATGAGCCCCACCGTGTTGATCCCGTATGACGGCTCCGAACAGGCCGACCGCGCCATCGACCACGCGGTCGAGCGCTTTCCAGACGGTGAGTTGGTGCTGCTCACGGTGATCAATCCGGCTGAATCGGTCTACGCGACCGGCGAAGGTGCGGTCTCGCCGTTCCCCGAGAACTGGTACGAGAGCGCCGAGGAGCAGGCCGATGAGCTGATGGACCGGGCCTGCGCTCGCATCGAGGATGATGTCGCGTCGACCCGTACCGATATCGTCGTTGGGCGTCCCGGTCGTGCCATCGTCAACTACATCGAGGATAACGAGATCGATCACGTGGTGATGGGCAGCCACGGGCGATCCGGCGTGACTCGGATCCTGCTCGGGAGCGTGGCGGAAGCGGTCATCCGGCGGTCGCCGGTCCCGGTGACGGTCATCCGATAACGGTCTGCTGCTTGTTGCGAACGGTCGACCCTCGCGGTGTGTACCAGTACGGTTGTGAACAGCTCGAACGCGATCGGCTGTTCACGTCATTCCTGCTGAGAGAGTGAATGTGTGCGGTCAGTACCGCTAGCGCACTAGGAATCTTATCCGTCTGGCACCCGTATGATACTCCATGGACCAAGCCGAGGATCGCATTACCATCTACTCGGATTACGTGTGCCCGTTTTGTTACCTGGGCCGGGAATCGCTTCAGGCGTATCAGACATCACGAACAGAATCGCTCGATATCGACTGGCAACCGTTCGATCTTCGTAGTCATAAACGGGGCCCCGATGGTGAGATCGACGACTCGGTTGAGGACGGTAAGGATGAGGCGTACTTCGAGCAGGCAAGTCAGAACGTCTCCCGGTTGAAAGAGCGATACGGGGCACAGGAGATGCTCGATCTGGACGAGCTGCCAGAGAACGTAGATTCCCTCAACGCGCAGGTCGCCTCGTACTACGTGAAACAGGAGTATCCACAGCAATGGCTCGCCTTCGACGAGGCGATCTTCGAGGCACTCTGGGTTGACGGGCGTGATATCGGCGACGTCGACGTACTGGCTGAGCTGGCCGACGACAATGGCCTCGATGGAGACGAGATTCGGACCGCGATTTTCGGTGAGGAGCTTCGCGAGCAACTGCACGCAAGATTCACGGAGGCGCATCAGCAGGGCATCACCGGCGTGCCGACGTTCATCTACGGAGAGCGCGCCGCTCGCGGTGCGGTGCCGCCAGAACAGTTAGAGCAGCTCATCGAGGAGCCGTGATCACGTCTCGAATTCAGGCTCGTTTGTCCAGACCACTCGTCCACCTGAGATGGCTGTAGGTGACAAGTCCCAGTTCGGTTGAAGGAATCCACGGGGACCTACCCCCGATCGACAGCCCATCAGTAGGCATCAGCACGCGCTGATTGTAGACAACCGGTACCAGCCACGTTTCGTCAACATCCCCGCCTCGAGACAGTGAACACCGGATGACACCAATGCAAGTCCACGAGCAGAACCGGTGCAACTCCCCTTTCGAAAGCACTAATCGCGGCGATACCCAAACGCAGGACAATGGAACAGGAACTGCCGGACGTACAGGCGGATCGACCAAGCGTCAGCGTCGGCCTCAGTCAGGTGGGCGTGAAGAACGTCAAGAAGCTCGTCAAGATCGGCCGACCGAGCGACCGCCCCATCGTGTTGAACGCGACGTTCGACGTCGTCGTCGACCTGCCCAAGTGGCGAAAGGGCGCGGATATGAGCCGCAACATGGAGGTCATCGACGAGATCCTCGAGGGCGCGGTTCGCGGCGAGACCGGCCGCGTCGAGGACGTCTGTGGCGACGCTGCAGAGCGCCTACTCGACAAGCACGACTACACCTCTAAGGCGAGCGTATCGATGGAGGCCGAGTACGTCATCCGCGAAAAGACGCCTGAGACGGGCCTCGACACGCAGGGGACGGCGACGATTATCGCCCAGGCGACGGCCACTGACGAGGGTACCACCGAGGAGATCGGCGTCAAGGTCACCGGTATGACGGTCTGTCCCTGCTCACAGGGGATGATGGCCGATCACGCCCGAGCGGTGCTCAGCGACCTCGATGTCGATGAGGAGACCATCGACGCCTACCTCGATCGCGTCCCCCAGGCAGGCCACTCCCAGCGCGGCAACGCGTTGTTGTCGATCCAAAGCGACGGCGAGCCGATGGTCGACTTCCGTGACATGATCGACGTCGCTCGCGATGCGATGAGCGCGAGGATCTACAACCTCGCCAAGCGTCCCGATGAGGACCACATGACGATCAATGCACACGAGAACGCCAAGTTCGTCGAGGACTGTGTGCGTTCGATGGCCGAGGGCGTCGTCGATACCTTCGAGGAACTCCCTGACGAGGCGTGCGTGACGATGGAGCAGACCAACGAGGAATCGATCCACCAGCACGATGCCTATGCCCGCCAGCGCGTCACGATGGGACGGCTTCGCGAGGCAGTTAGCGACGACGAACTCGGCGACTAAGTCCTCATGCTGCGCATCGCGATCGTCCTATTGGCGCTCATCCCACTGTTCGATCTGGTGTTGTTGGTAGCGATCGCGAGGGAGATCGGCTTTCCCGCGACCGTTGCGCTGGTCGTGTTGACGGCACTGGTGGGGGTGATGTTGGCTCGCTTCGCCGGACGGCGTAACCTCAGGAAGATCAACGCATCGCTCCGTAATGGGGATATCCCGACCGACCACGTGCTCGATGGCGTCATCATCCTCGTCGCCGGTGTTTTGTTGTTGACACCAGGCGTGGTGACCGATGTCCTCGCGCTCGCTGGCCTGTTCGGCCCGACGAGATCGCCGATTCGTGAAGCCCTCAAGCGCTGGCTCATCGTCCCCTATGTCGACAGTAAGAGTGGCGGGTTCGTCACCGGCGAAGTCTACACGGACGGATTTCCTGGAGGTAGTCCCAAGGAAGAGCCACTCGATGTCGACATCGAGGTCGAGGACGTGGATGAGTCGATGGACGAAAGCAAACCTTAAACGGTCGACTGGGCAACGAAAATATGCGCTCGTCTCAGGGCCAATAGCTCAGCCAGGTTGAGCGCTCGGCTGATAACCGGGAGGTCCGCGGTTCAAATCCGCGTTGGCCCATCCTTCTAAGGACCGATTCGTAGTCAACGGGTTCAGCATAGTCAAGGCGTCTACTGGCCGAATTTTTCGTTCAAAACAGCTCGACGGAGAGTCCATCGGCTTCCAGCTCCTCGACAAAGGCGGATGCATCGGTCTCGATGGCCCCGAACGTGTCGTAGTGTACCGGCAGCACCAACGCCGGATCGACGCTTCGTGAAAACTCGGCCGCCTCGTGGCGATCCATCGTGTAGTGTCCTCCGATCGGTGGGATGAAGACATCGGCGCTGATGCCGCGATGGTGCTCGAGGAAGTCCGTATCCGATGGGAAGAAAACATCCATACCATCGATCGTCAGGATGATCCCGATCACCTCACCCTCGGCGTGGAACGGGTTGCCATCGTCGTCGACGTGGTCGCCTGCCGCGTCATTTTGGGCCGGAACCGATCGTACCGAGATGCCATCGACCGCCGTCTCACCCTCGTGTGGGAGGTCGACGACCTCGAGGTCGAGATCGCTCGTATCGACCGCCTCATACGCAGCGACCGTGGCCCCGGGGGCGGCAACTGCCTCGATCCCCTCGGGATCGTAGTGATCGAAGTCGTCGTGCGTGATGAAGACGATATCACCGTCGCCGGTGGAACCGTCGAGCACCTCACTCCACGGATCGATGTAGAGGACGGTACCGTCGGCGGTCTCGATACGGACGCTGGCATGGCCCAATCGATCGAACGTCAAACCATCGAATGCAACGGACATATCTGACGATACGCTCGCCGTTAGTATAATTCACCGTGGGATATCTTCGACCGATCACCCCACAGAGTAATCATCTCCAGTGAAGGGGGCTCAGTAATCCTCGCGTTAGTCCTCGACGAACTCGATGCCTGTGATCTCGAATCGAGCTCCACCAGTAGCACCCTCGGTGACACTGATATCCCAGCCGTGAGCCTCCACGATTTTCGAGACGATACCCAAACCGAATCCGGTCCCAGTCTCACTCGTTGTATAGCCAGCCTCAAACACGGCCTCGCGCTCTCCTTCGGGAATTCCCGGGCCATCATCCTCCACGAAAAAGCCGTCTTCCAGTTCGCCAACGGTCACCGTTACATCCTCGCCACCGTGTTCGATCGCGTTTCGAAACAGGTTCTCAAGCGCCTGACGCAATCGGCTTGAGTCGCCAGAGATCGTCCTATCGGTGGTAACCTTCAGGGTCGCGTCGCTCGTTTTGACGGTCTGCCAGCATCGCTCTGCGACTGTCCCGAGGGGAACCGTCTCGTGTTCGGAAACGGATGCTCCCTGTCTCGCCAGCGTGAGGAGATCATCGATTAGCGATTTCATCCGTTCGTGGGCGTTCTCGACCTCGTCCAGATGCGCGCTGTCGCACTCTGTCTTCGCCAGATCCAGCCGACCAGTGGCAACGTTCAGTGGATTTCGCAGATCGTGTGAGACGACGCTGGCAAACTCGTCAAGACGCTCGTTCTGTCTCGATAGTTCCGCTTCTCGCTGCTTCTGTTCGGTGAGATCGACGTACGTAGCGACCCCCTCGAGTCGTTCCTCACCCTCGGTGTAGAAGTCCATCATCTTGGCCGTGAACAAGAAGGGCCGCTCACCATCGACGGTCTCGCGGATAATCTCAGCCTCGATGAAGTCCTCCTCGCGAACTAATCGATTGATCTCGGCGGCATCCGATTGGTGACCGTCTGGTACGATCACCTCGTCGAGTGACATCCCCCGGATCTCGTCGACCCCATAGCCGAAGACCGCTTTGAACGCCTCGTTCACGTTCTGGACGATTGGGTCATCCCCCTCGTATTTGACGTGAACTACGGGTTCAGGAACGGCTTCGAAGACGGACTCGAATCGATTTCGCTCTCGCTCTAGAGCCTGAATTCGTTGCTTTCGATCCGTGATATCCCGTGAATTGACGACGTAGCCGTCGATCACCGAGTCGAGCTGATTGCTGCCGATCGCCTCGAGCCAGACCCAATCTCCGGTAGCGTCCTTCAACCTGAATTCGAGCGTTTCAGTGACAGTACCGGGGTGGTTCACCACTGAAGTAAACCTATCAACGACGTATTGGCGGTCCTCGGGGTGGATCAACTCGAAGATGTTCTCGCCGATGAGCTCCTCCTGCGAATAGCCGAGTACCTCCTCGATCGCTGGGCTCTCGTACTTGACGACGCCGTGTTCGTCGAGGACGGTGATGATATCGTTCGAGTGCTCGACGAAGGTCTGAAACCGTGCTTTTGCCTCTTCGAGCTCGTCCAGGCGTTGCACACGCTCAGTAATGTCCTGAACGGCCCCCCGGACGGCCACGATGTCACCGTTTTCAATCCTTGGTTCACCGCGTATATGCAACCACCTGATCTCGTCATCAGGCAGTTGAATTCGAACTTCGGTATCGAACCCGTCTCCATGCTCGAGCGCTTTGGTGATCAGGTCGTCCAAGCGATCCCTGTCATCAGGATGGACGTCGTCGAGAGCCACATCAAGGGTCGAGGCGTATTCCTCGTCGACTTCGAGCAAGTCGAGCATTGTCTCGGTTCTCGACACATCCAACGTGTCTCCATCGATCTCCCATCCGCCCACATCAGCGATGCGCTGGGTCATCTCGAGCAGTTCCTGGGTCCGTTCGAGGTCACGCTGATAGTGCTTCTGTTCGGTGATATCTTGATCCGAGATGAGCAACGACACGACGTCCCCCTCCTCGTTGAACACCGGTCTGAACACACCTTCGATGGAGTATTCCTCACCAGATTGACGCACGAGGTCAGCTTCGAACTCGACATACTCACCTTCGACTGCCCGAGAGATCCAGTCTTTGACCTGCTCAGTGATCCCCTCCGGCCGTTCGAACCATGGCGTCTCCCAGAAGGGTTCGCCAACGAGCTCATCCTTCGAGACATCGATATATTCCATCGCAGTCTCGTTGATGTCGATGACTGCACCATCGGTATCGAGCAGGCCAACGAGGATATTCGGATCGTTAAACACGGCCTGATACCGACGTTCCTGACGTCTGAGCTGGTGTTCTCGCAGCTTCCGTTCGGTCACATCACGGGCGTTCACAATGATGCCCTGGATTATCGGATCGTCCAGTAAATTGGTACCCTTGACCTCGAGCCATCGAACAGAACCGTCCGAATGCCATGCTCGGAACTCGACGGTGAGTTCACGACCGGGCTCCTCAAACGTGTCCATGAACGCCGCTGCGGCCTTTTCTCTATCGTCCTCGTGGACGAATTCGAAGGCACTTTGACCCTCGATCTCCTTCGGTGTGTAGCCCATCACGTGTTCGATGGATGGCGATATGTAGTCGATCTCGCCTGCGTCATCCACGACCATCACGTAATCCGATACGTGATCTAACAGCTGACTATACCACTGATTGGTCTCATCAACACGCGCCTCTTGCTTTCGGCGTTCGGTTATATCCATGGAGAACCCGAGTGCAGTGCGGGTATCGGATTCGCCGTAATCGAACGGCACCAATCGTGGTTGCAGCATCAGTTTTACTCCACTTGCGTCGGTGATCTCGATATCGGGGTACCGAACGAGCTCGTCGGCCTCGAACACGGTCGAGAGGTCGTCATAGAATCGTTCGACGATCGAGTCAGGCAACATCTCCTCGACGCGACTGCCCTCGATCTCATCGACCGTCGTGTTGTGAAAGTCCGCAAGGGCCTGGTTCGCGAGGAGGTACTTGCCATTCTCATCGACCACGTACAACAGATGGGGGAGTGAGTCGACGACCTTCCGCAGTCGAGCTTCGCTTCGTTCGATCTCTCTTCGCGACCGGAACTGTTCTACCGCGTTCATGATCCGATTTGCGAGGATCGTGTACTGCTCGGTACTTCCCGCCTTCTGCAGGTAATCCGTAACCCCGGCCGAGATAGCCTCTCCGGCGATCTCCTCCGAACCCTTCCCGGTGAAGAGAATATATGGTAATTCGGCATAGTCCTCTCGAACAGATTCGAGCAGCTCGATCCCGTTTCGCCCTGGCATATCGAAATCCGAGACGAGACAGTCGAACTCCACCTGCTCCAGCAGCGTCAGTGCCTCATCGCCGCCAGTCGCGGTGTGAACCTCGATTCGCTCATCCTCACGCTCGAGAAACGTCGCTACTAGCTCTGCGAAGTCCTGGTCGTCGTCCACGTGAAGGACTTGAATCGATGCGGTCATTGACCCAAAATAGGGATGACAGCTGAAAAACCGTTTGTCCAGGTGGTGTTTGCCTGTCTCCTACGCGAAGTTCCCATCGCCTTGATCCAGTTTCGGGTGTGAATCGCTAGGTGGACATCCCTGTTTGGGACCGTAGAGCTTCAATGGGCAGTTCTCGAGTGATCCAGTTGTATAGTCAGATAGCACAGGATTCAAATCACGTCGTCGGGGTCGTGTTCTTCGCGCATCCGAGTGGCCTCTGTGGCGTATTGTTCCCGCAGGTCCGGGTCGTCGACTGATCCGAGATTGTGTGGCGCTACCTCGAGGGCTGCGGTCGTCTCTCGGCCGCCAGTATAGAGGGTCAGCGCCCGTTCCTTGCGGAAGTACTGCGTTCCATCCGGCGTTGCATAGATGAGGATGATGAGGTTCTGCTCGTCATCGGAGTACGTCCGTTCGACGAGCCACACGACCTCACCCTCATTCGACATACCCGGATCTTAGGAGAACGTCGTCTTCAACGCTTGGTCCGGTAGTACTCGGTCACCCCTCAGAGGCCAGGTTGATATTGGGATACAACGATCTCGAGCCACGGTGACGGACCACCGCCTGATCCGCACTTCCGGGTTCGACATGGTAGGCTGCTTCTGGATGACGCTTGAAGAAGGGTAACTCACGGTGATCGGCCACCCCCTCGGGACGTTCCGCGTCGTAATGTCGGCCCTCGTGAGTGATCCAGATGTGGACGAACCCGTGGCGACCGTCCTCGAGGATCTGAAGGTCGATATCCTCGCCGACACGCTCGACGACCGTGTCAGCAACGTACCGGCAGAAATGAAGATTGATATCCTGAGGCGTCTCGACGCGAGGGCTCACCGGCTTCGAGAGCAGCGTCTCTCGGACCTCTCGAATGGCCCTGGTGAGTTCCTCGGACATACGTAGTGGTACGGTCGTGATACGGTTATGGCTGACGGCGAGGTTCGTCTCGACGATCGTCGCCACATGTCCCAATTACTCACCGAGGATGGGAGATCAATCGACTGGCACGAATTCAGCGAAACCGTCTCGGCGCACGTTCACGACGGCGGAATCGCCGTTTCGTCCACGTGCCATTACAGCGTACGGCTGAGACGAGATAGTTAAGGGGCGAACCCCACTCCGTCTCACTATGCGAGAAGATCTCATCGAGATGCTCCTCCCTACCGTCGAGATAGCCCTGTATGGGATCGGGGGCCTCATCGCGGCCGGAATCGGTATCGGGTTCGAGTACCTCAGCTACCTGCATGTCATCGCCGGCGAATATCCACTTGCGGCATATCTCGGTGTGCTTGGGATCGCTGTCTTGACCTTTGCGTACCTCATCACCGTCCAGAAGCTCCTGCCGACCATCCAGGCTGCGTAACGCTGGCTAGGACTGTTGTGGAGAGTCGATGCGTCTCGAATACATACTGACGATGCAGGATATCCCTGTGAGCGAAGCGCACTGAGAAAGCATTCTTCATGGCAAAATAACGCCCCTGACGTGTACCACCGATTTACTCAGAGGAGGACGCCACATGCGCTCGGAGGAGTTCCGCCCGCTCATCGCGGCCTAGGTGCTCATACGCCTTAGCCTCGTACTCGAGGGACAACACTGGGATTTGAACTCCCTCTAGAGGGACGTACGTGCGATGCGCAGTCACATCGACCGGCCCGTCCCAGGAGCCATCGTCTCGGCGTTTTTCGAGTGCCCCCATGATCTCGACGGGAACACCATCGAAGTCGAGTCTACCGTAGTGCGAGCGGATCATCTCGGCTTCAGACAACGTAACGGGATCGATGACCTGTTCTGAGAACAGTCGTTCAATCTCGTAGGCACCCGTCTCTGTCGTCTGAATATCGATGTCGTTCGGAGTTAATGGAACGCCCTGCAGTACGAACGACGTACTCCCCGTGAGCGCCCACGTGATGGAATGCTCATCAAGCGCCCGGGCAATGGTCGATAGCACCTCGACGAACCTCGCATCGAGCGTCGGTCGATCCACATCGATGCGGTGGAAAGTATATCCAATGGACGTTACGATTTCGTACACAGTATCTGAAGTGACGGACGAGTTGGAGTGAGTATCCCAAAATGGATCCAGACGCGTCCATCTCGTGTACCTGACCGTCTGAGGGTTCACTCCAAGTAAGTGAGGAAGCTTCGCTTCACGAGCGAAGGCCTATCCGCTCAAACCCCGGGAGACGAAGCTCGAGTTGAATCTCAGCAAGTGGACGAGTATGTCATCGTGTGGTCGGAGTCTATAAGATGGTCGTACCTGGCCATCTGCAGACGCCGAGCACTCAAAATCTAGCAGATTCGCGGGGAAGGGTGACTGACACCGTCGTCCCTGACTCGTCCACATGTGCAGCCACGTCGCCACCTTGTGTCTCTACGATCCAACGGGCCATCCATAGTCCAATCCCGCTACCGTGCGATAGTGGCGTTTCCTCAGCGATGTCGAGGACTTGTTGCTCGTACTCGGGTAAGCCAGAGCCGTTGTCGCTAACCGAGATCCTAACGAGATCATCAGTCGCAACGACATCCACGGTAACCGCAACGTCCTCACCCCCGTGGACAATGGCATTTTCGACAAGCTCATTGAGAGCGGTTTGGACACTCGGGGCAACCGTAACTGTGTCGTCACCGACAGGTTCGAGTTCGATAGACACGGCGGGATTTGACGAGGTCACATCGTGGATGACCTCACGAACAAGGGCGTCAACCGCAACGTGCTGGAAGCGCTGATCGGACTCAATGGATTCCTCGAGCTTCCGGGCCTTTTCACTGGTCTTGATCAAGTTCTCGATTTTCTCTTCGACGACGTTGTTCCCCCCATCTGCCATCACATAGCCGCGTATAACGGTGATGTCGTTGCGGATATTATGGCGGAGCACCCGACTCAATACCGACACGAGTGATGCACGTTTGTCTACCTCGCGTTGGGACTGGCTCAACTCCCCTACGAAGACAAAGGTCCCGATGACACCGAATGCATAGAGCCCGATGATAACACCTCGCAGTGAAGAACTGAATTGATCCATCACGTCACTGCTGATCCCGAGCCACTCGATGGTCACCACACCGAGCCACAGGGCACCGAGACTAGCCGTGATTACGAACGCCAACCAAAATGGTTGCTCGATATCTGATCGCAGAAAGTTCACCACTCCCAATCCGGTAGCTAAGAGGAACCCAATCATCCCGATGAAATTGAAAAGCGGGATCAAAAATTCATGCAGCATAACTCACTCGATGCCGTCCGTCGATGGTTTCTCGTCGTTGAGCCGGATGTATCCGATGTACGCGAACACGACCAGTCCAATGCCGGCACCGAGATTGGCGATCCCGTGTTCGAGATAGTTGAGATGGCTCTCCCACAACAGGTGCTCAACGTTCGTCAGGATGACGCCGAGGAGGAGGAAACCATACGGAATGAGGAGCCATCTCGATAGCCTGTGACGGTATACGATGATCGGGATGATGCCACCGATGGCCACAAGGAGGGCAACAAGTTCCTCCGGATGCATGGCCTCGGGGGTAATAACCATACCATTCGAAATACCTGGAGAGGAAAATACCTATCCGTTAAAAGTTTTGCAATAAATTAACATATATTTTTCAAAATATTGTTTAAAATATGTATTCGGTGAGCGGCAAGATATCTCTTCATTAGCTGGACAAAAGACGAAGAAATCATCCCGATGAAACGGGTCCTACTGTGTCGTCACAGTTGTAGTAGTTGTCTGTCCGCCCGGTACTGTGACGAGTTTGAACAGCGCGAACCCGCCCCAGATCAACAGTCCGAGCAAGATGAGATAGGCCCGGATGTCCGGCGGAACCAACGGCTCCGCTGTGACCACACCCTCCTCGACGACCTCGAGGTGTGGCGAACTGGTGATCGTGTTTACGAACCCGAGGACGATGGTGCCGAGGATAATCAGCCCACCGCCGACGAGCATGGCGATGCGGTCCGCGGTCGACGTGTATTGGTTGTTGCTCATTTGTATCACCTTAGCCCAGTATGTACCTGAGTTTCGGATGCTGTTTGACGTACTCCGTAGATTCGAGGATGGCGTCGCCACCCCAGACCCGTCCTGCGCCGAAGACGATGATGGTGATGAACAGGAGGATGCCTGCCATCTCACCGTTCATGAAGCCGTTCTCCCAGCCAGCACCACCGAGGTAGAAGAACGTCATCAGGAACACACCGTTGACGGCCGCCAACCGGGTCAAGACACCGAAGATGAGCCCAAGTCCGATGGCGATCTGGCCCCACGGTACAAGGAGATCGGGAATCCAGACGGCGTTCTCAGCGAACCACGAGGTCATCGGGTACACGATGGTTCCCTCGGTGCCGAACATCAGATAGCCGTAGGTATCGTAGAACAATCCGTTCGTGATGACCTTGTGAAGGCCTGCCCCGAGGAACCACCAGCCCATCATCATCCGGATGAAGACGAGCCAGTAGCCCGACCACGACCCGTTTAGGTCGAGCGATACGTTGCGCCCAAAGAGGCGACTTTCGATTGATTGCGTGTTTGTTGACATAGTTGTCAGCCCACATGTGGATGTCAGAGCCGGGGATACTTGAGGGGATACGAGTATTCTCAAAAAATGGGAAGAGGTACCAATTGGTTCTCACACGGTGAAAGAATTTAGAAAAAGGGGTCATATCGGTAGATTGTAACGGATTAACAAGGACCAAGAATCCCTGATCAATGGCCGAGTTACTCAATCGGATTTACTACGAAATCGAGATGATTCACCATACCTGCGCTTTGAATTGTATAAAATATCTAAAATAAAACAGCTATTTGAGTTATCTACCCATCCCCGATCCTGTAACAGTAGTAAATATCGAGGTTACAATCGACCGCATCGGTCCATCAGCGAGATGTTGCCGAAGAGGACACTGGGAGCTGCAGATGGAACACGGTGCCTGTAGGCGAATTCTCGGTAACCCAGATGTCACCATCGTATTGGGTAACAAGTTTCTTGGAGAGGTACAAGCCGAGGCCGGTCCCCATACTGTCAGGTCCTTGAATACCCTCTTCGAACAGTCTGTCCTTCACCTCGGTGGGGATGCCAGGGCCGTTGTCGGCGATGCTCACGATTATCGAAGAATCGAGTTCTTCAGCGGTAATCGTAACAATCGGTGTGTCTTTGTCATTGTGCTGGACGGCATTGTTCAATAGATTCTTGAACACCGATGAGAGCATCTCGTCCGCCATCACATTGACCTCAGGTATCTCATCGACGAGTTTGAACTCCGCCTTCGGGAATAACTCCCGTCGAAGGTCGAGTTCTGCTTCAAAGATCGAGTTGAGTGAAACGGGTTTGACATCGATCTGGCCTTCTGTTGCAACCGTCTCAGCGAAATCACGCGATATCTCGGTGAGTTCGATGATATCGGTCGCGGCACTCAGCATTTTTTCCAGTGGCTCCTCTCCACCTTCGTTCAGATGCTCACGTAACAACTCACCCCATCCGAGGAGAATCGCCATATCGTTGCGGATGTCGTGACGGATGATCCGATTCAACGCCGCGAACTCGATCTCACGACGTTTCTGTTCGGTGATATCAGTACAGATACCCACCACGTGTGAAAGGGTACCATCGTCGTCTCTGATTGGAATTTGGCGGGTGTTGACCCACCGTACTGTGCCGTCAGGTTGGACGACACGGTTCTCGTAGGAAGCCTCTGTTACTTTTTCCGCTGGTTGTTCGATAAAAGAGACGACCCGTTCACGATCGTCAGGATGAATCCCTTCAATCATCAGTCTCGCGTCAGCTTCGATTTCCGTAGCCGGAATCCCCCAAATATCCTCAGCTCCAGCACTGACGAAATGGAACTCCCCAGGATGGTTCGCGATCCAGATAACCACCTCGTCTATCTCGTCGATGACTGCTCGAAAATCTGCATATTCGGCGGGTGATTCGTGTTCCATCTGCTCTCTTCCAGATGGAAGGCTATCAACGGTTGAATAGTCACGGGTTGACTTCTCACGAATGATAAAATGGACAAGTGATGTTGCGATTGATGCGTTTCAGGCCACTAGAGAACTCCCTGATGGGGTTTAGAGGCTCACATACCAACCGAGAACGATCGGTGAGAGGAATAACGTGATCGGGACAAGGATCCAGATCTGTCCGGAGAAGACATCGTATTGTCCGATGGTCACCGCTGGAGGTGTCCCCTCGAGGTAACCGACCAAGAACTCGAAGCCGACTGTGAAGACCGTCCACATCGTCCCGATGAGCACGACCTCGGCGAACGTGTACTCAAGAGAAGTCAAGGTGAAGAACCCGAACGTGATGACGAGGATCGCTCCGACCAGCAGGAGTGTGCTCAGCACATGGCCTTGGTACTCTCCGAGGGAAGGGATAATCACCAATTCGCGGAGGATACCATTACCTACCGCGACAACGGCCATCAGGACCCAGATACCGAGGGGATAGAGGAACGCCGACAACCGTATCGAATGGTCTCCGATCAGAGCGGTTGTGGAAGCAGGCATTGGTTGTCAATATTCGATAGACGGCGTGAAAGGTCCATCGAGAAGTGTCAATTGTATGACTAAGTTCTGTCTTCCCTCGAAAGAACACGGATATCGCTTCAATCGACTAGTTCCACGTTCGTAATCTCGAATCGAGCGCCTCCGTCAGTTCCCTCGGTCGCTGTGATCTCCCAACCATGACCATCCACGATCTCCTGGACGATCGAGAGTCAAAATCCGGTCCCTTGCTCCGCTGTCGAATAGCCGAAATCGAAGATCTCATCCCGGATATCGTCTGGGATCCCGTGCCCATCGTCCAGACGACTGACACAAGGCAGGTGCGTAGTCCTCGGGATGCCCAGTATTGTGTGAATTGTACAAAGGCTTTTTGCGCCGGTCCGGCTAGTACTCGCCTAATGGCCAAATCGATGAGCGAGAACCTCCGGGAGGACATGGACTGTGAAGGTCTCCTTGAGTGCATCCACGGTCTCAAAGACCTCGACCGCGAGGTGTTCGAGGTTCTCGCAACGAGTGAAGAGCCACTCACGGTCGACGAGATCGCCGAAGCTGTCGAGCGAGAGCGCTCGACCGCCTATCGTTCGATCCAACGTCTGCTCCAGGCCGGCTTCGCACAGAAGGAGCAGATCAACTACGAGGACGGGGGATACTATCACGTCTTTCGCCCGTCGAATACGGATGCAATCGCCGATGATATGCAGCGCATGCTCGACGACTGGCATGCCAAGATCGACCAGTTGATCGAGGAGTTTCGCGAGGAATACGGCGAACTCGACGAACAGACTGCGGCCGTCGAATCCTGAATGAACGTTACCTCAGATCGGTCCATCAGTTTCTGCCGGTTGACCGAGTCCGAAGCGATCGATCACGAGATTCTCGATTGCCGTCGCATGTTGCATCAGCGAGGTTCCCAGAATGCTCATCACGAGGACATAGGCAACGGTGAAGGCGTAGATCGTCTCTGCGACCTCGGGGGTGATCGACCCCTGTACGCCGGGGTCGGTCACCGTGATGGCGACACTCGCAGCGATGAGGGAGAACTCGCCCCTCGTCGTCATACCGAGTGAGACGCGCAACGATCGCCGCTGTGAGAGCCCATAGACACGACCGCCATAGTAGGCGGTGACGAGCTTCGCTATCCCGGTAACGACTACTGCCACAGCGACGAATCCCAAGACAGCAGCGAACAACCCAGGATCGGTAATCAGACCGATCCAGAAGAAGAAGACAGCCGCGAAGAGATCTCGGATTGGTTCGAGGAGTTCCTCCAGCTCTGCGACATGATCGGTCCCACTGAATCCCATGCCGATGAAGAAGGCTGCAACCGCCTCGCTCACCCCAAGCGAGAGAGCGGCTCCAGCGACCACGACGGTGATACCGACCACCCGCAGCACCGTGGACTCGTGTCCAGCTCGAGCGATCGAGCGTCTGAACCATTCCGACCCGAGGTAGACGAGCATGAGGAGGGCGATGATGAATCCCAAGCCGACGCCGATAGAGAGAATGGCCTCGCCGATTACGCCCCCGGTGACGATGATCGCCGAGGCGATCGCGAGATAGATAGCGATGAAGAGGTCCTCAAAGACCAGTATCCCGAGCATCGGATCCGCCTCGTCGTTCGCGATCCAGCCGAGATCGATCAGTGACTTCGTGATGATGGCAGACGAGGAGATATAGACGATTCCGGCGATGAAGAAGGCGGCGACCAGATCGCCAAAGAAGAGCCAACCGAGACCGAAGCCGACGACGAAATTCGCCAGATCGATCGTCCCAGCCCGACCGATGTGTTCACGGGACCGGAGCAATCGATCGATGTTGAATTCGAGGCCGAGGAAGAACAGCAGGAACACGATCCCCAGCTCCGCACCGATGACGATGAAGTCGGTCTCCCCCAGAGCGAGTGCCTCACCGTGGGGGATGACACTCGTCCCCACGAGCGCGCCTATATCAAGCTCGCCAAGCACATATGGTCCCAGTAGCATCCCGCTGAGGATGTAAAAGGGGATGACAGACTGATTCACACGCTTGGCGAGCACCCCGGCAACTGCCACGGCGATGAACAAGACACCGACCTCAACCAGGGCGGTTTCAGCCATGCGTGATCACTCCAGGGAGGACCATAGCCATCCGATAGCTACTCCTCGTGACTCGCTCCGGTCAGTAGGGTCTCACAATCGGCACACGCCTCTCGACTCCCGACGACGACCACGGTATCACCAGCTTCGATCCGGTCGTCGGGTTCGGGCGGGGCGAAGACCTCACCATCCCGCTGGATGGCGACGATCGAGACGCCTGTCCGTTCTCTGACGTTCGACTCCTCGATCGTTTTGCCCGCGATATCGCTCTCGTCAACCACCTTGAACCACTCGAGGTAGATGTTTTCTGATAACATCGTCTCGACCGATTCTGATTGCACCGGCTGAAAGTAGGCCCCTTCAAGGAGTGTGCCGACCGTTCTGGCCATCCGATCGGTGAGCTCAAACAGCTTCTCAGAATCTTCATTCTCCCCCGCACGCAGGTAGACCTCGCGCTTGCCGGTGTTGTGGGTGACGATGACGAGCGATCTATCCGCAGTGAGAGTGATCTCGTGTTTCTTCCCGACGCCGGGAAGGTCCGTCTCGACGATCTCCATATACGGAGCTTGCGAGGACACGGGTTAAATCCGTGGGCCATTCGTGACGGAAAACCTATGGGGAGGCTTCCGGTTAGGCGAGTATATGGGTCCCCGCGAGCAGTCCAACCGAGTATCGAGACGGCAACTGCTATCAACGGTGGTTGCTGGTGGTGTTGCGGCCCTCTCAGGCTGCGTAGAACTCTTAACTGGCGCAGATGACCTCTTCAACGACGGGCCATCCGTCGGGCTCGAGCTCATCGCCGACGGATTTACCTATCTGACCGATCTCGTCGAGATACCAGATGGGTCCGGACGGCTCCTCGTCACGGACCAGATAGGCATCGTCTACAGTGTCGATAAGTCATCAGGTGTGGTCACCGAGGTTGCCGACCTGACCGACCGGATGGTCGAGATGGAAGGTGACTTCTCCGAACGTGGCCTTCTCGGTATCGCATGTCATCCGGCGTTCGAAGAGAATGGACGCATCTTCATCCGATACAGCGGGCATCGCCACGCGGATGATCCCGGAAGTGGGTACCACACCGAGGTGCTCTCGGAATTCCATGCTGACGGAGACAGCATCGACACGAGCTCCGAGCAGGAGATCCTCCGCATTCCCCAACCCAACGTTGTCCACCAGGGAGGCAAGGTGTTGTTCGGGCCGGATGGGTACCTGTATCACACCACCGGCGACGGTGGCGGAGTCAACGAGGGATACGACCCGACCTGGTACGACGAGAACCCGGGCAGAGGTGCACACGCACAGACGACCACTGACAACCTGCTCGGAGCAGTCCTTCGCATCGACATCGACAACGATGATGATGCCCCCTACAGCGTTCCCGCGGATAACCCGCTGGTCGACCTCGATGGCCATCGCGATGAGTACTACGCGTGGGGCTTTCGCAATCCATGGGGGGCCTCCTTCGACGGCGACGACCTGTACGTAGCGGACGTGGGGGAGGCCAGATTCGAGACGGTGAACCTCGTGGAGAAGGGCGGAAACTACGGCTGGAACGTCAAGGAGGGAGCCCACTGTTACGATCAAGACAGTCTGGGTCCGATTGCCGAGTGTCCCGACAGCACGCCGGAGGACGTTCGCGGTGGCGAACCACTTTTGGATCCGATCATCGAGTACCCGCAATACCAGCCGACTGGATCCGTCGACGACAACGAGTTCGATACCGATACCCGGTACGGCAGCGCAATTATCGGTGGCTTCGTCCACCGGGGATCAGTCGAGGCGCTTTCGGGGGCGTATGTCTTCGGCGACTGGAGCGCCGATGCGCACGCATCTCCAGCGGGTGAGCTGTTCCTGGCCAGACCTCGCGACGAGCTCGAGGACGTAGCCGAGTACTTCGAGGAATTTGATCTGTGGGGCATCGAACGACTCCAGATCGAGGGTGAGGGTGACGTCGCAGATGACGGTGACCTCCAGCGATACGTCTGCGGGATGGGTGCCGATCTCGACGGGGAGACCTACGTACTCACCACCCAGACAGCCAAGGTGTCGGGGGATACGGCCGAGATCAGACGGATCGTGCCGCCATGACTCAAAGCTGTACTGGGATAACATGCATTGGTACAACTCATCGCCCTCGATCGGAACTGGCTGAGAGGGAAGTGTCCCGACATCTGATTGCCGAGGCCTCCTCATGACCGAGAACCGCCACCAAGACGCGAGGCCGCCCCGGAATGCGAGTACCAATTTCCGAGATGGGCCTGACCGTAGCAGGTTTGTGGACTGACCGGTACATCGCTCTTGATGAGCCTGGTCCGCTGGCAAGAGCTCGCCAGCAAGATAGGGACAACAGCTGCAAAGCCCATGCTAGCCGGATGATAGTCGCACCGCCTCCGCGGCACGTTCGTAGGTGAGTTGGAGAAACGCTGTTTACTGGCTGGCCGTCGCTTCCTCGGTATCGAGCTCCTCGATTTCGATCTCGAGGCCGTCCTCACCGGAGAGCTTCTTGTACACGGCGCCACCAATTATCGCGACGACGGCGGCGACGACGACGTACTTGAGGAACCCCAGACCACTCGAGGAGGCCGAATCAGTCTCTGGAGATACGTCCGTCGTGGATTCGCTCTCGGTCGATTCGCTGTCTTGCTTCTCGACGGTTGGGCCGAACTGTGCGTCGTGGAAATGCGGCTCGAAGATGGTGATCTTTTGTGGCATACCTACTCGTACGGTCTCCGAGGTAATAACCCCTTGTTGAGACGTGATAACACGAGGTCATCGACCGGACCGGCCGACTGAAGTCGCCATCGGTTCATACGACGGATATGCGCGTCGTTGTTCTCGGCTGTGGCTACATCGGTCTCGAGGTAGCACGTCGACTCGACGCGAACGATCACGAGGTCATCGGGGTCCGTCGCACTGAATCCGGGATACAGCGCATACGTAATACGGGTATCGCGGCCGTTCAGGCAGACCTGACAGACACGGCGTCTCTCGCGACCCTTCCTGCGGCCGATTGGATCGTGTACACCGCAAGCGTCGGCCGGGGCGGGACACAGACCGCTCGCGACATCTACGTCGATGGTCTCACCGACACGATCGAAGCGTATGCAGAGAAATCGCCCGTTCCCGATCGATTGATCTACACCTCGAGTACCGGGGTCTACGGCGATCACAATGGCAACTGGGTGGACGAGACCACCCCACCCCGTCCCAGTGGACAGCGAGGTGACATCCTCCTCGAAGCCGAGGAAATCGCGCTTGAACGAGCCGGTGACCATGGGATCGATGGGACGGTGGTCCGCTTTGGTGGATTGTACGGGCCATCGAGGTACCGACTCGAGCGATACCTCACGAGACCGGCAATCGAGGGCTATCGGAACTCGACGCATCGTCGTGACGCAGCGGGGGCCATTGCTCATCTCCTCGAGGCGGAGGTTGCTCAAGAGGAAATCGTCCTCGCGGTGGACGATGAACCCGTCGATAACTGGGCGTTCTCAGCGTGGTTGGCCGACAAATGTGGTGAGTCGCATCCACCACAGGTCAGTGTCGAGGAGTACCTCCGCACGAGAGATATCTCGCCAGCGACAGCTGAACGGCTCCGATCGAACAAACGGTGTTCGAACGACCGGCTGTACGAGCTCGGATACGAGATTGCGGTCCCGTCGGTGTGGGAGGGATATCAGGACGCGATCGAACAGTATCGAAGTCAGTAGATGAGTTCGTCGTCGTTCTCTACCATGTAGAGGGTTCGCGCGGCGATATTGACCGCATGATCGCCGACCCGTTCGAGGTCGCGAATGGTGAGCAACATCCGGGACACGTCGCGGAAGACATCCTCGACCGCGTCCTCATCGGTCGTATCGAGCTCGCTCGCGATGAGATCGGTCAGGACGAGTCGGCTCGCCTGCTCACAGCGCTCATCGATGCCCTCGTCACGCTCTGCTATCTCATAGCAGGCCTCGGTCGCCTCATCGGCGTACGCCTGCATCGCATCGGCGACCATCTCACCGATCGCATCGCCAAGAGACATGATATCGACCTCCGGGTAGACGTCCTGATCCGCATCGATGGCGTAATCCCCGAGGTTCGTCGCGAGATCGGCGATGCGCTCGAGGTCGGTGATGATCTTGAACGAGGCGGCGATGAAGCGCAGGTCGCTGGCGACAGGCTGTTGGAGGGCGAGGAGATCGACGCAATCCTGTTCGAGGTCGAGGTAGAGTTGATTGACCTCGTGATCGCCCTTTATCACCTTCATGGCCAGTTCCTCGTCCTTCGTCTGGAGTGCATCCAGTCCCATCTGGAAGCGATCGAGAACCAGCTCGCTCATGTAGAGCACGTCCTCACGAAGCGTGTCCAACTGGGCTTGATACCCTTCCCGTGCCATGCTGTTTGGTCGACTGTCGGCGACCTTATAGGTGGTGCTATCGTGGTCGCTTCCAGTACTGTGACGCCCCAGGATTTATCTCGGATCGAAACCGGAACCCGTCGAGGATACTGTGCCTAACGTTAGTATTCAACATAGCTCGGTTGAAGTCTCACTCTCCTAAGCTGCGAGGCAGACATCGTCACTGCGTTCGATGCACTCCCTCCACTGATGAACGAATGATGCGTTTATTGAGGTCGCTGTCTAAGTGGTAGCCAATGCGACACGAACACGGCTTCCAACGCGACACCCCCTATGCGGAAGCCAAGCAGCAGTTTCTCGACCACCTCTCGCCCCTCAATCGCAGCGAAACCGTCGACATCGCATCCGCGCGAGGCCGAGTTCTCGCCGAGGATGTGACGGCCCAACGGAACGTCCCTCACTACGATAGAACGGCCATGGACGGGTGGGCTGTTCGGTCGGACGACACCCACGGTGCCAGTCCTCGAAATCCCCGTGAGCTCGTGGTTTCTGAGAGCGGGCCGGTCGCTGACGGTGAGGCGGTACGTGTCCACACCGGCAGTGCGGTCCCCGAGGGTGCAGACGCGGTGGTGATGATCGAGGATTCCGATCGCCATGGCGATCGCCTTGAGGTTCATACGGCGGTGGCGGAGGGGCGACACGTCGGTGCGGCCGGGGAGGACATCGAGGCCGGTGACATCGCCCTGCAGGCTGGAGCAACAATCACCCCAAGTGCGATCGCGTTGTTCGCCAGTCTCGAGGTCTCCTCCATCTCGGTGTATGAACGGCCATCGGTCGCCGTCATCCCCACGGGAGAGGAGCTCGTCGAGACATCCCCTGCGCCCGGTGAGGTCATCGAGACGAACGGCCTCATGGTTACCCAGTACGTCGAATCGTGGGGGGCCGATGCGAACTACCGAGACATCGTCACGGACGATCCAGCGGCCCTGGAGGATGCCCTTCTCGCCGACCTCGACGCGGACTTGCTCATCACGACAGGCGGCTCGAGCGTCGGCGCTCGCGATTATCTGCCGGAGGTCGTCGAGGACATTGGCGATCTCATCGTCCACGGCGTCGCCGTCCAACCCGGCCATCCAGTTGGACTGGGCCTGATCGATGAGACACCGCTGGCGATGTTGCCAGGCTATCCGGTCTCGTGTGTGGTGAACGCCCATCTCTTCGTCAGACCCGCGATCAGAACCCTGGGGGGCTACCGAGAGCTACCCGACCCTACCCGTGAGGTCGAACTGACCGAGAAGATCACCTCAACCGATGGTCGTCGGACGATCACGAGGGTGACCCTTGAACAGGTGGGTGACACCTGGCTGGCGACACCAACCATGACCAGCGGTGCAGGCATCCTCTCGAGCATGGCTCAGACCGACGCCATCGTCGTCGTTCCAGAATCTGTCGAGGGGTACGACCAGGGAGCCACCGTCACCGCGGAGATTTGGGAGTGACCATGCGAAAACAGTTCAGACACCTCTCCGACCTCGACGATGCCCTGGAGGTCCTCTCGGAGCTGGCGATCGAACCGGCCAGCGAGACTGTTTCACTCGCTGAAGCCAACGGTCGTATCCTCGCAGAGAGCATCGTCTCCGAGATCGACGTTCCCGGCTTCGATCGCTCCATCATGGATGGGTTCGCTGTCCGTGGAGACGATACCGTCGGCGCCTACGACGACGACCCAGTCGAACTGGCGGCCGTCGGTGAGGTGGTCCCAGGCGAGGTTCCCGACGTGACGATTGAGGCAGGCGAAGCCGCCGAAATCGCCACGGGTGCAATGCTCCCAGATGGTGCCGATGCCGTCGTCAAAGTCGAGGATACGACGCGAGACGGGGACACCGTCTCGATATTTCGACCGGCTCCACCCCAGGAGCACGTCATGTCTCGTGGAGCGGATATCCCGGCCGGCGGGACCGTGTTGCGCCGAGGCGACCGTCTCGATGCCCAGGCGATCGGCCTCCTCGCGGCGATCGGTATCGACGAGGTCGCGGTGACGAAACGACCGACCGTCGGCATCATCTCAACGGGGAACGAACTCGTGAGGCCGACCGAGGCCGACCACCTCGAGGTGGGTGAGATATTCGATATCAACTCGTTCTCCATGGCTGCTGCGATCGAGGAGGCCGGCGCCAGCGCATCGATCTACCCGCACGCGGAGGACGAGTACGATGTCATCAGGCGGACGTTCGAGGATGCGGCGGGCGAGTGCGACCTCGTGGTTTCGAGTGGATCGACGAGTGCCAGTGCGGAGGACGTCGTCTATCGCATCGTCGAAGATGCCGGCGAATTACTGCTACATGGCATCGCCGTCAAGCCGGGGAAGCCGACGGTGTTCGGCCGCATCGACGGGACCCCCGTGCTTGGCATGCCAGGTAATCCGATCAGTGCCCTGATGAACTTCCGGCTGTTCGTCCGACCCCTACTCGCCGGAGCACTCGGTGAGCGAGCATCAGGTGCGAAGCAACTGGATGCAACGGTGGCGACCGCGATGGACTCGGTCGGCGGGCGAACCCAGCTAAGTCCCGTCGGGTTGATCGAGGACCCTGATCGGGGCCTACTCGCTTACGGGGTCGACAAGGGGAGCGGGGCGATCACGTCCCTGGCAGACGCGGATGGCTACCTGACGATTCCGGTGGAGGTACACTACGTCGCTGCCGATGAGACGGCCAGTGTGACGCTGCTGGATGACGCACATTCGACCCCAGCGGTGCTGTTATGTGGCGACCCATGCCCGGTGCTCGATGGAACCATCGATCGGTGCGACGTGGCCGTTCGCTACCTCGATGTGGGGTCGGCTGATGGGATGCGGAAGCTCCGAGATGGAATCGCCGACCTCGCCGCGATCGGTGCACCGACCAGCGAGCTGGCCACCGATGAGCTGGAGGAGGTAAGTCGCTATCGAGGCTACGATCGCCAGCTAGGACTGCTCCATCGCGGTGAACGCACGCTCACTGAGTTGACCCACGGTACCACGGTGGCGACGCTTCCCAGACAGACCGGCCTCGCTCGCCACCTCACAGCCATCGTCGACGACCGCGGATGGGACATATCGGTTCGGAATCGCCCGTCACATGCCGGACTCATCGAGGCGGTTGAGACGGGTGAGGTAGCGGCTGCGTTCACCCTCGAGACTATGTCGAACCAGCGCGACCTCGCCTTTGAGCCCATCAACTGGGAACCACTCGATTTGTTCATCGCGGACAATCGTCGGGAAAAGGGCGGTGTCGATCGGCTCCTCAACGCCATCGACGACCGGCTCGTCGAGGAACGACCCGGTATCAGACGGCCAGAGAATCACGGAGAGCGCATCTCGCGATACTAAGCGTCGCGCAGGTGTTGCCTGGCGTTGGTGAGAGCCGCAGCAGTGTTGATGTTCTCGAACGAACGCGTGCTACCCGCAAGCTCTGCGGACTCGACGTGTACGACATCGAGGTACGACAGCGGCGCGAGGATCTTCCGGTTATCCTCGACCAACGCCCGCCGACAGGCGTCCACCATCGGTTCGGGATCGTACACCGCATGGAGCACCTGATACCAGCCATCATCGTCACGGGGGACCACGGCATCGGCGCCATCGTTGTCGAAGCGTTCGAAGAGAGCGGCCACCACGTCGGCGTCGACATACGGCATATCACACGCGACGACGAAGGCTGACTCGACCGGCGGATCGAGGGCTGCCAGGCCGGTCGCGATGCCGGCGACCGGGCCCCTGCCAGGATCCTCATCGGGGGCGTAATCGACCGGAAGTTGGTATCCCTCCATGGCCGCCGAGAAGTCCTCCAGTTGCTCCAGTCTGCCATTGATGACGAGCGTCTCGATCTCGGGAGCGATCCGATCGGCGACATGTCTGAGCATGGGTGTGTCACCCAGCGAGGCGAGGGCCTTGTCACCCCCCTCAAAACGTGTCGAGTACCCACCGGCGACGATGACACCTGCTCGCATCGGCCACTCATAGGCGAGGTCAGACTAAATGCCTGGCCCCCTCGTCTCGTAGCGAGTGTTCCAGCAAGACCTAACCCACCGCCTACCCCATGGCGAGGTATGAAGCCCTACGACACGGCCAGGATGGCGGAATTCAGCGATGACGCGTTTCAGAAGGTCAACCTCTACGAGTCGGACGAGCTCTTCGTCGACATCTACTGCTTTCGTCCCGGGCAGGAGCAAGCCCCGCACGTCCACGCCGAATCTGAGAAGATCTACCACGTCCTCGAGGGGACGGCGACCGTGACCGCCGGGCAGGCATCGTACACCCTCACGCCAGGTGAGATCATTCACATCCCCAAGGGTGAGCCCCACGGCGTCCGCAACGACACCGAGGGGGTTGTCAGGACGCTCGTGATGATGGCGCCGTTGCCAGGGAGTGGCGGTGGGGAGAGCGGGCATACCCACGAACACGTCGACCAGGCCGAGCGAACCATGGCCGTCTTTACCGTGAGCAGCTCGCGAGAGGAGGACGAAGACGAAAGCGGACATCGACTGATCGAACTGCTCGAAGACGACGGCCACAGTGTGGCGACCTTCACGGTGGTGAACGATGACATCGACGAGATCAGGGAGGCCGTGATTGAGGCCGTCGCCGGGGTCGACTGTGTCATCCTCAGTGGGGGAACCGGTATCACCCCCGATGACGTCACATTCGAGGCGATCACCCCACTGTTCGACAAGGAGTTGCCAGGCTTCGGCGAGCACCTTCGCAGACTTAGTGTCGATGAGATCGGCTCCGCGGTCATCATGACGCGAGCGACAGCGGGGATCGTCGACGAGATTCCGGTGTTCTCCCTGCCGGGCAGCACGAACGCGGTCGAACTGGCTGTTTCTGACATCATCCTTCCTGAGCTCGACCATGTCATCGACCTCGCATCGCGGTGAGCGGTCACAACGGTCAGGTGCCCTCGCCACGAGGGGACACCCATGAGCGAGTTCTCACACATCGAGGACGACCGGGCGCGAATGGTCGATGTCTCCGACAAGGAGGCGGTCGATAGGATCGCCAGCGCCGAGGGGAAGATACAGCTACAACCGACCACCATCGAGGCGATCGAGGCGGGCGATGTGGAGAAAGGCGCCGTGTTGACGGTATCGCGGGTTGCAGGCATTCAAGCAGCCAAGCGCACGGCTGAGGCGATCCCGATGTGTCACCAGCTTCCGCTGTCGAGTGTCGATATCGAGTTCGAACTGGATGATGAGCACGTGATCGCTACCGCCGAGGTGAAAACGACGGCACGAACAGGCGTCGAGATGGAGGCACTGAACGGGGTGACCGGCGCGTTGCTCTGCGTCTGGGATATGGTCAAGAGTCTCGAGAAAGACGCCGCTGGAGAGTACCCGACGACCGCCGTGACCGATATCCGTGTTATCGAGAAAGTCAAACGGACCACTGAGTAGGTCCACCCGGTGTCAGGGTAGCTGTGGTCGGTGGTGACCGAGGAAGCCGCGAGGGTGCCCTTACGGACCTCCAGAGAGAGGCCCTCACGGCCGATCGTGGGCCCAGTACTCCCCCGACTCGGTGACCTCCTTTTTGAATATCGGCACGCGCTCTTTCAGCAGGTCGATACCGTCCTCGACGGCACGAAACGCCTCCTGTCGGTGACCCGCAAGCACGACCACGTACACGGCATCGGCCTCTGCCGGGACGATACCCGTGTTGTGGTGCAATAATACCTCGTAGACGCTATCACGCTCGGTGAGTTCGCGCCGAATCGCCTCCATCTCCGCATCGGCCACATCCTCGTATTTCTCGTACTCGAGATGGGTGGTCCGCCCGGCCTCGAGGTTCTCGGCCCGGACACGCCCGGTGAACGTCGCGATCGCCCCAGCTTTCGGTGAATCCTGGTGTGTCTGAATCGCTCGAACGAGCGAACCGAGCGTCTCGTAGGGTTCGAGGTCGTCGATACGGTTTCGTAGCGACGCAAGTCCCTCTGTATCATCCAGCGCGTCGGTCGATACGCTGGCGAGGGACCCGGTTCCGGGGTTCGAACCGATGGTGACAACCGGTATCGAATCCGACACTGCCGCATCGACGAACGCATACTCGGTCCCTGCGTCTGCGAGGGAGTCGAGGATCGACCCCAGACGCTGGGACGGTACCGTCTCATCAACTGGATATCGCGTCGCTCGCGTGGGCCTCCCGTCGGTACGTATCTCGACTTCGAGGGTATCCTCCGCGCCATCTACACCGACTATCCCAATCGTCTCGCCGTTGGAAAGAACCGAATCAAACGCTGAGACCGCGTACTCCAGTCCGATGTCCTCGGCGACATCGAGGCCGACGACCTGCATGAATCGCCTTTGGGGAGGACCCTCCTTGAACTTGCTGGGCAACCCTGAATCACGGAGTACCCGGTGACTTATGGCGGGTGACATCATACCATGGAGGTGATGTTGACAGACGGGTTCGGTCGGGACCTCACCGGGATCAGGGTGTCCCTGACCGATCGCTGTAATTTCGACTGCGTCTACTGTCACAACGAGGGCCTGGGCGATACCCGCGGTCCGATGGATCCACAGGACGACGAAATGAACACCGACGAGGTCGTCCGTGTACTGGAGGTGGCGGCCGAATTCGACGTCGAGGCCGTCAAGTTCACCGGCGGTGAGCCGATGTTGCGGGGTGATCTCGAGGAGATCGTCGCTCGTACCCCCTCGAGCATGGAGGTCTCGATGACGACCAACGGGACGTTCCTGCCCGGGCGTGCCGAGGGCCTCGTCGAGGCCGGCCTCGAGCGCGTGAACGTCTCACAGGACTCGATGGATCCCGAGGCGTTCGCCGAGGTGACCAAGACCGGTGCCTATGACCGCGTCCTCGAGGGCATCGACGCCGCGTTGAACGCCGGACTCTCCCCAGTCAAGCTCAACATGGTCGTCTTCGATCAGACCGCGGGATACATCCCGGAGATGGTAGATCGGGTCAGTGCCGAAGACGGGCTGCAGCTGCAACTCATCGAGTACATGCCCGAACTCGCAGGCCACCCCGAATGGGCTATCGATATCGAACGCGTCCACGGCTGGTTGGCCAACCAGGCCGACCGCATCGAGAAGCGGGAGATGCACGATCGAAAGCGGTACTGGATCGACGGAGGCATGGTCGAGATCGTCGATCCGGTCGAGAACCCGACGTTCTGTGCCAACTGTCACCGGGTCCGCGTCACCCCTGAGGGTGAGCTCAAGGGCTGTCTGAACCGCACCGACGATTACGTCCCGATGGACCCGATGACGAAACCGGCGATCCGGGAGGCATTCAAAGAGGTCGTCGCCAACCGGGTCCCCTTCTATGGCGAGTACATGGTCAGAAACGGCGATGGCGAGTGGGAGATCAACGATGCGTACCTCGAGACCCCACCACCGGCAGACTGATCGGTTCCGCATCACGTCGTGGCTGGCTATCCGTACACCTTTGTAACCGAATCTGTTAGCGCCGTTCATGCGACGACGTGCCGTCCTTGGGTCCCTCGCGGTCGCACCGCTCGCGGGCTGTCTCGATCTGGCAGAATCATCGGCCTCACTCAGCGCCGCTGTGGAAGAGGATGCCGATATTCCTACCCTGGTATTCACTGATGACGACACAGAGATCGCCACGGTGAGCGTGGCCCCGACGCTGAGGCTACCCAATCCACCCGAGTTTCAGGTCTACCTCATCAGCAGCGATGGGATCGAGTACGACGAGGTCGAGGTTACCTACGAGTTTCCTGGCGTCGAGCACAACGTCTACGTCTCGCTTCTGGGCGACCGGGACGTCGACGAGGTATCGATCGACCATCAACCCGGCGGATCGACGAGCTTCGCGTACGACTTCGCAGACGAATCCGCACCGTCGCTCAAGTACGAGATCGTCCCCGAGGGACGACTGTATGAGGAGGTCGAGGGGCTGATGATGGAGATGACCGTCGAGGTGACCGCTCGCGATGGCGAACTCCTCGCGACCGTGTACGAGGGTGAGGGCACGCTGGATATCGACTTTTCCGACCCCGCTGATGACTAGCGCTCCCTGAAATCGCCGGGATGTGTGCTACTCGACGATATCGATAACCGGTTCGTCAGCGTTGAGCTGCGTCAGGAGCACCCGTGAAACCGAACTTCGAGCGAGGATGTTCTGTGCAACGGCGTGGGCCCGCCGTTCGAGCGCCCCATCGTCGACCATGTTGATCACCGGGAGTACGGTGGCATCCGCGGGGACCCCCTTGTGGCCACCTTTGGGACTCGCGATGACCTCCGCGATCGCCTCTGGTGTCATGATCCGTCCAGGTGAGAGCCCGGAGATGGCCGACACCCGATCAACGCGGTGGACGAGCTCCTCAGAGAGTACCTCCCCGATGACGTGTGCACTGACGACGGGGACCACTACGGTGGTACTCGATGGGATCTGCGGTTCGCGTTCGTTCGGCGCCTTGAACTTCCGCATCCTGGCGCCATCGGCCTTGACGAGGATCGTATCGACGGTATCGAGCTCGGACAGGTCATCGATCACCGAACGCTCATAGCCGAGGAATCGCTCATCGCTAGACCGCTCAGGGACGAGACCGAGGGGCCAATCCGCCGGACCCGCTGCCTCGATCGCCTCGCGAGGGTCTGGCGTCACCATCACTCGTGAGACGTGTGATTCGAACGGCGGGATTCTCACCGTCGCGGTGACGACGGCACGTTCGATGGCCTCGGCGAGGCGGTACATCGTCGACTTCTTGCCGCCGGCACCGACCACACTGACCACGCCGGAGTCGGCTTCGAGCGCGTCGACCAGGTCCATACCCGATGGATACGTCAGGGGCACCTTACCAATTCTGACACACCCGCGGTGGCTACCGGTCTACCACACAACCCTTAATCGCTCACATACCGACGGACTACGCGTGACGGAGGTCGAGCCACCGACGCGACTGCTCAGGGTCAACCTGAGCGACGCATCCGTCCAGAGCGAACCGATCCCATCGGCCTGGCGACGGGCATACCTCGGTGGCAAGGGGCTGGGGGCGCGCTATCTCTACGAAGAGCTCGAACCTGGGGTTGATCCGCTAGGTGCAGAGAACGTCCTCTGTCTCTTTCGTGGGCCCCTCTCCGGCCATCTTCCCGGTGAGACACGCATTGCAGCGATCACCAAATCTCCGTTGACGGGGATCTTCGTCGACTCGTACACCGGTGGTTCGTTTGCTGAACACTTCGTGGCGGCCCTCGGCAAGCACATCGGAATCCTCATCGAGGGTCGCGCTGGCACACCGGTCGAGCTCTATCTCGAGGGTGGGGAGCTCTCCATCGAGAGCGCCAATGAGCACTGGGGCCTCGATACGGTGGAACTCTCCAATGCTATCGACGAGGGCGAAGTTGCCTGCATCGGTCCAGCCGGTGAGGAGCACGTGCACTATGCGACCATCGCTACCGACGGCGGGGACCATCACGCTGGCAGAGGTGGGACAGGCGCTGTCATGGGTGCCAAACGCCTCAAGGCGATCATCGCTACTGGCGACGACATCGGAGACTCGAGCCTCGAGGCCATCACCGCCGAATATCAGGCTCGCTTCTCGGAAGATCCTCGAGGCCGATGGCATCACCAAAGCGGCACCGTCGAGACGGTCGATGCCGCCGATGTCGCCGGGGTGTTACCAACGAGAGGCTGGACCCAGGGGACCTTCGAGGGGGCATCGGACATCGGTATCGAGGGTATCCGGGCGGCCGCCACCGAGCGTGAAGAAGGTGGACAACCGATCCCTGGTGACTTCGATGTCGAGGGGGTCGTCCCCCGAGGTGGCCTCTCCATCGCGCTGGGGGCGAACCTCGGTATCGACGAGATGGACGATGTCATCGATCTCGGCAGTACGTGTGACTCCCTCGGGCTAGATGTCATCGAGGCGGGGAACGCGCTCGCCTGGGCGATGCTCGCGGGTACTCAGGGGCTCATCGATCGAGACATCGCGTTTGGCGACGCTGACGCAGCACGCACGTTGCTCGAGGAAATCGCCCGACGATCCTCCCCGCTTGGACGAGCGTTAGCAGACGGTATCGACGGTGCAGCCGACGCGTTCGGTGGTGACGACCTCATCCCAACGGTGAAATCCATGGCAGTTGCCTCGTACGACCCCCGACCAGCGCCGTCGATGGCGTTGGCCTTCGCTACGAGCGATCGCGGCGCCTGCCATCGCAGAGCTCGCCCTGTCTTCGAGGAAACGGTTGATGCAGCGGACTGGGACGTGACTCGACAGGTGGCATCGGTCATCGAAGAACAGAACCTCCGCTCGCTCCTGTGGTGTTACATCGCAGATGACGTGACGGCACCGGCGTTCGAGGATGATCTCGGGGTACAGTACTTCGAGGCGCTCGATTGGGAGTACTCCATGGCCGACCTCGAGGCGATCGGCGAACGGGTGTGGACCCTCACGCGGTTGTTCAACGTCAGAGAGGGCATAGCAGCGGCTGACGACCAGCTGCCAGCCCCGTTTGACCAGCCACTCAGCGGTGGGCCACATGCCGGGGATTCGATCGACAAAGCACAGTTCGATCGGTTGCTACAGCAATACTACGACGCCCGTTCGTGGGGAAACAACGGGAAGCCCACAGCGTCCTTGCTCGAACGCCTCGGACTGCTCGAGCTCGCAGACTCTGATTCGATAGCACCGCAGTAGACTGACGAAAAATGGACAGGGATACCGTAACTCAAGGTTACGCCACGGCCTGGTCCGAGCAGACTCAGCCGACTAGCCCACCACGACGACCGGCCGTTTGCTTGCCAACGTCACGTCATGCGTGGTACTACCCAGAAGTACCTTCATGACGCCTGATCGGTCCCGACCAGCCATGACGATCTCATCAGTGTCATAGTCATCGGCCGCCTCGAGAATGGTCGTGGCGACGTTCCCTTTTCGTAGTTCCCCTTCGCAGGCGATCCCTGCTTCAGCGATACCAGAACGCACCTGGACAGCCGCTTCGATATCGTCGAAGTCCTTCGGCCTTGCACCCTGATAATCGGCCGGATCGACGTACAATACGGTAACCTCAAGGTCGTCGGGGGCACCTGGAAGCGACGTGACATAGTCTATCTGGTGCGATGCACGATCGGTGTTCTGATCGACGGGGACGAGTACGTGATACATCACCTAGACAGTCGCTATGAAGACTGAAATGACCAGTGTACGAATCCCTCCTGGTGGGAAACACTCCTGCTTCTAAGTACCAATCGGAAACAAATCGTTCCAAGTCGTCGAGCCTACCCTCGACGGTTCCTAATCTCCTCGGTGATGGCCGGGATGACCTCGTGTAGGTCAGCCTGGACCGCCCACGCCGCCTTCTGCATGATACCGGCTTCGGGATCGGTGTTGATCGCGAGGATATAATCCGCCCCCTTACACCCGACCATGTGCTGGACGGCCCCGCTGATGCCTGCGGCGATGTAGATCGTCGGTGAGATCTTCTCACCGGTCAGCCCGATCTGATCGTCGTGGGGACGCCACCCCTCGTTGACCGCTGCTCGGGAGGAACCGACCGCCGCACTGAGTTCCTCGGCGAGCTCCTCGAGGACCTCGAAGCCCTCTGCGCTGCCGACACCCCGGCCACCACCGACGACGATATCCGCATCCTTGAGCGAGATGCCCTCTTCTTCCGATGGCTCGAAGCGATCCATCTCGACCGACACCGCTCGCTCTTCGAGACTGACATCGATCGGTTCGACGCTGGCCGCCCCGCCGACCTCCTCGATGGGAAGCTCATGCAGCGCGACGCTCAGCAACGCAATCTCGGCGTCCAGGTGGGCGTGCTCGAGCAAGCTCCCGCCCCACCGCTGTCGCGTGAGATCATAGCCATCGTTCTCCTCGACCTCGAGTGCGTTGGCTGCGAAGGGGAGGTCGTGGGCGGCTCCCAGGTGAGCGAGTACCTCGTTGCCGCGATCGGTCCCGGGGGCGAGGATCGCACCGGCTCCACAGGCGTCCGCAGCCTGCCACAGAGCGCTCGCCCACGCGCTCGGATCGTACGCCTCGAGACCGTCTCCAGAAAGTGGATGGATCACCGCCACCCCGTGGTTGCCAAGGTGCTCCCCGAGCGCGTCTGCACCCTCTCCGAACGCACCAACATGGAGGTCATCGCCCTCGAGGTCGGCCACCTGTCGACCCAGCGTGAGCGCCTGCAGGCTCTCCTCTGTCGGAACGCCGTCGTCGTGTTGGACGAACACCAGCGTCATCTCAGAGCACCTCCAGTTCCTCGAAGACATCGACGACCTTCGGCGCCGCTTCTGGTCCGTCACCGAGCACCTCTGCCTCCGTATCGTCCGTCTCTGGAACCTCGAGTTCGATCAACTCCATGCGATCATCGGTGGTGTAGGTGGCGTCGATCTCGTCGACCGGGGTCTTGCGTGCCTGCATCCGACCGCGCATCGAGGCATAGCGAGGATGGTTGATACCCTCCTTGACGCTGATGACCGCCGGCAGGTCGAGCTCGTAGACCTCCCACCCGCCGGCGACCTCACGCTTGGCGGTCGCCGTATCGCCGTCTATCTCGAGGTCCTTGATGCCGGTCACACACGGTATCTCGAGCTCGTGTGCGACGCGGACGGGCACCTGATAGTTGGCCGCATCGGCCGATTCGTTGCCGAATAGCAGCACGTCGAAGGGGACGTCATCATCGCCGTGTTCGTCGATGAATGCGGTGATCGCCTGGGCGACGGCGTTCGGACCGGGATCGGTATCAGGTGCCTGAAGCAGGACCGGTTCATCGGCGCCTCGAGCGATCGCCGTCGTCAGCTGTTCTGTCGCGTCCTCGGGACCGAGGGTCAACACGGTGGCCGTCCCGCCGTGGGTCTCGATCTGCTGGATGGCTTCTTCGACCGCACACTCCTCGTGTGGGCTGACCGTGTGTCCGAGACCGAGGTCCTTGACACGCTGTCTGTCCTCGGTGAGGACGACCTTTTCGCCGGTTTCCGGTACGCGCTTGACGCAGGTTAGGATGTCCATGGATTGGTATGTGGGGATGATTCGAGTGTCCGGGTCTTGAAAGCACCCGGCTGCTCCCGAGATTCAGGAGCGGATACGCTCGTTCTTCGGGTCGAACAGCGGGCGTCCTCCGACGACCTCGACGGTGACGGGGTACTGCTCGCCGATGTATTCGACCTGGAACTGGTCCCCCTCCTCGGCGACCTCCGTCGGCAGATACGCCATCAGGAGGTGCTTGCCAACGGTCGGACCGGTGGCGGCGGAGGTCACGTACGAGCGACGCCCGTCCTCGTCGACGAGCACCTCGCCGTCCTGGTCGAGGATCGGCTCGCCACCGAGTGGGAAGCGACGGATGCCCTCCTCGCTGATGTGGTCGTCGACCGATAGCGTGCACAGCTTCGCGACCGGTTCGGAATCGAGCGCCTCGGCGTAGGCCTCCTTGCCGATGAAGTCGGCATCCTTGACCCCGTGGAACGTCAGGCCAGCCTCCGCCGGGTTGTACTCGAGCTCGAGCTCGTGTCCGTAGAGGCGGTAGCCCTTCTCCATGCGGCCAGTCGCGCCGTAGACGCCGGTACCGACGGGTCGGATATCGTGGTCCTCGCCGGCCTCCATGAGGATGTCCCACAGCCGCTGTCCCTTGTCCATAGGTGCGTAGATCTCCCAGCCGAGTTCACCGACGTACGAGATGCGAAGTGCCCACGCGTCGACCTCGCCGATGGTGACGTGCTGGGCCGTGTACGGTGGGAACGCCTCGTGGGACATGTCCTCCTCGGCCACCGAATCGACGACATCGCGGGCGTTCGGGCCCCAGAGCCCGACGGTGCAAAGCGACGAGGTCTGGTCGTGTATCTGGACAGACCCGTCATCCGGCAGATGATCGCGGAACCAGGCCTTGTCCGAGCCGCCCATGCCACCACCGGTGATGACGCGGTAGCGATCGTGCGCCACGCGGACGATCGTGAGGTCCGAGACGAAGCCACCGTTGGGCGCCAGGATCGGGGTGTAGACGGACTTGCCGACCTCGACATCCATCCGGCCGACGGCCATCTTCTCGAGGTACTCCATCGCCCCATCACCGACGACATCGAAGATGGTGAAGCCGGTGTCGCCGATCAGACCGACGTTATCACGCATATGTAGGTGCTCCGCGAGGATGATCGGTGACCACCAGCGCTGGTCCCACTCGTGGGGGCGCATCAGATGGGCGAGTTCGCTGTTGTACTTCGTCAAGAGGTCTCGGTTGCTCTCGTACCACCGGGGACGCTCCCATCCAGCTGCCTCGAAGAAGTACGCATCGAGGTCTTCCTGTCGGTTGTAAAAGGCACTCGTGCGGACCTCTCGGGAGGTCATCCACTGCTCGGCGGGATGGACGATCCCGTAGATCTTCCGGTAGCCCTCGTCCGAGCGGTTCTTGACGAACTCCTCGGAGTTACCGTACTCGTAAAAGCGGTTGACATCAGCGCCGTGGATGTCGATCTCCGAGTAGCCACGCTCCATCTGCTGGGCCAGCATCTTACCGAACGCCGGGCCCTCCTTGATCCAGATGGCCGAACAGGCCCACAGTCCGTCGACATCCTGCAGATCGCCGACGAGTGGACCGCCGTCTGGCGTCATCGAGAGGAGGCCGTCGATCTCGTGGCGGATCTCGACATCCGGGTCGTCGAGCACCTCCGGCATGATCTCGAGCGCGTGCTCCATCGATGGATCGAACGCATCGTGGGTCAGTGGTGGCTGTGTCGGTGACAGTGGGGCCTCCTCGATCGAGGGCACATCATCGATGTCCCAGAGGATCGGTCGGTGCTCGTAGGAGCCGACCTCCATGTCGTTGCCGCTTTGTCGCTCGTACATCTGCGTGTCGACGTCGCGGACGATCGGGTAGTTGATCTCACCCTCGCCCTCCTCGAAGAACTCGATCGGCCCGACGCTGATCATCTGGTGGACGGCCGGGGTGAGCGGGATATCGACGCCGGCCATATCGGCCAGTTTCCCACTCCACAGCCCGGCGGTGATGACGGCATCCTCGCACTCGACGGTCCCTCGGTCCGTCTCGATGGCCTGCAGTTCACCCTTCTCGACAACGATGTCGGTGATCTCGGTGTTCGGTGCCAGCGAGAGTGCGCCCGTATCCTGGGCGCGAGCTCGCATGACCTCGCCAGCTCGCAGCGGATCACAGACCCCAGCACCCGGAGCGTGAAACCCACCCTTGATGATGTCCTCGTTGACGTAGGGGACGAGCTCTTTGACCTCCTCGGGAGTGAGCAACTCTGCCGGTTCACCCCAGGCCTTCGCCGACTGGACCCGTCGTTTGAGTTCGTGCATCCGCTCGTCGGTCCGAGCGACCTCAATCCCACCGGCCTGCGTGTAGGTGTCCATATCGCGGTACTGGGCGCGACTGTCCTGGGTCAGATGCGTCATCTCCTTCGAGTGCTCGACGGGCATGATGAAGTTCGACGCGTGCCCCGTCGATCCACCCGGGTCAGGAAGCGGTCCCTTGTCGATCAGCAGGATGTCGTCACGTCCCTCCTCCGCGAGGTGGTACGCGACGCTGTTGCCGACGATACCGGCGCCGAGGACGACGGTATGCGCGTAGTCCGGCAGGTCACCACTCATCGTCCGTCACCCCCGACCCCCGGGATGTCTCGGTTCTTGCCATCCGTGACGCTCCAGGCATCAAACTCTCGTTCAGCACTCATACTGTGCAGAAAGCCCATACCTAGAAACCTCTCAGTCTCCTGTAGTAATTATTACGATTACCCCCAGCGTACGGGAGCGTCCCTGTGGCCACAGCTGGCCCTTACTCACCGCGGTCGTCTACGAGGGTGCCAGCAGCCGGTCGTGCGGTGGCTCGATCGCGTTGGATCAAGAGGATCCCGACGAGGATCAACGTCCCTCCGATGACGATGCCGGGTGTGACGATCTCGTCGAGCAACAGTATCCCCAGGAAGACCGTCACCGGAGGTTCAGCCATCGAGAGGATGCTCGCGCGACTCGCTTCGACCAGCTCGAGGCCGTGGACGAACAGGACGATCGGAGCGGCGGTACCAACGATGGCCAGGCCGACGATCACCCCCCACTGTTCGAAGGAATGAGGGACGAACACGGTCTCCGAGACGAGGCCATAGACCAGGAAGACGAGGGCCGTCACGACGATCGCGACCGCTGCAAGCACGTCTGCATCGGTATCTGCGACCGCAACCCGACTTCCCGTCGTATAGATCGCATAGGACATCGCGGCTAGCAACACGAGGAGGACACCTCGGAGATCGACCCCGCCGATATCGAGGCCCACGATGGCGAGGACGCCCCCGAGGGTCAGGAGTATCGCGACGATTTTCAACCAGGTGAGCTGCTCGTTGAGCAGCGTCACCGAGATGAGATAGACGTACACGGGATACGTATAGAGCGTAATCGCAGCGAGCCCGGCCGGGATGAACACGAGTCCCCAGAAGAACCCACCCGAGAGGACCGCATACGCGAGGCCGAGGCCGATAGCGACATAGAGCGGGCGACCGGTGATGACCTCGCCCCGTCCCGTCACAGCGAGGAACGCAAGCAAGAGTGCGCCTGCGATCAGGAACCTGAAGGTCAGTATGGTAGGGTTGTTGAGGCCGGCCTCGAACCCGACCTTCCCGAAGATTCCGATGGTCCCGAAGCCTGCAGCTGCCAGCAGGACGAGCCCGGTCCCCAGGCGTCTGGTCACGCGACGAGGGGTACTTCCGCGTCCCCTAAAGCTACGCCGAAACCAGCTCACCCCATTGTGTCAAATAGAAACGATATTCACCCCCGGTGAATGAGGTACAGGTATGGTTTGTTTTTCTACCAGGGAATATCGAATGGTCCGGACGGTTGATCATCGAGTGTGCAGGGGGAGCGATCGATGACGACGATCATCGACGGGAACGAGGTCGGTGATCGCATCCGAGGCGAGCTCGAATCCGAGGTCGAGCATCTTGGGGATGCAGGGGTGACCCCCGGATTGGCGACGGTCCTGATGAGCGAGGATCCGGCCAGCGAGACCTACGTGTCGATGAAACAACGAGCCTGTGAGGACATCGGGATCAACGGCATCCACCGCGAACTCGATCCGGATGCCTCCCAGGAGGAACTCTTTTCGGTCATCGATGAGCTCAACGAAGATCCGGATGTGCATGGGATCCTCGTGCAGATGCCGGTCCCAGATCACGTGGATACTGCCGCCGTGTTGGAACGGGTCGACCCGACCAAGGACGTCGATGGGTTTCACCCGGAGAACGTCGGGCGCCTGGTAGCCGGGCGAGCACGATTCAAACCGGCCACGCCCCATGGAGTCCAGCGATTGCTCGAGGCCGCCGACGTCGAGACCGAAGGAGCAGATGCCGTGGTCGTCGGCCGGTCCGATATCGTCGGCAAACCCATGGCGAACCTCCTGATCCAAAAGGCCCCCATGGGCAACGCAACGGCGACGGTGTGTCACTCGCGGACGGACGACCTGGCAGAGAAGACGAAGCAGGCCGACATCGTCATCGTGGCCGTCGGGTATCCCGGGATCGTTGATGGGTCGATGCTCTCCGATGGCGTCGTGGTGATCGACGTGGGTGTCAACCGGGTAGACGCCGACAACGAGAAGGGCTACGAACTCGTCGGCGACGTGGACTTCGAATCGGCCAAGGAGAAGGCATCGGCGATCACCCCCGTTCCCGGTGGGGTCGGTCCGATGACGATCACGATGTTGCTGTGGAACACGGTAAAAGCCGCCAGTGCACTCGAGGACGTCGCTGTCGACCTGCCCTAATCGCCGGCGAAGGTATCAGCCTGGCCGGTTACGCGACTCTCGCTCGTCTACTCGCTGATCGATCGCTGGATCGAACATCGACTGGACAATCATTGTCCCTCTGGTCCGTTTGAAGTATAGCAGTGGGATCGCCGCGCCCACGAGCCCGGGGACTATGAGGATGGGAAACCCCGCGAAAAACGGCAGCCCGAGAGCCGTCCCGATGAGGAGGAGTCCCCCGGACTTCTGGACGAACATCCCAAAGCCACTCAGCTCAACCGAGCGGAGCTCGAAGATGTTTTCGAGTCGGAACGCGAGCTGGGGATATGAGAAGCTGAGCGAGCCGTACAGGCCCATCAATAGGAAGACGAGGCCGAGGAACATCTGCAGTGCAACGGAGGGCATCGACCGAGTATAGCTGGTTAGCAGTAATGATTATAACGGTAGGTACAACCGGTGTCAGCCACTCGGTGTCAATCCTCGGACAGGAGGGCTTAGCACTTTTCAGGTGGGGGGTCGCATCAAGCCCAAT
>CAZXER010000006.1:22521-27451 GCA_964639975.1 uncultured Halobacteriales archaeon | reverse complement strand
TCCTCGGACAGGAGGGCTTAGCACTTTTCAGGTGGGGGGTCGCATCAAGCCCAATGACAGACGATCTCCCCGTCTCGTTCGCCGATATCGAGGCGGCGATTGACCGCCTCGATGACCGAACGGTCGTCAAGGAAACCCCGATCGAACGCAGCGTGAGTCTTGGACGACTCGCCGATGCCCGGGTCTTCCTCAAGATGGAGCATCTCCAGTGGACGGGGTCGTTCAAACCTCGAGGTGCGTACAACAAGCTCAAGCGGGGGCTCGAGGCAGGTGAGTCACTCGAGCATGCGATCGCAGCGAGCGCTGGCAACCACGCCCAGGGCGTCGCACTTGCCGCCACCAGACTCGACATCGAGGCCACGATCGTGATGCCAACGACCGCACCACAGACCAAGATCGACGCCACCAGAGGATATGGGGCGACCGTTGAACTCCATGGGGACGACTTCCAGGCGGCGATGGCACACGCCCAATCGATGGCCGCCTCGGACGACGGGGCCACGTTCGTGCACGCGTACGACGATCCGGATATCGTCGCGGGGCAGGGGACCCTCGGCGTCGAGATGTACGAGCAGCTTCCAGAGGTCGACACGGTTATCGTCCCCATCGGAGGCGGGGGGCTCATCGGTGGCATCTCGACTGCGTTCGCCGAAATGGCCCCAGACGTACGCATCGTGGGCGTACAGGCAGAGGATGCCGCCACGGTCCACGAGAGCCTCGACAAGGGGACACCACAGCTCCTCTCGTCGGTCGATACGATCGCCGATGGAATCGCGACCGGCGGGATCTCCGATCTCACCCTCCAGCTCATCGAGGCCAACGTCGACGATATCGTCGAGGTCTCCGACTCGGAGATCGCTGACAGCATCTTGCTCCTCCTCGAACGGGCGAAACAACTCGTCGAGGGTGCCGGTGCAGCCGCCGTCGCCGCCATGCTTTCAGACGACCTCGATGTGTCTGGGGAGACGGTCATGCCGATGCTGGGCGGCGGCAACCTCGATATGACCATGCTCCAGACCGTGTTGCTCCATGCGCTGGCGAAGCGCGAGCAGCTGTTGCAGCTCCGTATCAAGATCAAGGACGAACCGGGTAAGATGAGCGAGCTCTCTGGGGTTATGGCGGAATACCACGCCAATATTCTGACGGTCAGGCATGAACGGGCTGTTGCTGACCTCGATGTCGGCGAGGCATACCTCGTCTTCCGGGTGCAAACCGCCGGACCGACCCACTCAGAGACGATCGTCGAGGCGATCACCGATCTCGGCTACGAGGTATCGGTCGACAACATCGCACAATAAACGAGAGCCCGACGGTGCGGTTGCCAGGTCGTCTTTGGCGGATACTGGCATGGCTCGTGGTAAACAAATCGCTCGATTACTGATCGTCAGACTCAGTTTCAACTCTATCAGACAGCAGGGCACGGGCGAGACCGATGATCGATCGATGGCCACGTTCGTTTCGGAGGAATTCGATTGAGAACCCGCCGATCGCGAGCAATGCGATGAGCGCAATCGGCCCACCAAGCAGGACTGCGGCGGTCTGTAATGCTGCCTCTGTATCGGTTACCATCACGGCCATGGCCACGACCCCCTGGAAGATGCCCCAGAAGACGATCGTGGCCGTTGTCGGGGCAGAGCCGATACGGGTCGAGAGGATCGAGACGACAAGTGTCGAGGTGTCCGCAGATGTGGCCATGAACACGATGATTAGCGCAAGGAGGAGGAAGATGAGGAGTTCGCTCAGCGGGAGGGCCTCGAGAATCGGGAAGGCGGCCACGTCCTCGCCACCACCTGCGGCCATTGCCCCGAGGATATCGACGCCGCCGTTGTGCTGCAGATCGAGTGCGGTGGTGCCAAGCAGGATGAACCAGACGATCGAGGCGAGTGCGGTTGCAACGAAGCCGGTCACGACCACCGATCGGAGGCGCCGACCTCGAGACAGTGCCGCGAGGAACAATCCGGCGAATGGCGCCCACGAGAACCACCAGATCCAGTTCCACACCGTCCAATCGGCTACCCAGACATCACCGAACTCGACGCTCATCGGCACGAAGTTGACCGCGTAATCTGTCACGGCCTGCGCTCCAGCACTCAGCATGAACGATCTCGGCCCGAGGAGGACGATCAACACGCCGAAGACGGCGAACAAGATGATGTTCGCGTTGGCAATCCGGCGAATCCCACGGTGGACGCCGCTTTGCGCGGAGATGACGAATATCGCCGTCAGCCCGGCGACGAACAGGACCGGACCGAGCACTCCCACCGTGACGTCCCACTGGAAGTCGACACCGGTGAGGAACTGCTGGGAGACCAGCGCTACGGAGGTTGCGATACCACCGATGGTCGCGAATATCGCGAACACGTCGACCAGGCGGGCAAGTGGATGTTTGAGCCCCTCGACGCCGACCATCGGTGTCAAGATCGCTGAGACGCGAAGTGGCGCGCCGCGCTGGTAGACGAAGTAGGCGATCGGGATACCGAGCACGAGGTACGCGGACCACGCGGAGAAGCCCCAGTGAAAGAGCGAGTACATGAGCGCCCCATGCACCGCCCCGTCAGTCTGTGATGCCGCATCCACAAACGGTGGTGGCACGTCATAGTGGAACAGCGCCTCGGCCGGTCCCCAGAAGACGATACCCGCGGCGATACCCGCGGTGAAGAACAGCGTGAAGTACATCGGATAGGTGTACGCCGGTTCAGCATCCTCCCCGCCAAGTTTCACATCCCCCCACGGGCCCAGTAGGACGACGAGGCAGAACACGACCGACACCACCATCACGATGAGGAAGACCCATCCGAAATCTTGCAAGATGAGATCCTCGATGAGACCGACGTTCGCCAGGATCTCCCCCGGGATGAACGCCTGGGCAACGAAGAAGAGACCCAATGCAGCAAGCGGGAGGCCGAAGGTCAGGGGATCTTGCCTGAAGAGGAAGTTCCGGATCGCCCCACGAGCCCCCATTCGTCTGACTTTGAGGAGGTACCCCGGATCGCTTGGATCCGGCTCATCCTCGCGCTCGGGGATCGGATCGGGGAGCAACGCGAGATAGCTGAGGCCGGATCCGAAGAACAAGAGCGCGAACACGAGCCACATCTCATCAGACAGGACCTCCCCGGCCAACTCGGGGAAGAAGAACCCGGCAACGACGACCGCGCCACTCGCGACACAAAGCGGGAGGAGTAGCGTTGAGAGCGCTTCTTCGGCCGCGTGTGAGCCTCTGTCAGCCATGATTACTCTAACCCTGAACGCCTACACCATCGCCTGTTCCCGAGTCGGCGATATCGCCGGTGGTCACGCTTCATCGGTGGTGTCCTCATCTTCGTCACCGCCAAGGTCAAGATCGGGACGAGTCTCCTCGACGACCGATTGACCGATCAACCGACCGCCCAGTACGATGGGGCTGATGACATCATCGGCGCCGACATCCTCGATCTTGTCGATATTGTGACGATCGCTCGCCGCAGAGACCACGTAGACATCGGGATTGGTCTGTTTGACCGCGAGAATCGCCATGATGTCCCTGGCATCCTCCTCGGTCGCGACGACGACCGCCCTCGCGTTCTCGATGTTCGCATCCCGGAGGCTCTCGGTCTGGGTGGGATCCGCCGTCACGACGTTGATGTTGCGATCGCGGAGCTCGGTGGCCCGTTCGGTATCCTCGGTCACGACGACCAGGTCGACCTCGTCGACGAGTTCATCGACGATCGGCACCGTCAGTTCGCCATAGCCGAGAACGAGCACGTGGTCATCCAGTAGTTTGAGTTCGGATGGTTTCATGTTTCCAACCGCCGCGGCCATGCGCTTTTCGATAGCGGGGATGAGCAACGATCCGATCGCGACCGTGAACGCGCCGGTCCCGATGAGGATGAACGAGAGCGTGAACAGCTTCGTTTCCTGCGTCGTTGGTGTCGCGTCCCCATAGCCTACCGTCGCGATTGTCACGATGACATAATAAATGGCATCCGTCCACGTCTCGATCCCGACATACCGATCGCGCATGACGTACGAACCGACCGTCGCATAGGCGAGGACACCCACGATCGAGGATAGCGAGGCGACCTGAAGCGGTGAGAGATCGAAGGGCTGGTCGAACTGCTCCCGGTTTATCACGAGCAACGGTAGGGCAAGCAGCACCAGCATGAGAACGACGATATCGTGGACCTGCATGGTCACGAACGGCAACAACGCCAGAGCCGGGAGGGCGATGAGCGATAGATACCAGACGAGGCGTTTGCGACGGCGTAACCCGAAGGTGAGCCCGACCAGGATGAAGGCCAACGTCACCGCCCAGAATCGAGCCAGCGATTCCGGAATGGGAATCACGGTGGTCAATGGCCCATCCAGCGGGACGGTCGCCTGGCTCAGATTCGACATCCCCGTCACGAAAGCGAGGACAGCGATGAGTGCCACCAGGAGAACGGTCGGCTTGGCGCCTGACATCTGGCGCCAGTAAATGAAACGAACGCGCTGACCGTGATGAAAGAGCTTCTTCAGCGCTTCATCGGTGGGGGTCTCGGGTTGATCTGAGGTCAAGCTGTAGGTACCGAATGGACTATCTACCATAAAACTTGTATCCCTTCCGTACACTCGCCGGTAGAGCTGTTCCCACTGCCTGAAAACCAGCGGACGTAAAAATCGGAGTAGAGAAGGCGAAGGCTCAATAGGGTGGTTTACGCAAGGTACAGTCGATAATGGGCGTGGAACCATCAGACGGGAGATACTGTCGCCAATGCAAAGGAGAGGTAGAGCGGGGAGACGAGATCTGTCCGACCTGTGGCTTCAGCCCGAAGCAGATCGGACTGACGTACACTGGACGGTTGCTCTATGTGGTGCCGATCAGCTGGATCGTCGGTATCTTACTGCTCCAGGCCGCGCCGGCAATTGCGAGCACCCTCATGCTCCTTGGGATTGCAGCGGCGTTGCTCTGTGG
>CAZXER010000006.1:20358-22421 GCA_964639975.1 uncultured Halobacteriales archaeon | reverse complement strand
CGGCAATTGCGAGCACCCTCATGCTCCTTGGGATTGCAGCGGCGTTGCTCTGTGGCGTCATGTATATTTTCTCGATGGCCTCAGACCCCTACCGATTCGGTCGTGTCTTCAAATATCTCCCTTGAAACTGGATCTATTCGTCAACACGGTGGAACCTAGAAGATCCTTGAAATATGTTGATTGCAAATATGTTGGGTAACCTATATCGAAACTGGGAGGATTGAAATTAGATAAAATCCCAAATATTGAATAATATTAAAGTAAATATCTATTAAATAAAATCGTATCGGTGAGATAGTTATCCCGATAATCGATAGACAGCAGAGAGATAGGAGGCATGTTATTGTGTACCGTATCTCGGTGAAATCGTTCTACAGTCATAGTTTGTGATAAATCGAAACAAAAAAGGTATCTGGCAATGCGGTAGCCAATGACACGCTCAAAAAATAGGCAAAACCACATCAAACCGAACGGATGGCGACGCAAACAAGCCACCAAATCGACAACAGAGAAAAAGTACCATGATCGGAAGCGAAACGACTGATCGGGCGCGTACAGTGGAGGTATACCATGGCTGATGGCGACGACGACGGTGCGTTTGGTGAAGGACTGCAGGTAGAGCTGTTCCACCCGGATATCGACCGTGAACCGGGTGACACGAACTGGCAAGGGTATGGTTTCGACGTCCACCCGCAGGTGTTCTTCATCTCGGCGTTCGTCCTCCTTGTCACGATTATAGCAGCGGTCTGGCGGCCAGACATGATGGCGGCGGCGCTTGTCCTCGATCCGTTTGAGGGCAACGCTGTGGCCGCTGATCTCCCGGGCTGGTGGCCGTGGGACCTCGGACTACAATTCCTGATTGCTGACAACTTCGGCTGGCTGTTCGTTCTTGGGGCTAATTTCTTCATCGTAGCGGTAGTCTACTTCGCGATAAGCAAGTACGGGAAGATCAGACTCGGCGGAGTGAATGCCGATAAAGAGTTCGGCGACATCTCGTGGATCGCGATGCTGTTCAGTGCCGGTATGGGTATCGGCCTGATGTTCTTCGGTGTCGCTGAACCGATGTTCCACATGTTCCACGACGGTGCTGTACAACCCATCTTCGGGGCCGAACCTGGTACCCAAGATGCAGCATTGACCGCGATGGCACTCTCGTACTTCCACTGGGGATTCCACCCATGGGCAATTTATGGGCTCGTCGGACTGTCGCTTGCGTTCTTCTCGTTCAACCGCGGCCTACCGTTGACCTTCAGGTCGATCTTCTGGCCGGTACTTGGTGAACGCATCTACGGCTGGTGGGGTCACCTCATCGACATCCTCACCGTGTTCGCTACGTTGTTCGGCCTGACGACCTCACTCGGACTCGGGGCCATGCAGATCAACGCCGGGCTGGACGCTATGTTCGGTATCGGCACGGACACGATGATCCAGATAGGGATCATCGCCGGCGTGACTGCCATCGCCACCGTCTCGGTGGCACTCGGTCTCAAAGGGGGTGTCCGACGACTGAGTAACCTGAACCTTGTGTTGATGATTGTAATGGCTCTCTCGGTGCTGATCCTCGGGCCAACGCTGTTCATCCTCGGGTTGTTACCAGAGGCCATCGGTGGCTACTTCGGACAATTCTTCGAATTCGCATCGCACACCGAGATATTCTCGGAACCGTTCCGAGTCGACCCAGATAACGTGCTTGGAATCGGGAATGTCTACGAGACCTGGGCGTCCTACTGGACGATCTTCTACTGGGCGTGGTGGATCGCCTGGTCACCGTTCGTCGGGATGTTCATTGCCCGTATCTCGCGGGGACGCACCGTGCGTGAGTTCATGCTCGGTGTGCTCCTGCTCCCAGTGCTGTTCTCGTTCGTCTGGTTCGCCATCATGGGCGGAACGGCGATCGACTTCCAGCTCGCTGGCAATGACATCGCTGGTACGGTTCTCACCGAGGGCGGCGAAGTGGCAATGTTCGAGATGTTCGAGCTCATGCCACTGACATTCCTGCTCTCGATCATCACCGTCTTGCTCGTGACCACGTTCTTCGTGACCTCGTCTGACTCAGGCTCACT
>CAZXER010000006.1:0-20258 GCA_964639975.1 uncultured Halobacteriales archaeon | reverse complement strand
TCACCGTCTTGCTCGTGACCACGTTCTTCGTGACCTCGTCTGACTCAGGCTCACTGGTCATCGACCACCTGACCTCCGGCGGGAAGCACGATGCCCCGGTCACGATGCGTATCTTCTGGGCAGTGACCGAGGGTGCGGTCGCCGCAGTCCTGCTGTTTGCCGGTGGCTCAGCTGCACTGAACGCGCTGCAAGCAGCCGCCATCTCGGCTGGACTGCCATTCGTGGTGGTCCTGATCTTCATGGCCTTCTCGATCTATCTCGGACTCAAGGATGAATACCAGATCCTGCAGTCCGAGGAGTTCGCCGAGGCGGTCAGTGAAATGGCGGAAGAAGGAAACGTCGTCGTGAGTAGTGAAGGCGGTCCGGTGGTCACCGACATCAGCGAGGACGACGGCGGGGAGTAATCCCCCACACGACGACCACGGTTATTTCATTGTTCTGTTTTTCGCTGTTTGCAACATACGATAGAGGGATCTGAAATAACTCGATCTGCGGTTGAAGAGAGGATAGGAATTCCTAGCGGAGGTAGCGAACAAACAAAACAGGTATAGAACGCTACTTGCCTTCGATCCGAATCGTGGTGACGGGTACCGTGGACGTTCTGACGACCTTCTCTGCGGTTGAACCGACGAGGTACTTGTCGACCGTACTGAGACCCTCGGCCCCCATGACGATGTTGTCGATCTCGTTCTCATCGGCATAGTCGACGATCTCTTCGGCCACATTCCCTCGGCGGACGACGGCTCTCGATGAGACCCCCTCTGCAGCGGCCTGATCGGAGACCTCACTGGCGAGGTCTTCCGCCCACTCCTGCCATTCTTCGAGCTCGTCACCGAGATCGAGTGTCAGGATATACTGCGCTTTGGTTTCCACGACTACCAGCACGTGTAGCGTTGCATCGAACGCCTTCGCCAGGCCGACCGCATGTTCGACGGCCCCTGCGGCGCTTTCGCTACCATCGGTCGGAACGAGGATGTTGTTGTACAAATGAACTCCTCCAAGGTGTACGGACAAAACCAGAAATATTAAAATTTTTGATGTTATATGATATCAGACTCTTTCGGTCGCTATCTCGACGTTGTATTCGATTTTTCTGCCTGAATCAACCGCTATAACGGCAATTTTCGGATCCGTCGATACCGAGGAATATCGGAGACGAGAAAATTACCTGTTGATTTCATAGAAGTAAATAGAGAAGCTGAACAGCACCAAGAAGGTCCCCGCGAAGACCAGATCACCGAGGAAGTAGATGAACACAGCCAGATTGAGCGATATAATCATCCCAACGATCGCGATCCACCGTTTGTGTCGGTCTTCCATTGGATAAGAGGCGGACTTGCGAGCCAAAAACCTGTTCCGGTTTACCACGCTTCTCTGTCGAACAACCGAGAGTCAGGTGAGACCGAGCCAATGAGAACCGCTAGTCGGTGGCACTTATTGGGAATCGGCCGATACGATAGTCATATGGCATCAATCGGTGGCTGGTTCGTTGAGAGTTTCGAGCTCGAACCCGACGAGGAGAAAATCGACTCGTTTGCTGCCATCTATCACCGAGGAGACCAACGACCGTGGGGTGGTCGGTTGTACCTCACGAGCGAACGGCTCATCTTCGTACCGAACATCATCGATCGGTTTCGTGGCGGTCATTCCTTCGATCGTGACCTCCTGGAGGTGGCTGATGTCTCACGGGTTACGGCCGGAGAGAGCCTCTCGGCTTCCAAATTGCTGCAGATCGAGTACGATACCAGAGAATCCGAGCGGTTCCATACGAAGAAGCTGGATACGGTCCGCGATACGATCCTTGAGGCGATTGGGGACGCGGCTGAGGGCTCGCAAGCAGCGTGATTCAATCCGGGTCAACCAAGTCAAGACGACGAACGCGAAGAACCGTCAGTCTGCAGGTGAGGCGGCACCGTCGACTGATTCAACCTCTGCGGCGGCCGCCTTGTACTCCGGAATCTTGGCCAGCGGATCCAACACGTTGTTCGTGAGGCGATTCGCCCTGGCGTCCCCGAAGTGTGGCGTCGTCCAGACCGATCCTTCCTTGATGTCCTCGGTGACGTTCGCCTCGACGACGATCTCCCCGCGTCGCGATTTGACCTTCACGTACTCGCCATCCTCGATGCCTCTGGCCTCGGCGTCCGCTGGGTGAATATCGACGAAATTCTCCGGCGTCCGCCGAAGCAGCGTCGGCGAGCGTGTACTCATCGTCCCGGTGTTGTAGTGCTCCTCAAGACGGGCCGTGGTCAAGATGAGGGGATAGTCCCCGTCAGGTGTCTCCTTGGGTTCCTGGTGCAACACCCCGCGGATGACACCGAGACCGTCCTCGGTGTCGAAACTGTCCTCATAGAGGTACTGATCGCCCTCGTCACCGGGCTCGTAACACGGCCACTGGACCCCCGTCTCGCCGAGGATATCGTACGTCATCCCGTGGTAGATCGGGCAGACCTGTCGCAGTTCCTCAAAGACATCTTCCACGTCGTCGAAGTCGAATCCCTCGCCGAAGAGCCTGGTGCCAACCTCACTGAGGATGTCCAGATCGTGACGGGTGTTGCCGGGAACGGACGTGGCCGGACGCATCAGCTGGACGCGACGATCGGTGTTGGTGACGGTGCCACCGCGCTCGGCCCACGAGGTCGCTGGGAGGATAACGTCGGCGAACTCGGCCGATTCCGTCATGAAGATGTCCTGAACGACCATGAATTCGAGGTCGTTCTCCAAGCGCTCCTCGACGTGCGTGGCGTCCGGTTCGCTGACGACGGGGTTCTCACCCATGATGTACAGGCCGTGGATCTGGTCGCCGATCGAGTTTGAGATCTCGACGTTAGTCAATCCTGGTTCAGATGGGATCTCGAAGCCCCAGACCTCCTCGACCGACTCGCGAGCCTCGTCGTCGTCCACGTTCTGATAGCCCGGGAGCACGTTCGGCATCGCGCCGACGTCGCTCGTTCCTTGCACGTTGTTCTGACCACGCAGCGGGTTCACCCCGGTACCCGGCTTGCCGAGGTTTCCGGTGATCAGAGCCAGGTTGACCTCGTTCTGGACGTTGTCGACGCCGCAGGTGTGCTGGCTCATCCCCATCCCGGTGAAGATCGCCGCGTTGTCGGCCTCGCCGTAGATGCGAGCGGCCTCCTGGATGTCCTCGAGCGGGACACCGCAGATATCGGCTGCTTCCTCCATGTCGAAGTCCGCCAACGTCGCCTTGAGCTGGTCGAAACCGCGGGTCCGTTCCTCGATGAACTCCTCGTCGATCAGCCCCTCGTCGATGACCGTCTTGATGGCGATGTTGAGCAGTGGGATATCGGTTCCCGGGTTGTGCTGGAGGTGAATATCCGCGTCGTTGGTCGTCTTGTTGGCGTGGGGATCGATCTGGATGATTGTCGCATCCTCGAGTGCGGCCTGCCTGAGGTACTGGCTATGGGCGATGGGATGCTGTTCGGCGGGATTCGCCCCCTGAATCCAGTAGACATCGCCCGCATCCATCAGGTCCTGCATGCTGTTGGTCATCGCCCCGGCGCCGAGGCTCTGACGCAAGGTGTACACCGTCGAGGCGTGACACATCCGCGTGCAGTTGTCGACGTTGTTCGTCCCAAAGCGTCGGGCGAGCTTTTGCAGGAGGTAGTTCTCCTCGTTCATCGTCTTCGAGGAGCCGAAGAATCCCACCGCGTCGGGGCCGTACTCCTCGCGGATGCGCTCGAGTTCGTCGACGATGTAGGTGAGTGCCTCGTCCCATGTCGCCTCGCGGAACTCGCCATCCTCCTTGATGAGCGGTTCCTTCAGGCGCTCCTCGTGGTTGATGACCTCGGTCGAAGCACCGCCCTTGATGCACAGAGCACCGCCGTTGACCGGGTTGTCGAACCACGGTTTGACCGATACATCGCCCTCCTCTTCGCCTGGCTTGAGTCTGATGCCACAGCCGACACCACAGTACGGACAGATCGTCTTGATGGGTTCGTCCTGGTCGGTTGACATTGATTGAATCCCTGACTGGAGGATGTTCGTCGCGTGGCTGCATGTATCTTTCTCACATGGCGCACACCGTACCCCGGTTGAATCACAGCCATCGGAGGAATATGTTGTGAGAGTCAGACGTTGCGATGAGATCGAGGACGTAGATAGGTGAATAACCTCCAGAGCGGAACGTTTACCCGAATATCGGCCCTTGATCAGTATAGATGGAGACGGTACTCGTCCCGGTTCGATATCCCCTGTCCGAGCAGTCCGCTCGGACGCTCAAGAAGGCGGTGAGCATCGCTGAAGACCGGGACGCCGAGTTGCTCGTGTTGCACGTGAGTCTGTATCAAAACGGGACAGAGATCACCCGCCAAGAGCTGAAAACGGCCGTTGAGGAGGAAATTGGACGCATCACGAACGTCCGATACCTCGTGGATCGAGCGTTTATCGTCGAGGATCAAATCCTCAAGGAGATCGTCGCCGAGGACGCTGATGTCGTCGTCCTCGGCCACAAACAGCTCGGCCGATGGCGGCGAGCAGTCAACAAGCTCCTCGACGACCCGGATATCGCACAGTATCTCCAACAACAAGTGGACACTGAGTTCGTTATCGTCGAGAAGGACGAGTGACGTTTCGGGGATTACTCGTCGATCGTGTTCCCGTCGAGATCCACGTCAAGCTCGCCCGAGGTATCATCGAAGACGAGGTGACGATGTGGGTACGCAATCTCGACTGGCTCCTCCTCGAGTGCACTCCAGATCGCCTCTTGCACGTCTGATCGGACTCGAGGCATAAAGAACGGCTCTCGGACCCAGTACCGTAACCTGAGACGGATCCCATTATCGCCGAATTCGTCGATGAGACAGACTGGTTCCGCGGGATAGCGGGTACTGCCGATCCGGATCGCCGGCCCACCAGCGATCACGCCATCGACATCCGCCGTGGCCGCTTTGATCCTCTCACGGGCACGATCGAGGTCGCCCTCGTAGGTGATCACGATCTCGAGGTTTTGTCGGGTGCGTTCGTCCTCGGCGGAGTAGTTGACGATGTCACGTTCGATGATCGATGAGTTCGGGACCACGATGAACGTGTTCTCCATGGTGAACAGCTTCGTGTAGCGCAACGTGACGTCCTCCACGAACCCTCTGGTATCGGTGTCGGCGATCTCGATCATGTCGCCGATCTCATAGGGCTGATCAGCCAGGACGAACATGCCGCCGATGAAGCGTCTCGCGACGGGAGCCATGACCACAGCGAGCACGGCGGTGAAAACGGTGACCGATATCAGCAGATCGCCCGGTGTGATCCCCACGAACAGCCCGGCGATGGCAAGTCCAGCCACCAGTACCAGTGCTCTGATGACCTGCAGCAACGCTCGGGTGACACTGGGACGTTCGAATCGACGGGCGACGGGACGCCCCGCATACCTGACTACCCCCTGTCCGACTACCCACGCGAGGGCAATCACCGCGATCGCAGCGACGATATCGATGACGATCGGGGGGACCATATCGAACTCATCATAGACCGGACCAAGCTGGGCTAGATGAGACATCAGTCGACCGGGCTCGACACTCGCCACGACCGGCATGGATGCTACGGACATGAACACCTTAGATCGCGTCCTGGCCGGATCATGTCACGATTCGCTCGAGCGATCGCAACCGCTGTTCGATCGGTGGTGGTGCACCACTCGGCGCGTCACGCACGCGATGGTCAGGGATGACCAGCGGGGCTGGGTTGGCATCGAGCGCCTCCCTGACCAGATCGTGGTTCGATTCGACGGTCGAGTCGAATTCGGGATGCTCACGGAGTAACTCCGCCACCGATAGCGCCTCGCCGTACGGGATGTCTCGGACGGCCTGGAGGACGCCGGCGATATCGGCGGATACGTCGAGGGCGACCGGCACATCGTCGAAGTCCTCGCGGACGGTCCCGGTCAGGTACGATTCGATTCGATCGAGGAGTGGATGGTCCTCACTCGCCGATTCATCTGGGGTCTCCGGGAAGGTTACCTCGGTAACGTGTCCATCCTCGATGACGAGTTGTACATACGTCTCGAGATATCGAGAGGACCTGGCGAACACACCGTCCCCACCCTCCATCGCATCGCTCATTGTTACCGTCCCCTTCACCGACGAGGGTAATCAAAGTGTGTGCGATCCTCACGACGCGCAAAACCGAGGCCCGCCACCAAATAGCAGCGTCAGAACAGCCCTGAAATCGTGCCGTCGGCGTCGATATCCATATCTGCTGCGGCCGGGCGAGCTGGCAGACCCGGTAATGTCAGCACATCGCCGGTGAGGGCCACCACGAAGCCAGCACCTGCGGATGGGTAGACCTCCTTGACCTCGAGCTCCCACCCCTCGGGGGCCCCCTTGACCGAGGCATCGTCACTGAAGGAGTGGAACGTCTTCGACATCACGACGGGCGTGTCATCCATACCGATCTCCTCCAACTGTTCGATATCGTCCTCGGCACTTCCGACGTACTTGACCTCGCCAGCGCCGTATATCTCCGTCGCGATGGTCTCGATCTTCTCCCTGATGGGTGCAGTCTCATCGTAGAGGAACTCGAAGTCGGCCTCATCTGACTCTGCCGCATCGGCCACCTTCTGTGCGAGGTCGATGCCGCCTTCACCGCCTTCGCCGAAGACGGTCGATTCGGCCGCTCTGACGCCGAGGTCGTCCTCGCAGTGGTCGATGACGGCGGCGACCTCGTCGTAGGTGTCCTGTGGGAAGCGGTTGACGGCCACGACCACCGGAACTCCGAACTTCTGCAGGTTCTCGATGTGCTTGTCGAGGTTCTCGAACCCGTTTTTGACGGCCTCAACATCCGGCTCTTCGAGCGCCTCCTGATCCGCTGGCCACATGTCCAAACCGTGGTACTTCAGGGCCCTGACGGTCGCGACGATGACGACGGCTTCCGGGGCCATCTCGCCGAAGCGACAGACCACGTTCATGAACTTCTCGGCCCCGAGGTCCGACCCGAATCCAGCCTCGGTGACGACGTACTCGCCCATCCCGGCGGCGAGCTTGTCGGCGATCAGCGAGTTCGTCCCGTGGGCGATGTTCGCGAATGGACCCCCGTGGACGAACGCGGGCGTCCCCTCGATCGTCTGGACGACGTTCGGTCGCAGGGCATCCCGGAGCAAGATCGCGGCCGGTCCGGCCGCCTCGAGATCGCCGGCAGTCACGGGTTCGCCATCGGTATTGTACGCGACGATGATCTGTGAAATCCGTTCTTTGAGATCTGCAAGGCTATCGGCGAGGCAGAGGACCGCCATCAGCTCCGAGGCGGCCGTGAGCAGGAAGCCTCCCTCACGGGGCGTCCCGCCGGATTTGCCACCGAGCCCGACGACGGTCTGTCGAAGCGCGCGATCGTTCATATCGATCGATCGCTTCCAGACGATATCGTTCACGTCGATATCGAGTTCGTTCCCCTTCGATAGATGGGTGTCCAGCATCGCGGAGATGAGGTTGTGGGCGGCGGTGAGGGCATGGATGTCGCCAGTGAAGTGCAGATTGATGTCCTCCATCGGCAGCACCTGCGACCAGCCACCCCCGGCGGCGCCACCTTTGATTCCGAAGACCGGCCCAAGGGACGGTTCGCGAATACAGATCATCGTCTTTCGGTCGATCTGGTTGAACGCCTGGCCGAGACCGATCGTCGTGACGGTCTTTCCCTCGCCCAGGGGGGTCGGCGTCATTCCTGTCACGAGAATGAGCTTTGATTGGTCCTCAGCGGCAGCGAGGCGGTCGATCGCAGGCTGGGTGAGCTTCGCCTTGTAGTCACCATAGAGATCGAGATCTGACTGATCGAGACCAAATGGTTCGGTAATCTCCCAAATGGGTTGTTTGTCAACGTTCTTGGCAATGCGATAATCGGTCGGTAGTTCCTCCTCACCGTCGTCAGGTGCACTCATACCAACTAGACAGTTCAGCTGGCGGGTATATCAAAGATTGTGATATGCCTGGCACTTCGGAGCAGATAGCCGGAAGTTAAGCCCCCGGGCGTCCCATAGCGTTCAAGCGCCTATGCGGACCTACCAGACACTCGTGTCATCCGTTCTCGAGGGGGGTAACTACAAGCCGAATCGCACGGCGGTGGACACGATCTCGATGTTTCACTACGAGTACGAGATCGACCTCGACGAGGGGTTCCCGCTGTTGACGACGAAGGAGATGTACTGGGATTCGATGCTGTACGAGCTCGTGTGGTATCTCTCGGGACAGGAACATATCAGAGAGCTTCGCGAGCACACGTCCATCTGGGACGAATGGGCTGACGAGGAGGGCCGCCTCGAGACGGCATATGGCCGATTCTGGCGACGATATCCCATCCCGTCGCCTGACGACCAGCTCCCTGGCGAGGCCTGGCCAGATGAGGATCATCCAGCGGTCAACGAGGAGGGCACGTTCGACCAGATTCGGCAGGTACTGAACCGACTGCACGAATCGCCTCATTCGCGGCGGATCGTCGTCAACGCCTGGCATCCAGCCAACGCGGCCGTCAGCAAACTGCCGCCGTGTCACTACACCTTTACGTTCAACGTCCAGGGAGACGAGCTCAACCTCAAACTCGAGCAACGATCGGCAGACATCGCACTGGGCGTACCGTTCAATATCGCCGCGTACTCCTTGTTGTTGAAGGTCATCGCCATGGAGACTGGATTCGAGGCGGGGACCTTCGCTCACTCGCTGACGGATGCACACATCTACTGCGGGAGCGACGACCGGGGCGTCTGGTACAGCGACCACCTTCCGGAGCTTCAAGAGCGAGTTAGTACCTGTGAGACGCCCGAGGAGTACCTCGAGGTCAAGGCGTGGCTCGAGGACACCGCACCGCCAGAACCAGACGATAAATCGGGCTACGACCACGTTCCGAACCTCCTCGAACAACTCGCTCGAGATCCTCGCGATCGACCATCGGTCACCGTGGCAGACACGACCATCGATGCCCTCGGGGTCGAGGATATCACACTCGATGGATACGATCCACACCCACGGCTTCGCTTCGCCGTCGCCGAATGACGGGTGAGGACCTCGAGGTCGTCCTCATCGCCGCCGTGGCGGCGGACGGCACGATCGGCGATGAAGGCGAGATGCCGTGGTACCATAGCGAGGATCTCGCCCACTTCAAGGAGACGACGATGGGCGAACCCGTCATCCTCGGAAGACGGACCTACGAAGCGATCGTCAAGCGGCTAGGGACCGCCCTACCCGGCCGGAGTACGATCGTGCTATCGAGGCAATCCCGAGCGGACCTCGTCGACGAGTCTGCCATCCCTGACGATGGCCGTGTCATCGTCGCCAACGACATCGAGGCGGCCATCGAGGCCGCATCAAGCGAATCGGCCGTCGCTTACGTGGCCGGAGGCCGCACCGTCTACGAACAGTTCCTTCCGCTGGCCGATCGACTCATCATCACCGAGGTACCCGGCCGATACGACGGCGATACCCGGTTTCCAACGGTCGAGTGGGAGCACTGGTCCGAGGTGTCGCGAGAGGTCGGTGACGAGGTGGTCTTCGTCGAGTATCGACGGACCCGCTCGAGCTCGCGATGACAGCGTTATTTATGCCGCGGTGGCCCAGTTTCGTATGGTGAACTTCACGTGAGCGACCACGGCGTCTCAGCGCTGTTAACCGATCCACGATACGAACTGCTGCCATTCATGGGGTTCGACGATGCCATCGACGAGCTCCCTCCCGAGGCCAGGGTTGCCATCACTGCCTCGCCAGAGAAGGGACTCGATCTGACGGTCGACAAGTGTGTCGAGGTGGCGAGTGAGACCGACCTCAGAGTCATCCCCCACCTTGCGGCCAGAGCCGTCGAGGACCGTGACCAGCTCGAGGAGATCGTCGGTCGGTTCACCGACGTTGGGATCACCGATATCTTCGTTCCAGGCGGCGATAACAAGGAACCAGTGGGCGAGTACACCTCGTCGTACGAGCTGCTCCAGGACCTCGACGACCTCGATCACGGCTTCGACGAGATCGGTATCACGGGGTACCCGGAGGGACACCCGATCATCGATGACGAGACGCTCGATGAAGCACTCGCCAAGAAGGAACCCTACGCGACGTACATCGTGACGCAGATCTGTTTCGATCCCGATGCCGTCGTCGACTGGATCGCCGCGATCCGAAACGATGGGATCGAACTGCCGGCGTACATCGGGGTTCCGGGCGTGATGAAGACCGAGCGGATGATCAACATCTCCCGCAAGGTTGGTGTCGGTGAGTCGATCAAGTTCGTGCGAAAGACGACCGGGATCCTCGGGATGGCAAAGCAACTGATCGGGGGCAAGGGGCGGTACCGTCCCGACGCACTCGTCGACGGCATCGCCCAGGTATCGACCGACGACACGTACGCGATCGAGGGAGTCCATCTGTACACCTTCAACGAGGTCGCAGACGCCGAATCGTGGCGCCAGACTCGCGTCTGAGATAGTCCATCGTGAAGCGGCCTATCTGCTGCAACCGGGCGTCCCTTCAATCGAGGTGACAAGTGGATTGGCCCGGCTTGCTCCCGACATCCTCTTCGGTGTGTTCCTCCCCCTTGGCTGACCAACGAACATGGTCACCCTCGAACGGAAGAGGTACCGGACGTATGGTGCCGAAATCCCCAACGTAAACTACTTTCCGCTGATTGCGATAGGATAGCTATGTCGCGAGGGATCGGTGAAATCGAGGCGATCCATCACTTGATCCCGGATTGGCTGGCGGTTATTGCTGGGCTGATCACCCAACTCGGCGATGTCTGGTTCCTGGGGCTGGTTCTGGGGCTTCTGTATTGGTCCAGACCCAAATGGCAAGACGACCTCGCTGCCGCGTGGGGGATGTACCTGGTCGGACTTGGCACGTATAGCGGACTCAAGGAGTTCTTCGCACTACCACGACCGATGGTGCCCCTCAGGGACCTCGACCTCCCGTCCTTCGTGCAATCGCTGTACGATGCCACCGCGACGGCAACTGGATACGGGTTCCCAAGCGGCCATGCGACGAACGCCACGGTCGTGTACCTCGGACTGGCACTCCTCCTGCCCATCGGCACTTGGCGGCAGCGACTACTCGGCGCAGGGTCGTTGGCGCTCCTCGTCGGGTTCTCGCGGGTCGTTCTGGGCCTGCATTACCTCGTAGACATCCTGGCCGGGTTCGTGACCGGTGGTGTCGTCCTCCTGGTTGGCCTCCGGGTGCTTGCGAGGATACCGATCGATCGAGGGACGGCGATCTTCGGGCTTGCAGTGGTGACGGGTACGGTCAACGTGGTGATGAGCGACGTCAACATCGATTCGCTCCTCCTCCTTGGGGCCACCCTTGGCGCCTTCGCCGGCTGGCAACTGGTCATGGTGATGCGGGTGCTCGTTGCAGAGGGTCACGCCTCGGCCGCACGAGGGTCGATACAAGCACGGGGTGGGGCTGCGCTACTCGCGTTCCTCCCGCTTGTCGTCGGTATCGATGACTTCTCGCTACTCACGTGGAAGGCACCAGGCCAAGGAGGCCCGCTTGGCGTGCTCGTGGTGATCGTGTTCGCCGCTCCACTGATACAGTACTCGACCCGTGGGGATCGGCTACTCACTGCCTGTCGCACCCGGGTGTCGACCACCGTCACCTGGCTTCGTTCGAAATTCTCCCCGAGATCGTAACGAGGCGTCGCCTCCTCGACTCGCGAGTGGGTGTGTGAGAGTACAGAGCGTTAGCCGAACTTCCCGGTGATGTAGTCCTCGACGCGCTGATTCTCCGGATTCTCGAAGATCTTCGAGGTGGGACCCATCTCGACGAGTTCGCCACCGGTGAGGAAGACCGCCGTCCGGTCAGATATCCGGGCGGCCTGTTGCATGTTGTGGGTGACGATGACGACCGTGTAGTCCGTCGCCAGTTCGTCGATGAGATCCTCGATCTGTGAGGTGGCCACCGGATCGAGGGCACTCGCGGGCTCGTCCATGAGGAGGACCTCTGGATCTGGAGCGATCGCCCTCGCGATGCACAGCCGCTGTTGCTGGCCGCCCGAGAGGTCGAGCCCGCTCTTGTCGAGTTGGTCCTTGACCTCGTCCCAGAGTGCCGCTCGTCGCAGTGCCTGCTCTACCTGGGCATCGAGATCGGTGTCCGCACCCTGGATCCGTAACCCGTATGCGACGTTGTCGTAGATCGATTTCGGGAACGGGTTGGGCTTCTGGAACACCATCCCGATCGTGCGACGAAGTGCGACCGGGTCGACATCCTCGTCATAGACGTTCTTGCCTCGCAGGCGTAACGTCCCCTCGATGCGACAGCTACTGATGAGGTCGTTCATCCGATTGATCGAGCGGAGGAACGTCGATTTACCACAGCCCGATGGTCCGATGATCGCGGTGACCTGGCGCTCAGGGATCTCCATCGAGACCGAATCCAGTGCTTGGGTCTCGCTGTAAAACACCGACAGCTCCTCGGACTCGATGATCGTGTCGCCTACGGCTCGTGGTTCTTGTTGTTGGTCGGTCGACGCGTCCGGTGCGAATGAGTCGGTCACCTGTGTCTCGTTCATGGGTTTAGGCCTCGGTCTCGTAACGATGTCGGATGTAGATCGCGATGGCGTTCATGCCAAGCAGCACCGCGAGGAGGACGACGATCCCTGCCGCTGCCACGTGCTGGAAGCCCTCTTGGGGAAGGGTCGCCCAGCCGAAGATCTGCATGGGCATGGCCGAGAACGGCCCGAACAGATCCGGTAGCGGCAGCCCGCCGAACCCCTCCGTGATCGGGGGTGCGAACATGGTCGTCGCGGCACCGATCAACAACAGCGGGGCCGTCTCGCCGATCGCCCGCGAAAGGGAGAGGATCGTCCCGGTCATGATCCCGGGTAAGGCGGCGGGCAGGACGACGTCTCTGACGACCTCCCACTGCGTCGCACCGACTCCATAGGCCGCCTGTCGACGGGACGCCGGGACGGATCGGATGGACTCTTGGCTCGATACGATGACGATGGGGAGGATCAACAGAGTCAGCGTCAGGGCACCGGCGATGAGGCTCGAACCGAACTGCAACGCCCGCACGAACAGCGCCAGACCGAGCAGTCCGTACACGATCGACGGGACGGCAGCGAGATTGGCGATGTTCGCCTCGATGAGATCCGTCCACCGGTTCTCCGGGGCGTACTCTTCGAGATAGATCGCAGCGCCAACGCCCAGGAAGATGGTGAAGATGGCCGTCAGGGCGATCAGGAGGATCGAGCCGACCAGCGCTGGGAAGATCCCGGCACCGCGCGCCCCAGCAAGATAATCGCCGATGAGTTGGGAGGGAGGATAGGTCAGGAACGTCAGATTCAGCCACCCCCACGCCTCGGAGAGGACATCGAGGAGCAGGACCGCCAACGCGAGAACGCCCAGGAGTGCAGAGATGATACACACGAACACGAAGACGCGTCCATACAGTCGCTTGCGACGGAGGTTCTCACTGGCTGTGAACGTCTCCGCGATCACGGTGTCGTTCTCGCTCATTGGTAGACCTCCCGATACCGGCGTTTGATCCAGAGGCTCAACAGGTTCATCGCGAGGGTCATGACCAGGAGGGTCAACCCGACGGCGAAGAGGCTCTGGTAGCCGATCGAGCCGACCGAGACGTCGCCCGTCGCGACGTGGACCATGTACGCGGTCATCGTCTGAATCGGCTCGAGCGGGTCGGCGGTTATCTGTGGGATGTTACCGGCGGCCAGCGTGACAGCCATCGTCTCGCCGATCGCCCGTGAGATGGCCAAGATGTACGCCGCGACAATCCCCGAGAGAGCGGCCGGGAAGACCACGTTGACCGAGACATCGAATCGGGTCGCCCCGAGGCCGAAGGCAGCCTGTCGCAGGTCATCCGGGACCGCCCGCATGGCATCCTCCGACAGGGAGGAGACCATCGGGATGATCATGATCGCCACGACGATAGCCCCGGATGCGGCGTTGAACGTCCCCGTCTCCGGGAAGATCCGCTGTAGCTGCGGGGTGATGAACGAGAGTGCGAAGAACCCGTACACGATCGTCGGAATCCCGGCCAGGATCTCGAGGAGCGGTTTGAGAATCGAACGGGTGCGTTCACTGGCGTACTCGCTCAGATAGATCGCGGTCAAGGTCCCGATCGGAATGGCAATGATGGCCGATCCAACGGTGATGAGCAGGGTACCCCAGATGAGTGGCCAGATACCAAAGCTCCGGTTGGCGGAGTCTAGGGGCGCCCACACGAAGGAGGTGAAGTACTCGACGATGGAGACATCGACGAAGAACCGCACCGCACCTTGGACGAGCACGAGGATTATGCCAATCGTCGTCAAGACCGTGACGAGCGCACAGAGGAAGAACACTCCCTTCGCGAGCCGATTCGCTCTGGTCTCCCGTTGTGAGCCGCCGGCGGAGAGATCGATGTCGTCGGAGGTGGCTCCGCTCATCCAACGACCTCCTCGATGGCTGAATCAAGGGTGGCTTGGACGTATGCATCGATCGTCGAGTATGGGCCCTCTACCTCGCGGTCGATCCACCCATCAGTGAGAGCGAAATAGCCCACCCGACGGGCTGCATACTGCGTCCACAGCAACGTTTCACCGGACTCGATGATATCGAACTCCTCGGCCAACCGATAGCCCTCCTCATCGATCTCCTCGAAGAAGAACGTGGCATACTCCCGAACGTGCTCTCTCGTCAGTGCATCCTTCCTGATGTAGATGTATAGCGCGCGTGACAGCGGTGTATAGATCCCCTCCTCGATGTTCTTGCGAGTGGGGAACACGTACGGCCCATCCTCGTCCTCTGCAACACCGAGTAGTTTGAGATCGTCCTCGTTCTCGTAGTAGTACCCAGCGCCTCCCCACCCCAAGCCGTACTTGTTCCCCCTGACCCCGCGTACGATGACGTTCGTATCAGAGGTCGCAGAGTAATCTCGCCGGATGTTGCCGATCTCACCGATGATGTGCTCGGTGAAGTAATCGAACGTCCCCGAGGCGGTGTCCCGTCCGAACAATTCGATCTCTTCATCGGGCCATCCCTCACGGACATCGGCCCAGGTATCGACCTCGGAATCTCGCTCCCAGATCGCCTTCAACTCGGCCACCGTGAGCCCTTCGTCAGCCGGGATCCAGTCGTTGTCCGGATGGACGAAGACTGCGATCCCATCCAGTGCGATTTGCACCTCGACCCAGTCGACCCCGGAACTCGTACACGAGGATTCCTCGTCTGGTAAGATCGGTCGACTGGCGTTTTGGATGGTTGTCTCACCCGCACAAAAGCGCTGGAAACCAGCGCCGGTACCGGCGCCTCGGACCGGGATGCTGACGCGGTTGTTGCGCCACATGAACTCGTTGGCCATCGCCGCCCCATGGGGGAGGACGGTATCGCTCCCATCGATGATAATCTCTCCTTCTAAATCAGAGGCCTCACCGCGGGTGAGACACCCGGCAGTGGCTGCGATGGCACCAGTGGCAAGCGCCCCCAGGAACGAACGTCGTCGGCAGCTCGATGAATGTTTGGTCCCATCCCCACCCTCCATCATCTATGGATGGATAGCGATTGATGGTACTAAATACCCTTCTATGTTTAATATATATCACTATATAGTAATTCCATTGTGTAACGATGTCATATTCTCAATTGGTGATGATTCAGGCCAAATACCAGTGTATTCAGGATAATACAAGATTGACTGAAATACATAGATAATAGGAATTATATATATCACTCGTCAACATCCGATATGGAAACCAGGAAGGTGCAGCTCACGGGTGGCTCCACCTATACCATCTCCTTGCCCAAATCATGGGCCCAACGAAACGACGTAGAAGCAGGGGCGACACTCTCGTTCGTCGATAACGGTGACACACTGACGGTCTCGACCAAAGTGGAAGAGGGCCGCTCTCGAGGAGAGCTCGACATCGGAGAACTGTCCGGCGACCATCTTACCAGGTCGGTGATGACGATGTACGTGAGCGGCTTCGATGTCATCACGCTCAAAGCCGATCGAATCACCGCTGAACAACGCCAGGCGATTCGGACCGCGACGCAAAATCTCATCGGCGTCGAGGTTCTCGAGGAGACCGCCGATCGGGTCGTCATCCAGGACCTGCTCGATTCCTCGGAACTGTCCGTGACGAATGCCGTCGAGCGGATGCACCTCATCGCCACCTCGATGTTGAGTGATGCGGTTGCCGCGGTGATCGATAACCAAGACGACCTCGCGACGGATGTCATCGATCGAGACGACGATGTCGATCGGCTCTGGCTCGTCGTCTCGAGGATCTTCCGGGGGACGCTCAGATCGCCCGCAGCGTCACCGGATCTGGGCATCTCGCGTGAGGACTGTTTCGACTATCACTCCGCGGCCCGCCAGCTCGAACGTATCGCCGATCACGCTGCGAAGATCAGCAACCTGGCCACGAACCTCGAAGCCATTCCGGAACCGGTCGTTACCGCGATCCAATCGCTCCACGAAGCCGTCATCGACGTCATCGAGGGAGCGGTTGAGGCCCTCCTGGAGGATGATACCGAGCGATCGAGCCAGCTCGCCCATCGATCACGTTCGCAGGTGCTTGACATAGACGAACATACCAGGGAGATCGACCAGCTGCTGCGAGAGCTGGATCCACACGAGGCCCAGTCGCTGGGATTGATCGTTGACTCGCTCTCTCGCAGTGCCGATTACGGCGGCAACATCGCCGAGACGGCCCTGCAAAAGGCCGCCCCACGTCCGTAATCCTCACTGTCGTGCCACTTGTGCACGCTGTCAGTTCGCAATCAGTCGAGTAGCGCCGCTTCGCGGGTCACTCATCCTCAGCATCGTCCGAATCAGCTGGGAGATCATCGATCTCGAGGTGAGCGGCTGGGTCTGCAATCCAGTTGTAACACCGGGCCGACTCGGGATCGATATCGCCGGTCAGTATCCCCTTTGGGATGAACCCGCGACCGCCTCGGGCACCGACCTCGATCGTCTCGGTATCCGTGTAGGAGAGGGCTTTAGCTCGTAGATCGATCGTGATCGAAAGCGTGCCGAGGTGGTCCTCGTCAGGGTCGAAGTCGACTGAAACGGATCCCGGTCCGAGGCCGAAAATCGTGCGACGTTCAGGGCCAGCAACACAGAGATCGTGACTGGTCAAGGCGGCATCCAGGTCCCGCAGTATAGACTGGATCGACGACCGGTCGAACGTATCACGAAGGGAGATGCCTGATGTCGGTGAGATCGAACCATCTGAGAAGGAGAGCGTGGGATACCGAAGATCATCCTCTGGGAGGATGTGATCATCATCTGCAGGGGTTGGCTGTTGCTCGGGGACATCGAGTTCGTCACTGATCTGCGACCGAGGAGGGTCCTCGTCAGTCATGGCTCATACCGGTTGCACTGGCTGGACCTGGCTCCTGCACAACGAAATCAGCGAAAGAGTCTCGCATGGGAAACCGATACAGCCAGTAGTAGTCGATCAATCGTCGTCGAGCAACACCGCGTTGACCTGTCCATCCTGTCCGGGGCGTGAGGTGACGCGGGCGTGGCCGAGGTCGGTGTCGATGATCGCCCCCTTGGTGATGATGTTTCGCCTGGCGTAGTTCGGATCGGCCGCGTTCTCGACGACATCCTCGATCTCGACGCTCGTCGTCTCGCCATCGCCATCGGTGACCGAGGCGGTATCAGCCTTGAGCGCTCTGACCTTCTCGTTGCCGCCGCGCGCGTCGATCGTGCGAAGCTCGACCGGCCCGAGTTCTGTCTCTGCAGAGAACCGACCGGTTTCGTACTTTCGCTTGTCTCGGTTGGGGCGGCGTCGACCCCCGGTCCGCTTCGTCTCCGAGCGGCCGTGATAGTGCGTCATACCCACCCATCAGGTAGTGAGCAACTTCAATCAATCGTTAATGGAAACCGTTACCCACACCCCACCGATACCCTCGGGTATGTCACTGCAGCGGGTCCTCGCAGCTGGGTTCAAACACCACGGGAAGGAGGCCGTCTCCGAGACCGAGATGGTCGCCGCACTCGCACTCGAACGGGGATGGTTCAGCCCCGAGGAGGTGCGCCAGCTCATCGAGCGCGGTCGAGATTCGGGTGGCCTCGAGGAGACGGACGATGTGCTTCATCCAACGTTCGAGGTTGGAGACATCACCATCCCATCGGGCTATGAGCCGCCTGCGGATCTCATCAACCCGCCCGCACCTTTCGAGCGGATCATCAATCGGCTCGAAGCAGATGGACACGACAAGCGCGATGCGGTCGCCACGATCAACCAACTCCAGACCGAGCTAGCGATCTCGAGCGACACCGCCGCAGTGCTCTATGCCCACGGTGAGGGTGTCGACGTCTCAGCGGAGGCATCGCGGCTCAAACGGTCTGTCACGCCACTGTTCGAATGATCGACGACACCCTCGACGGGCCCCGAATCGCCGAGTTGTTCCTCGCAGAGATCGTCGGACGGGATTACGGATCGCTCAGCGAACTTTCGGTCACCGGGCTCGACGACCCGGTTTCCTTCAGCTGTGAGGTCGGAGAGCGCTATGAAATCAACCGGGATGACGAGGCCGTTGCCGAGGCATCGATACTGCCAGACGCCGTCGAGATCGCCGGATTCGATGAGGGAGGTCGTATCACCATCGATGGTGGTAGCGCAATCAAACCCGCTCTGGAGGAACTCCTCGAGAGGAGCTAGCCTCAGTGGATCGCCGGAGCCGCCATCATCGGGAGGTCCTCGGCGAGTCGATCGCGAGTAATCGTCTCGACGGACGGGTCTGCCTGCGAGGGCGAATCGACTACCCTGATGGCCTCGAGGCCGGCCCGTCTTGCACCGGTGACATCGTGCACCGGATGATCACCGATGTGGACGACGTCACCAGGGTCGACTGAAAGGCGATCACACGCCGCGTGAAACGGGGTGGGGTGGGGTTTATCCGCCCCGACCCGGCCTGAAATGACGATCGCGTCGAAACGGTCGGTCCAGCCGAGGCGTTCCAGTTTGTCCCATTGCGCGCGTTCCGGGCCGTTCGTGATGAGCCCGACCGGCATCGATTCACCCAGGCTTTCGAGGAGCTCCTCGACCCCTCGGACCGGCCGGAGGTTCTGGCCGATGCGTCGGCGGTACTCGAGCGTGAGAGCGGTCGGATCGACATCGGTGGCGCCCACCACCGAGAGCAGTGCAGTGAAGATCGGTTCTCTGGTGCGAGGGGCCGTGACGGTCTCGTGAGCTTCGAGATACGATTCGCGAGACAAGGGGGGTGCACCAACTGCGGTCGCAGCATCATGGAGGATCGTCTCTCGATCTTGCTCCACCACGGTGAGCGTGTTGTCGAGATCGAAGGTGACCGCCCTCGGGGTCATAGTGAGTGGTACGTGAGACGGACGGATTAACCCCTCGCCACCGGAGCAAAAGTGAACACACCGGTATCGCCATGCACAATCGTTTAGGCACCACTCCGAGAGGGTCGACCAATGGGCTGCTTCGACCGGCTCGCCGAACGGATTGACACCCACGATACCATCCTGTGCGTGGGTCTGGACCCAGCGATCGATCGGCTCCCAGATCACCTGCACGATGCTGACCTGCCGCGCTGGGCCTTTAACCGACGGATTATCGATGCGACTCACGAGTTCGTGGCTGCATACAAACCGAACGTCGCCTTCTATGAGGATCCCGACGGGTGGCGTGCACTCATGGAGACGGTCGCCTACGCCGAGGGGAAGGATGTCCCCGTCATCCTCGACGCGAAGCGCGGTGATGTCGGTCATACGGCCCGACAGTACGCTCGCCATCTCGAATACGCCGACGCCATCACGGTGAACCCATTGCTCGGCAGAGATTCGTTGGAGCCGTTCCTCAACCAGGAGGAGAAGGGGGTCTTCATCGTCTGTCGAACCTCCAACCCCGGCGGTGCGGATGTGCAGGACCTCGAACTCAAAGAGGGTGACCAAGTCTACGAACGCATCGCCTCCCTCGCCAGCGTCTGGAACGGGAACGATAACGTCGGGCTCGTCGTGGGTGCCACCGCCCCGGATGAACTCGAACGCGTCAGGGAGCTGGCGCCCGAGTTGCCGTTTCTCGTCCCGGGCGTCGGGGCCCAGGGAGGTGATGTCGAGGCGGCGGTTACCTATGGGCTTGCAGACGGTGTTGGCCTGGTCAACTCGAGCCGAAGCGTCATCTTTGCCGGCGAGGGAGACTCATTCGCCGAGGCCGCTCGCTCCGAAGCGAAGCGGTTGCGCCGTCGGCTGAACGAGCATCGGTAACCCAGTGCCGAGTGGGAGATCGTCCGACCATCACCATCCCCATCCATTCTCCGATCGATTGTCCCGCGTCCGCTGTCGGAATCAGGATCAATCGTGAAGTGCCAC
>CAZXER010000005.1:57516-82133 GCA_964639975.1 uncultured Halobacteriales archaeon | reverse complement strand
ATGAACGCGACGCGGTCATCGTCGCCGCGCAACCGATCAAGCAGACCCATATACCAGTCCTAACCGTCAGCGACCCCAAACGCGTTTCGATACCCCAAGTTGGCGTGTAGTTCTCAAAATGTTACAGATAGTACCCTCCAACTCTACAGAGCGGTGTTATGCAATCCCTCGTCAGTCGAATCACACCTCGATGAGCCCGAGGCTGTACTCAAGCGCCGTGTCGACCGCACCCAACCGGTCGTCAGGGATGGCTCCGAGGTTCGACGTGACTCGGTGTTCGATCGAAACCGTCCGAAGCTGGCTGCAATCCACGACCGAGTCCTCCATAAGGGCACATTCACTCGCCGAGACGAGCACCTCGAATGGATACACGTCGTCATCGAATGCCGTCGTGAACGGTGCGACGATGGTGGTAGGCGAATGCTCGTTGCCGACGTCGTTTTGAACCACCAAACAGGGTCGCATCCCACGCTGTTCTGAGCCGGCAGTTGGCTCGAGATCGACGATGACGATATCGCCTCGGTCAACCCGCATGCTCATCCTCCGACCACTCCGGGGCGTCGCCGAGGTGCGCGTTCGATTCCTGTGAGACGGATTCGAGTTCCTCCTCCAGTCGAATCGACCGTTCGGCCCGCTGTTGGTACCCGTCGACGAGGTCTGCTTCATCCACTGGCCGATCGATGACCAGCTTACCTGCTTCCTCATACACCACCACCTCATCGCCTCCCTCGATCCCGAAGCGTTCGCGAAGCTCCTTCGGGATCGTCACCTGGCCCCGTTCACCGACTGTCCGTCGATCTTCGTTCATCGTGGTATTCATATTATTTTCATACTCATAAACATACTGTGTGACTCGGTACAAACCCGCGTTCGAGCGTCACCACGTATGATTGGGTTCAACGATACACCCATACCCGTATCATCTGTGCGTGTTCCGATATGAAGTATCACTGATTGGCCGATCGGTGTCGCACCAGCTACTGCGATTCAGTGAGTCGGGGGAGCTGCAGTCACACCACCGGTAGGAGGAATTCACCCGATCACTGGAATCGACCCGAATCGATTGCAACACGATACTGAACGGGTTTATTTACGGGAAGACGCACCAACCGAGGGCTGAACGGCCACCCAACCGTGTCTCGACCGAACCTTTACCACATACTGCATACAAGATGTATACATGAGTACGAGTATCCGGGTCTCCGACGAGACCAAACGGAAACTCGAGGCGATCAAACGGGATGACGAGAGTTACGACGACCTGCTCGATCGATTGGCGACCTTTGAGCGCCCGATGGAAGCCGGGGTCTGGGCCGGATCGTCGAAGGCAGCACACGCCAGAGACGCCATCAAGCGGACCCGCGAGAGCTTCGAGTGATGGTGTTCCTCGATAGTTCAGTCATCATCGACTACCTCGATGGCGATGAGGCGGTCGTCGATACCGTGGACGACTGTACGCCCCCACTCGTGACCTCTGCAATCTGCCTCTACGAGGTCCTTGCCGGAGCGGTCTTTTCGCCGGGTGAGACTGATCTGGAAGCCACCCGCCACGCCATCGCGCGGGTAGACATCGTGGATTTCGACGAGACCATCGCCATAGAAGCGGCCCGCCTCCAGGACCGGCTCCTCGAGCGTGGCGAACCACTGAGTCCTCGTGATCTGTTCGTGGCTGCCACAGCACGAACGGTGGGTGAACCCCTGCTCGTCTCCGATCGAGACTTCGACACTGCGGGTCTTGCAGAACTGTTGTCAATTGAGCAAATATAGCCGCGCTGTCCCACACTTGGGGATCACTGATACAACTCGCATAATTACTCAACCGTCACGCTCTTCGCCAGGTTCCTCGGCTTGTCGATCGGCCGGCCAAGCGCATCGGCCACGTGATACGCGAAGAGCTGGAGGTAGACGTTCGCCACCAGCGGCTCGGCCAGTCCGAGGTCGGGGACCGTGAACGCGTGCTGGAGCTGGTCCGCATCGACGTGTTCAGAGACGACACCGATGGCCGGGGCGCCCCGAGCCTGGGCCTCGGCGACGTTGTGGATCGTCCCCTCGGGATCGGCGCCCGCGGTCATCACCGCGAGCACCGGGGTGTGCTCCGTCACGAGGGCAAGCGGCCCGTGCTTCAGTTCACCTGCGGCGAACGCCTCGGCGTGAACGTACGCGATCTCCTTGAGCTTCAACGCGCCCTCAAGCGCGACGGGAAAGCCGAGATGGCGGCCGACGAAGAAGAAGGCGTCCTGGTCGAGGTACTCCTGTGCGACGTCTTCGATGGCGTCCTCCCGATCCAACACCTGCTGGACGCCCGCCGGGACGCCAGCAAGATCGTCCAAGACATCACGGGCCCTCGCGGCGGAGAGCTCACCCCGTTCGCGACCGAGGTATACGGCGAGCATCGCGAGGGTCATCACCTGCGAGGCGAACGTCTTCGTGGCGGCGACGCCGATCTCAGGGCCAGCTTTGATGTAGACGCTCTCGTTCGCCTCGCGCGTCACCGAGGACCCGAGATAGTTCGTCACGCCCAGCGTATGCATGCCGGCACCACCCGCAGCCCGAATCGCCTCGAGCGTGTCGGCCGTCTCGCCGCTTTGGGTGACGGCGATCGCCAGCGTGCGCCACGGGTCACGACCACCACCGGGTTCGTACTCGCTGGCGATGGTGGCGCTCGCCCTGACATTGGCGAGCTCCTCGAGCAACCGCGCCCCGTACGTCGCCGCGTAGTACGAGGTCCCAGCGGCCACCAGCTGGATCTCCTCAAGTGACTCGAGGTACCCAGCAGGGAACCTCACGTCGAGGTCCACGTCACCGCCAGTCTGGTCTACGCGCCCGGCGAGCGTCTTGCGAAGCGCCTGGGGCTGTTCGTGGATCTCCTTGCGCATGAAGTGCTCGTAGCCGCCCTTCTGGGCGGCCTCGGCGTCCCAGGCGATCGTCTCGACGTCGTACTCGACCGCCTCGCCGCCGTCGTACACGTCGATCTCGGCGTTCGTGAGGCGCGCCAGCTGGCCATCCTCGAGGTACGTCACGTCCTTCGTGTGCTCGAGGAACGCCGGGACGTCGCTCGCGACGAAGACGCCGTCCTCCCCATGACCAAGTACGAGCGGGCTCCGGTGTCTCGCCGCGATGATCTCGCCCGAGTCAGCGTGGACGACACAGATGGCGTAGCTGCCCGCCATGCGATCGATGGTCGACTCGACAGCCTCCTGGAGCGTCGCCCCGTCCGCCAGCGCCTCCTCCAACAGATGCGGCACGACCTCAGTGTCCGTCTCGCTGGTGAACTCGTGGTCTGTGAGTTCCGCCTTCAGTTCATCGTGGTTCTCGATGATGCCGTTGTGGACGACGGCGAGCGACTCGGAGCAATCCGTATGTGGGTGGGCATTTTCGTCCGTCGGCGGCCCGTGGGTACTCCACCTGGTGTGGCCGATGCCACTCGTCGCCTCCGGGACACTTGGAACCTCGAGGGCGGCGACCTCACCCGAGCGCTTGGCCACCGTCATCCCGCCGTCGACGAGCGCCACACCGGCCGAGTCGTAGCCGCGGTACTCGAGGTTCTCGAGGCCGGCGTAGACGATCGGACCGGCCTCCTCCTCGCCGACGTAGCCGATGATCCCACACATCGCTATCCCCTCCGGATGGTCGATCCCGGTTCGAAGGAGCCCTGGAGGTACGCCCCCGGGCCGACCTCGGCATCGTTGCCGACGATGGCACCTGGCTCGAACACACAGCCACCACCCGTGGTCGCGTTGTCGCCGATGGCCGCACCGAAGTCGACACCATCGTAGGCGGTCCCCTCGACGACGACGGTGCTCTCACCGCCCTCGATGGTCGCATTGGCTCCCAGATGCACGTTCGCCCCGATGACGGCGTTCTTGACGACTGAGCCAGCGGCGACCGTCGCATCCGAGAGCACAACCGTGTTCTCGAGCACGACGTTGGGGCCGATGCGAGCGCCTGCATCGATGGCGGTTCCCCCAACGATCGTGGTGTTGGCACCGATCGAGGCGGTATCGGCGATCACCACATCGCTCCCGATCGCCGCATGCTCGATAGAAACGGGCTCGGTGTCGTCCGCAGCGAGCATCTCCGCGTTGACGACCGGCAGATCCCACAGGTGCGTGACGTCCAGCCATCGGCCGTCGTAGCGAATCGCCGGGATCGGCTGCTCCTCGGAGAGGCGATCGAGCGTGTCCGTAATCGCCAGCTCGCCGTCGCGCATCTCCGTCTCGCGGATCGCCTCGAAGATCGACTCATCGAAGCCGTACACGCCGGCATTGATGAGCTCGGTCGGTGCCGGGTCGAGTGGTTTCTCCTCGATGGAATCGAGCTGGCCGTCCGCGAGGGTGACGACGCCGAAGGTGCTCGGGTGCTGGACCCCCGTCACCGAGATGACCGGGCTGTGCTCGGCGAGGGTCTCACGGACCTCCTCGATGATCGATGGCTCGACGATTCGATCGCCGTTGAGCACCATGAACGGGCCATCAACGGCCCCCTCGGCCTGTTCGATGGCGTGGCCGGTCCCGAGCTGGGGTGACTGTTCGACGTAGGAGAGGTCAACGCCCCAGTCATCGCCATCGCCGAAGTGGTTGCGGATGCGCTCGTGCTGGTAACCGACGACGAAGACGACCTCATCGACGGCTGCGTCGACGAGCGCCTCGAGGACGTGTTCGAGGATGGGTCGATTCGCCACCGGCACCATCGGCTTCGGTCGCGTGTTCGTCAGCGGCGCGAGTCGTCGGCCCTCACCCGCCGCCAACACGACCGCCGGCACGTCTCCAGCTGTCATATACCGCCTCCTACCAACAGCGGGCACTTGAACACACCGCCCGCATCGGTTCGCGCGTAGCAGCGCATACGGGCAGTACTACGTCGTACACTCCGCGTGGTATCCCCACACCTCGGTTGATATCCGATTCCGCACAGAGGATACCGTACGAATGCCTGACACCGATAACACTAAGCGTACCACGGCAGTACCACAACCTATGAGCACGGGATCTCATGAAGACGATACCGAGCTCGTCAAGCTCAATGTGAAGGTCCCGAGATCACTGCTGGAAGAGCTCGAGGAAATGGCTACCGAACTGAATTACACCAACCGATCAGAGTTCATCCGGGCCATTCTGCGAGACACGACTGAACCGATCCTCTCCCCCGGTGCACAAGAGGGCACCTCACGCGGGTACACTGACGTTTCAGCGGGTCGAACGATGTCGATCTCGGAGGCGAGGGAGCACCTGGGTCTCGAAGACAACACCGACGAGTGAGGGCGAGTCGTGACGCACGATGTCGTGGTTACAGAGACGTTCGTATCGTCACTCGAGCAGTTCGAAACCGAGGATGCAACGCGTATTCTCGACAAACTCGAGTCGATTTCTGAGTTCCCAGGCCACTTTCTGGTCCGATTGCGTTTTCATCCCGGTTACAAGCTCCGAGTGGGTGACTTTCGAGTGCTAGTGGATTGGGACAAAGAGCAGAAGACGCTCTACGCAATCGACGTTTTCGAACGAAAGCACGACTACCGTGGCCTTGGCACCTATCGAGAAGTCTGGGGGTCGTGGCGAGACGATCCTGCGTCGGCTCCCTCCGAGTAACCTAGCGGGGATTGCGCAGGACGGTTTCTCCAGGTCCAGTCGTTGCGCCGGTCGATAAGACGACACCTGCATTCAGGCTGGTGTTGATACCCGTCTTCACCTCGTCACCGAGGACCACCCCGAACTTGCGTCGACCCGTATCGACCGGTTCGTCCTTGACTTTGCACGTGACGTTCTCATCGTCATGGCGGAGATTGGCCACCGTCGTCCCGGCGCCGAGGTTGATGTCGGCGCCGAGGATCGAATCGCCGATATAGGAGAGGTGTGCGGCCGTCGCTCCCTCGAAGAGCACCGAGTGCTTCACCTCGACTGCATGGCCAACCCGTGCACCGGGGCCGATAACGGCGTTGTCACGCACGTACGCGTTGGGGCCGACCTCGGCATCCACACCGATCATCACCGGTCCCTCGATGACGCACCCCGGACCGATCTCGGCGCCTGTTTCAACGACCACTGGCCCTTCGAGCGTCGCCGATGGATGGACCGTCCCATCGATGCGCCCCTCCATGTCACCGAGGATGTGCTCGGTTGCGGTGAGCAGGTCCCACGGGTAGCCGACATCTAGCCAGAAGCCGTCATACGAGACGACAGCGACGCCTGCATCGATCCTCGCCTGTATCGCGTCGGTGAGCTCGAACTCGCCGCGCTCGCTCTCATCGACCGCCTGGACCGCCTCGGCGAGGGCCGTATCGAAGAGGTAAACCCCGGCGTTGACGAGGTCTGATGGCGGGTCATCGGGCTTCTCGACGATATCGGTCAGTCGGCCGTCCGTAACCGAGAGTACGCCGTACTCGGAGGGGTTCTCGACACGTGTCCCCAAGAGCGCCGGCGCGTCCGCTCCAGCGATCCGTTCGATCGCTTCCGCCTCGACCAACACGTCCCCGTTCAAGACGAGAAACGAGCCATCGACTGACTCCGCAGCCATTGCAACGGCATCGGCGGTCCCGACCTGCTCGGGTTGCTCGACGAACTCGATGGGGACCGACTCGACTTCGCTGCCAAGCGTCTCGCGGATGCGCTCGCCCTCGTAGCCGACGACGACCACGAACCGATCCACGAACGGTGCGGCCCGCTCGAGCACGTGTGCCACCAGTGGACGGCCAGCGATCGGCAACAACGGCTTGGGCAGGCGATCGGTGAGGGGGCCCATGCGCGTCCCCTGTCCGGCTGCGAGCACGACGGCGTCCATGAGGGGTCGCTCACGCCGGGGTGGCAAGAAACCGACGGCTTGGATCCTCGAGTAGGTGCTTGGCAGGTTGCCCTAGTCTAGGTGCTCACCAGAGACATCGCGACACAACAACCTGGTACGATCGGAGTTGAAACCGTTCGTGCGACGGGACGGATATTCAGCGCCGTCGCCACCCTACCAGTGCCGCGAAGACGAGGGTCACTAGGACCACCACAGGCGTGAACCCAGGGATCGAGTCGCTTTCCGTCGACGACTCTTGGACGGTGATATCGAACGAAGTGGCCGAGTCGTCCACCTCGACATCGACGCTGTAGGTCCCAAGCGCATCGCCAGGAATCGGCAGCGACAGGGAGACGGTATCGCTCTCGTTCGCCTCGAGATGCACGTCCTCCGTCACCACCCGTTGGCCCATGGAGACCCAGATCGACTGGGTGCCACCGACGGTCCCCTCGTTGTGAACCGTCACCGCGATGGAGAGGGTGCCACCAGGTGAGACAGTCTCGTCGTGGTCAATCGAATCGATCACGAACTGTGGTGTCTCCTCGATGGTGACCGAGATGGTCTCCCCGCTCTCGGAGATCTCACCGTCTGCAACCTGTCTGTAGGCCTGGCCTGGACCGCCAACACTGATGGCGTGTAGCTTGGCGACCAGCTCGTACTCGCCGACCCCGAGCTCCTCGTCGAGGCCGATCGAGAGGTCCTCATGCGTCCCCTGGACCATCGACTCGTAGCCCAGCAGCTCGCGCTCCCCATCGACCATCCTGTGCACGCCGACGATGAACGGGATGTCTGTCGACGCGTCCCCTCCAACGAGCGAGGCTGCATCGATGTACACGTTCCCGGTCGCATCCTCGTACCTGAGCGATGAGGTGGTGATCGAACCCTCGAAGGCGACCCCGTCCGCCTCTGCAAGCCTGTCGACATCCCCGGGCATTGCCTCACCGACGGCGATACCGTCGCTATCGGGCACGACGACTGCCTCGATGTCCATACCGGCGTCGTCAGGCGCCGTCACCGGAACGATGGCCTCTCCACCGTTGTGCGTTTCCTCGAGCGTCTCCATACCCACCACCGAGTTGTTTGTACCGTCTACCAGCACAACCGTCCACCCGGCTTCAGCAACGAGATCAGAGACATACATCGCCGGGTCTCCGCCGCTGGTGGTCCCCAACAGTTGATCCTCGAAGGTGATCTCGGCAGGGGCGGCCTCGACGACGATCGGTCGATCGGCCGAATCATCCTCGGATTCGACAACGAGTTCGTGGACGCCGGGCGTCTCGAGAGCGACGTCGTCGAACGAGACGATCGTCGCCTCCCCCGCATCGAGTGAGATGGACTCGCTCATCAGCTCATCACCGTCGACGAGGGAGAGCGTGATGGTCTGAGTGCCGGAGACGTCGCCAGTGTTCTCGACCTCCACCGTCGGGGTGAAGGACTCGTACTGCGTCACCGTCGCCGGTGCGTCGAGGTCCGAGACGGCGAACGTGGCCGGTTCGTGGACCTCGATCGATGCACTATCGTTGTGCGTCGCGGTATCGACACGCATCGAGACCGTCCCGATATCACCGCTGGCAGGCGTCCACTCGAAGGAGACGTTGTCCTGCTCGAACGCCCCCAACGATACCGTCTCCGTGTACACCTCATCGCCGTCGACGCGGAACGTGACGTCGGTCGTCACTGCTGAGTCGTTGAGGTGCTCGACGGTGGCCTCAACGGTCGTCGACTCGCCGGCGACCTGTTCGGCCGGGACCTCAGACAGCCACACGGCCACGCCAGGGTCGTCGACCACCTCGATCTCGTCGACCCCGATCTCGTGGGCAACCTCCCCTGAGAGCGTCCCGTTGATGGAGACGATGTCACCGATGGATGCGTTGCCAGAGACCGTCAGCCGGTACGTGAACGCGATCTCGTCGCGATTTGTGAAGTTCGCCTCGATCGTCGAGTTCGTCTCGTTAACGGAGACGTCAGTGGCCCCGTCAGTATCGACGAGCTCGATCGCCTCGAAACCGGGGTCGATCTCCTCGAGAAGCGAGACGTTCTGAGCGGAATCAAGCGAGACCTCGGTGGTGATCTGTACGGTCCCGTTGGGGGCGGCTACCGAGGAGGTGAGCGACCGATCTGAGGTCGTCTCCGCTGGCGTGACGTCCCCGAAGACCGGGAGGGTCATGCCCAGGAGGAGCACCGCGAGCAGACACCCGATCACCACGAGTGCAACGGTGGGACAGCGAGATCGTGGCGACGATGAGTCGGGTGCGGAGGACATGTGCAGGGATGTGTCGTAGGCTCCAGTCTCCCGATCGAGGGTGAACGGAGACTGGTTCGTATGGCTGGCATAACGCGTGGGATGGTTAAACTGTTTCCGAGCAGCGACGACACGCGTGCCCGGGCGTCCATGGTGGTCGTGGTACAATGCAGGGGCTTAAACGGCGGGCGGCCCGCTAGCGACTATGGCAAGGTCGGATACCGCCCAGCAGTACGCCGAATGGCGCGAAGGGGCAACCGTATTTGTGGCAATGATCATCGGTGCGGTCATCGGTGGCGGTGGCCTGCTGATGACCGATATCCCGTATGGCTGGCTCATCGGCGGGATCCTCGGTGCGGTGATCGTATTCTTCGGGTACTCGTACGTCCGATTCGGTCGATAAAACGTTGTCTGCGAAGAGTGACGAACGCGGCCGTTTCATGCGATAGGGTACTGCTTAGTCGGCTGGCTGGAGCCGACCGTCGAGGACCTGTTCATCGATCTCATCGCTCCAGAACAGTTCGCCGTCGATCCTGACTGGGAACCATTCTAGATCGCAGAACTCGAGGAGTTTTTCTTTCTCAGCCTGCCAGCTAAGGGAAGTGGGGACGAGCATGTACGTCTCATTCTCACCGATATAGGGTACACCGATGCCACCAACCCCAACCCGATCGGTATGGAAGGTCGTATGTGTGAGTTCAAACGGATGGGTATCGGTCTCGACCTCGAGCAAGTGTGGTAATTGATCCTTCGTAGCTACAGCTGCCGTATTGGTCCCTACAACCTGATAGTTCTCACTGATTATACTGGATGGTTCCAACACAGTTAACGCCGCCTTGAGTGGATATCCAGCATTCAACAACTTAGCCAGGTTGACACCGAACCAACCAGCACTAGTGTCAGTGACATCGGTTAAGGTCACTATCCCCCCGACACTACCTCCCCGCACGAGTTCGCATCCCTGCTTCGCTGAACTACACGCATTCAGCAGGAAATAGGTAATGCCGTTGTCCGAGATTGTCCCAGCATCGAGAACCCCATCTGAGCATTTAATTCCCTCCTTCGTAACATGTCCGATGAAATGGAGAAAGTCGATATCCTCCTGAAGTAGTGCTCGCAACGCATCAGAATCGAGATTTCGATAGAGTGAAACATCGAACTTGAACGAGGTTCCTTTGCCGTAGATCTCGTTAACTTCGATGGCTTCCATATCAAGTGTTGCATCGTTGAGGACGACAGCAACCCGTATGTTGCCATCTGTGCCTGAGATACCTAGGTTGTGTTCGTACCCTTCAAGGATTGCTTTGGTATGTCTGGGCGGGAACCCATCACCGACCCAAATCTGTTCGGTTACATCGCCAATTACGTCATCAGCATCGTCACCGTCTAGCAAGGGTGTTTTCGTTGAATGACGCTCAGAGTTTCCTGTTGAGATTGTCACGAGATCGTTGACGAGGTAGGGTAGATACTCGATCGAGAAACTGTCAGATTGGACCCTCGCATGGGCAGGCCAACGCGGAATCAGGTCCTCGAGTTCTGAAAAGTCGTACGCCAAATATGATCGAAGCCGCTCAGCCGGTGATTGATCGTACAAGTGTTCGGGACTAATCGATATTCGCTCCTCGAGTTCGGATCGTTCACGCAGGTCGATTTGATAGAGCCCTGCAGTGCGCGTTATACAGTCCAGAAAAAATACCTGTTTGAGAACTCGTTGGGCTTCAGATACAACCGAAGTGCCATCCGTCAACGGATACGACCAACCATCATCGGTTGTGAGTGCGACAGCAGGTCCTTGAACAACTGATGCACCGAGATAGTATGCCAGCGGAGCAAGCGGTAGAACAGACTGAAACGTAGCGGGGGTCTCAATCGTGATCCCGGTGGAAGGGACTGTGATATCATCGGGAATATCAAGGGTATTCCCGAATTCCAAGGCTGGAGGATGGCCTCGAAGGGTCGGGAATGAGCGTTCGGGACTCGTTGTTTTCAATGCTGATCCAAAGGTGGATATCGCTTGGATCAACTCCGCGGGATCATCTGTTGTGACAACGGTATGTGCTGGTCGTTCGTGACTCGACCTAGCTCCAATCTTGATTTGGCCGTCTCCTCGAAACTCAAACGACGTAGAGTTCGGAGTCACTTCAGCCTCGAAGGCGCCTGTGAATTCAAAATAGAGCTTTACTCTCGAACCAAATTCGATGACATACGACGCAGAATCATGGGAGGTTGATCCGGTGTTCGTCAACGATTCGATTAGCTCACCGTCTCGATCTCGAACAAACGTAGAGAGACCGGCAGGAATCACAAGCGAATCCGTAGCTAATGAAAGTGCACACTCGACTGGATACAGAAACGAATCCGCGGGGACCTCACGAGGCTCAAGCGCTGAGTCCATCTCAATAAGCTCCCGCTCTCGAGAGATAGTATCCGTAACTCGTAGAGTAGACGAGTTGATTACCTCGAACCGAACCCCGGATGAGGTTAGTATATAGTCAATATCTGTCATGAAGAATCGGATGCATACGTAGTCATTAACCCGTCCATACAAATTTCAAAATCGATAATTTCCTCCAAGGATTTATTTGATGCTTATTCCCTTCTATAGGTAAAGCTAATCAATTACAGCTCCTCGAATTCTGCCCGAAAATTACTCATCAGAGATATGTAGGTCATAATACCAATATTCGGATATTTGTTGAAGCGATTCAATCGTGATGTTTTGAATGTATTAGATGGATTATTGATACTAATTATGTAAAAAGTAATTTATATAAAATATTCATAAAGTTATTTTGCAATCGCCAGCGTCGCGGATTCTGTATCATGTTCGACAACATCGATCCTTCCGCGACCGTCAAAGAACACCCAAAACTAGTTGGAATCCTGTTCGCCTTGTTGTTGGTACTCTCACAGGCTGGTGCTGTCTCAGCTGGAGCAGTTAAAGCAGTAGCAGGCCCATAATCAGAGTTCACTGAGATCGCTGCTCCAGGTCAACTCACCATCAACTCTGACAGGCATGTGTTCTATCTTGAGGAATTCGTTCAATTCCTTTGAGTCGAGGTTCTGGAACACGATATTCTGAGACACCAGAAAGTATCGAGAGTTCTGGGAAAGGAGTGGATGAATCATACTACCGACATCGAAACGTGAACTTGGATACGTTATAATCCCAAGATCAGTGGTTGCCGCTGACTGCTCTATATTGGCTAAAATAGGCACCGACTGAGCCTGCGTCAGTGAGACGCGACCATCGCCGACGATGGTATAGCGCGCACCCATCAAGCTCTCCTGCTTGGCGATGCGCAATGCGGCGTACAGTGGAAAGCCGAGGTTGAGCAGCTGGGCGAGGGTCTTTCCCATCCGAATCGCCCCCTCGTTGATGACGTCTGAGAGGGTGACGATACCGCCGATTCCGCCACCCTCGATGAGGCGTCGCCCCTGCGTGTAGGACTGGCAGGCGTTCAGCAGGAACGCCGAGACGCCGATCTCCTCGACACCGGACAGATCGAGCTTGCCGTCGACGCAGTCGAAGCCCTCGTCGTCGATGTGGCCGATGTAGTGGAGGAAATCGCTCTGATCGGCCAGGATGTCAGTCAGCTCCTCGCGGGTCACGTTCTGGTGGATGGTGATGTCGAAGTCGACGTCCTCGCGAGAGCCGTAGATCTCGTTGATCAACCCGCGTTCCTCGTTCATCCGGTTGTCGTTGCAGATGACCGTGATGTCGATGTCCTTCGAGGTCGGGGTGAGCTCCAGGCGGTGTTCAAAGGCTTCGGGGATGGCCTTGCTCGCTCCAATTGGCGTCCCCTCGCCGATCCAGAGCTGATCCACGCAGTCGGTCTGGGGCGGTTTGACGTAGCCCTCGGTCGACATCGTCGTCGCACCAGCTGAGCGCGTCAATGCCTGCGCCTCATCCGGACCGGTATTGAGGACGTTCGTCGGGCTCTCCGGGCGCTCGAGCTCGGTCGGATCGTGTACCTGCACCAACGCCAGGTCGTTGACGACGTACGGGAGCAACTCGACGTGCTGTGGGTCGGTCTCGAAGTGGGCGGCGCTGCCCCAGCTCGGAACGATGTCCTCGATGTGGTCGTACGGAATCGAGAGGTACTGCTGGAGGCGTTCGCCGATCGGGAGCTCGTACAGCGCCTCGAAGTCGAGCCCACTGCGGCGTTCCAGCTGCCGGCGTTCGTCGAGATCGACCGGGTACAACCCCTCCGTCCTCGTGACACAGTCGAGCAAGAACGCGTGTTTGAGCGTCTCCTCGACGGTCTGGGTGAACGTCTCGTCGATGCCGAGGTATCGGACGATCTCGCCGTCGACGCGGATCGCGTTCTGCGGCCCAGGCTCGATCGTGGCGCCAAGGTAGTACGCCAGTGGGGCCACCGTGAAGACGTGCTCGAGCGTGGGGCGAAGTTCGATCGTGATGCCGGTATCCGGTGGGGCGAGTTCGTCGGGAATGTCGACCTCGTCGCCTATCTCGATGCGCGGTGGATGTCCACGAAGGGTCGGGAACGACCGCTCGGGGCTCGTCGTCTTGAGCGCCGACCCGAAGGTCGAGACGGCCCGCATCATATCGAGGGGATCCTCGGTCGTCGTGACGGTCGCCTCCGGTTTCCGGTGGACCGAGCGAGCGCCGATGGCGACGGACGTGGAGCCATCGAAGTCGAATCCCATGGACTCCTGTCCCGCCTTGATAGCGATCGCTCCATCGAGCTCAAGGTAGATCTTGACTGGCGTGCACAGCTCGATGATGTACTGGTCGTGCGAAAGTGAACAGGACATCTCCTGTTCGATCTCTTCGACGACGGTCCCATCACGGGTTCGGATGTACGAAGCAACGACGCTCGGGAGGGTCAACCGGCTCGTCTCGATCGAGACGGCCCGATCGACCGGGAAATGGAAGTCATCGGTCTCGATCTGTGCTGGGGTAACATCCGCTGGTGTCTCCAGGCGATAGCGATGGCGTTCGATCGGGTCGATGACCTCGATCGCGGCCATCCCGGGCAGCGAGACGAACGAGATCCCGTAGGAGGTTGGATCCTGCATCAGTCGCCCTCCTGCCATGACACTGCTCGCATCCCCGAAAGCAAGACAGCGCCACGGCTACATTTCATGGATTTGGTCATTCTGCAACGGTTCATAAAAACCTATGGGGTAATTGCAAGAGCGTTTTGCCCTACCATTTAAGGCCTCTCACTGTACATTGACTGAGGCACGACTCACCCGGTCATCACCGGATTGACCGATCTAGATCGATACCAGTTGGAGTTGATTCACATCACACCTTCGAACCAACATATGGAGGCGAGTTCCAGATCGTTTCCCGCGCCGTTAACGAGCGGTGTATCGACCATTGATGGACCCCAGTCGCCGAGCGCCACCGTCCTCCACGTCGATGACGAGCCAGACTTCGCTGAGATGACGAAGGTCTTTCTCGAACGCATCCAGGACGACTTCGAGGTCGTCACCGAGACGAGTGCTGCAGATGCGCTCGACCGCTTGGAGGCGGAGTCAATCGACGGCATCATCAGCGACTACCAGATGCCCCGGATGGACGGTATCGAGTTGCTTCAGGCGGTTCGGGATGAGTATCCGGAGCTTCCGTTCATCCTGTGTACCGCCAGAGGGTCCGAGGAGGTCGCCAGCGACGCGATTGCCGCTGGTGTCACGGACTACATCCAGAAGGGCACCGACACCGGTCAGTACGAGGTGCTGGCCAACCGGGTATCGAACGCCATCGAGCAGTACCAGACGAGCCAACAGCTCTGGGAGACGCTGAACTGGTCATCACAGCTCATGGAGCAGTCTCTGGCCGGGGTGTACATCGTCCAGGAGCAGGCGTTCGTCTACGTCAATGACCGCTTCGCCGATGTGTTCGACTACGAGCCAGAGGAACTCCTCGGCGAGCCACCCTCGGCGTTGTCGATCGATGGGCCAGACGAACCGACTGGCGAGACCTGCCTCGATGCCGTCCCGCCAGGTGCGGAGACGGCCCGATATCACAGCCACGGACAGACCCGCGGTGGTGCGTCGATCGAGTTCGATGTCGAGGTATCCACCATCGAATTTAAAGGGTCATCCGCAGTACTCGGAGTTGTGACGCAGGCAGGGACTGACGGATACACGACGGAGGGGGACGCATGACCATGATTGCCGACTGGGGATCGGCGCTCTACCACCGCCAGAGGGAGGCTGTCGCCAATGGCTAACGAGACGATCGGGGGCGATGTCGTCCAGCGGCTGCTGGACGCGTCCACCACAGACGAGCTGTACGACGCGAGCCTCGAGGTCGCGATGCGCGTGTTGGATGCTGAGACGTGCCAGCTCGTCCAGGTGGACGATGACGAGCTGACCGTCCTCGACAGCACGAGTCAGACCAGTGGCTCGCATGAACCGATCCCGGTAGCGACCGATATCATCGGTCAGCTCGACCTGATTGGACGCTCTCACGTCTTCGACGACATCAGCGATGTCCGCTCGGTGGCCGCACCCCAGTCAGCTACCTCGGACGACCACACCATTCCACGCTCGTTGCTGGTCGTTCCGATCGACGCGATCGGGTTGCTCGTGGCATCGAGTGAGTCACCGGGGGCGTTCGACGACATCGATCAGGAATGGGCCGAACAGCTGGCTTCGTTCCTCGAGGGCATCATCGAGGCCAGATCGGAGGTGACGGGCGATGAGAGCGAGGTCGACCGGTTGGATCGTATCACGACGATCCTCTCACACGACTTCGCCGGTCCGCTCACGGTTGCCCGGGGGTCGCTCGAACTCGCCGAGGAGACCGGCGAGGCGGAGTACTTCGAGCGGGCGCACAAGGCGATCGACCAAATCGAACAGCTCGTCGAGGGGATCGAGCGATTGGCCGAAGCCGACGATTCGTATCCAAACCCGCAGATGGTCGAGCTTCGAAGCGTTGCGGAAGAGGTGTGGCCGGCCATCGAGCACGAGGATGCCGCACTCGACATCGTCGATTCGCGGGCGATCCTTGCCGACAAACACGCGCTTGCTCAATTGCTTCGGAACCTCTTTTCCAATGCTGTCGAACACGGTGGACCAGACACCACCGTTCGCATCGGTGTGACCGACTCGGGTTTCTTCGTCGAGGACGACGGGCCTGGGGTCCCGGCCGAGGATCGCGAGGTGATCTTCTCGTGGGGGTACTCGACCGGTGACGAGAGCAAGGGCATCGGACTCAGCATCGTCGAGCAGATCGCCGAGGCCCATGACTGGGAGATCTCCGTGACCGAAGGTTCCCTCGGTGGGGCCCGCTTCGAGATCACGGATATCGGCGAGTAATCCTGCCGAGACGCCGACGCGTGAGTCGGTTGGCTGCCGCAATTCAATCAGGGAACTTACCGCTTCGTATGGATTATCGCAGAATGTTCGATTCGAGGTCCCGGGGGAAGTACGTGAGCCACTCGACCCCGTCGTCGGTCACGGCGATGGTATCCGAGTGGCGGTAGCCAGCCTCCTCGGTGTACAGACCGGGTTCGATCGTGTATACCTGACCTGGTTGCATCACCGCGTCCGTCTCGTCCTCGACATGGTCGTCCCAGCCGCGGTCGATATACGGCGGTTCGTGCCCGCCCATCCCGATATTGTGGCCGACGTGATGTCGTGAGAGATCTGCGACACCCTGCTCCTCGAGATACGACTGGACCGTATCGTCCACGTGTGCGAGAGAGACCCCGGGACCCATCGTCTCGATCGCGAGCGACTGGGCCTCAAGCATGATCTCGAAGTAGGTTCGGTCGTCGGCAGACGGTTCACCGATGAACATGGTCCGCTCGAGCTCGGAGTAGTATCCATCGACGTTGGCCGTCGCCCCGGTGATGATGACATCACCCGGTTCGAGGCGCTCATTCGGCGTGTGCCCGTGGGGGAGCGCTGACTCCTCGCCCGAGATGAACCCCGCAGAGACCGGACCATCGCCTCTGACGCGCTCGACGAAGCGGTCGCCAAGCGTGTCGAGCATCGCCCTGGAGGCCTCGAGGGTCGCACGCTGGCTCACGGTCGCCGGGTGTGCACCGGCGCGCGTGTAATCGGCGAGGTAGCGATGTCCCAGGTTCGCCCAGCGGGCCGACTCACGGATGAGATCGACCTCGGCCTCGGTCTTCTCCCAGCGCATCCGCCCGATCCAGTCGATGACGTCGACCTCGACGAACTCGCTGAGGGACGGACCGGAGTACCCCATGACCCCTGGGGCCCCATCAGCATCTGCGACGACCGACTCGATGCCGTGCTCCTCGAGCATCGTCGCGACCGTTTCGATCGGCTTGCCACCGGGATAGTCGAAGTAGTGGTACACGGCATCGATACGGGGCTCAGGCTCGACGCGTTCGACCTCGAGACGAGGCACCGTGATGGCGAGTTCGTCTTGGGTCACCAGCAGCGCCACCGGGCGTTCGGTCTGGATGTGATGGAACCCACTGAGATACTCGATGCTGGTCGCATTGAACCAGACGCCAGCCTCGGCGTCCTCATCAACCAGCCGATCACGGATGGTCGCCAGCCGTCGCTCGTACTCACTCGCCGGGAGTTCTGTTGCCATATATGCCCGATTGGGAGGGGAGACCAAAAATCGCCCTTCTTGTGCTCACTCGGCAAGCCCAACGATCGGAAGGATTTCAGGCACCGATTCGATGTAGTGGTCGCAGTACTTGGCAACAGCGTCCTCCGGGTCGAAGCCGATCGCGGTACCGGCCAACCGGAGCATCGGGATGTCGTTCGCCCCGTCGCCGACGGCCACGCAATCGGTCGCATGGTGGCCGATCCGTCGTGCACAGTTGGTCAACGCCCGATCCTTGGCCCCCTCGATGAGGGGTCCTCGAACCTCCCCAGCGAGGGTACCCGCTCGGACGACCAACTCGTTGGCAACGACCGTATCGACGACAACGCCGTCCTCGACGAACCGACGCTCGATTCCCCGTCTGAAGCCACCGGTGAGAACGGCCACGTAGACGCAGGCCTCCCGGAGCGTCTGAATCGTCTCCTTGGCGCCGGGGCGGAGATGTACCCGATCGATAGCGCGCTCGAAGCCGGCCATGTCCAGTCCCTCGAGCATGCTCACGCGCTGTCGGAGGCTGGCTGCATAGGAGAGCTCGCCGGCCATCGCTCGTTCGGTTATCGCGGCGACCTCATCGCCCACGCCGGCTTCGGTCGCCAGCTCGACGATCATCTCATCTCCGGAGAGGGTCCCGTCGAAATCGAACGCGACCAACGGCGGCTCCATTGGCCCCTGACTGGCACACCGGGCAGTAGTGCCTTGCTATTCGCTGGCCCCTACTGCGGCCGTCACCCACTGAACCCCATTATCAACTATAATAATTGTACCCGTACAGTTAACTGTAGAATAGGTATAGAAGGCAGTATCGATGTCGACAGATCACCACGTCCATACGAATGAGGTCGACGAATCGACGTCAGCGGGATTAAGTCCCACCGCCGAATTTATTCTCATCATGGTGATCTCAGGTGTCACAGCACTCGGCGGTGTCACGTTCCTCACAATCTGAGGCCGACGGGGCTGAGGGGCCTGTCCACCGTCTTGCTCGCTTCGAGCGCGGATTTTGGGTGGCAGCTATCGTCTGGTACGGGATCGGTGATTCACTCACGACACTCGCTGGACTCTGGTATACCGATGCAGCCGAGATCGGGCCGGTCGCGGGGCCGCTGATGTCGGCCCATGGGACGTGGGGGTTGGTGCTCGTCAAGCTCCTCTTCATCGCAATTGCTGCTGGGGTGTGGTACCGGCTGTCCCGCCCGACCAGAGTGGCGATCCCGCTGGCATTGACTATCGTCGGGACGGCGGTCACCGTCTGGAACGTCTTCGTGATCCTCCTGTCATCGGGAGGGTGACTGCACGCTGGCTGGGGTCGTGGTATGCATTCGATTTCGACCAATGGGATTTAGCCGTCGAGCCACTACCCTCCCCTCGAAGCGCCCATGGACGACCATACGATGGATGACTCAGTCGCACCCCCACGAGGGTCGCCCAGAGGGTGGGATGTCGAGCAGGAACAGTGGGAGCATGCGACGCTCAGACGGGCGCTCGTCCATGGCATCCGCCTGTTCAACGACGGCGCCTACCACGAGGCACACGACTGCTTCGAACACGAGTGGTACAACTACGGAGCCGGTACCACCGAGAGCTCGTTTCTCCATGGCATGACCCAGGTGGCCGCAGGGACCTACAAGCACGTCGATCTCGACGATGACGGCGGACTGCGATCGTTGTTTCACACCGCACTACAGTACCTGGAACCGGTACCGCCAGAGTTCTACGGTATCGACGTAGATGGCCTCCGAACGCACCTCGAGCAGGCACTGCAGGACCCGACGCTCGTAGAAGGATGGACCATCGAGCTCGACGGGAGCGCACCCAGTGCTCGACCCCTCGACTACGAGTACGCAACGTCGATCGAGTGACGGACCAGCTGCCTCACGCAAGGGTCCCTTTTTTGGCTCTCGACGGTCTCTGTCCAGCCGATTATATCCATGGAGACCCTCGCCGTTGGACTCTGGTTTGCTGGATTGGTCCTCGTCTTGCTTGGTATCCTGATGGTCATCGCCAGACTGGCTATCTACCGCCACACTGGTGACCTGACGTTCCCACTGAAACGAGGTGTCCTCCCCCTGCTATCAGGGATGGTACTCCTCTCCGTCTCGCTGTATCTGTTCGACGTCAGGCGTGACGTGCTCGTCGCGTGGCTCGCCCTCCTCGGGAGCCTCATCGCCATCGCGCTGTGGCGATACCGGTAGCATCATCGACACCAATCTGCGAGGGATACACGGTCCGCTAGATTCAACCCGTATCGAGCGATAATCGGTCCACCCGCGAGCACAGGCTACTCAAGCCGTCCCGGCGACATCGCAGTGACAACGGCTTTTACCACCCATCGGTTAGCCGACATCGAGAATGGATCGCCTCGGACGTCGCGAGTTCCTCCTTGGAACATCATTGGCCGTCGGTGTCGGGCTCGCCGGCTGTATCGAAGGCGCCCAGCGGACCGAATGGACGAAGTTTCGAGCCTCAGGCGACAATCAGGCCAGCACCCGCGAACACCCGGGCGACACCCTCGAGGTCGGCTGGGAGGTCGATGTCGCGAACCACTTCGGTGTCGACCCCGCTGACGTCCGCGTTGCCTCGCCCATCGGCGATACGGAGACGATGTACCTCTCGAGTCGAATCGATATGGCAGCCGAGCAGGGGATCATCGCCACGGGCGTCCTGGCGTTCGACGTCGCCGATGGGACCATCCAGTGGAGTCGTCTCCTCGAACAATCGGAGCCGTTGGACGACGCACTCGCGTATCCGCCGGTCATGTGGGATGACCTGCTGCTCGCGATCGATGGACGCCAGGCGACCGTCTTCGAGCGCGACTCCGGACAGACTGCCTTCGAGTTCGATCTCCCGTGGGTGCCGACCACGCTCCCCGGCGGTGATCGCGCGCTCGTTGCGCTGGGTGGCGAACTCGTCGCCATGCTCGATATCGACGAGGCACAGGACGTCAGATGGACCATCGACGACCAGGACGAGGATGTCACGCCGGTGAACCCACTCACCGTCCTCGATGACCGGGTCTTCATCCCGATCGGCAACCGTCTTCGAGCGCTTCGGCGTGGAGACGGCGAACGCCTCTGGGAGCACACGATCGCCGCGGACGATGCGACCGTCCGGACGACCTCGCCCTTGGTCGACGGGCAGCACCTCCACCTCAGGCTCCGGAGCGAGGATGGGGACGAGCAACTTCGGGCCCTGTCTCGCAACGATCGCACGCACCAGTGGGAGTACTCACTCGGCGCTCCAACGACTGATACGATCGAGCTCTCGGCCTATCGGAGCGGTTCCCTGTACGCGACGCACGAGCGGACGCTTCACGCGGTGGAAGTCGATGGCGGCGATCTCGACTATACACAGGCAGTCGACGTTTCCGCGCCATATCCGACCGTGGGTGGAGACGCGGTGTATCTGCTGGGCAGTGATGAACTGGTTATCGTCGATCGACAGGCGGGGGACGTGCTCGACCGGGTTACATTGCCCGGCGAAGCATCTGACCTCCCACAGGAAGCGGTTCCGCGAGAGGGGGCTCTCGTCCTGTCTCGACAGTCGAGGGTGCTCGGGTTACAGCCGGTCTGAAGGTCGCCCGCTAGGCAGAAACTGACGAGAAAGCGGTCTCCGATCGCTACTTCCCGCACCCACAGCCGCCAGCTTGCTCGGCGAAATCGATCTCGATATCGGCAGAGATGGCCGCATTGAGCTCGGTGAGTCGCTCTTCCAACGCATCTTGCGCCTCGACGAACTCCTCCATGACTGGTAGCTCGTGGAGCTCGGCCTGGATCTCGCGGAGCTCGGCGACATCGTCCTGGGTGGCCTCGCCGACTTGCTTTGCCAGCATCAACTGCTCTCGCTTGGACTCGAAGGCCTCGATGTACTCCTGTGCCTCCATGGAGGTCTCGACCGCGTTCTCCGCCGCGACATAGGTCTCGTACTCGGGGAGGTCGGCGATGGCATCGCCGAGTCGCGCTCCGATCGTCTCGATCTCGCTACCGAACTCGAGGTCGCCTGACATGGGCGGCGATAGTCAACGAGGGGGCTTCAACCTGCCGACCACCGAACGCCGTCGTTTTACGGGTTGAACCCTCTCGTATGGATAATGAGTGACGGTGAATCTCGGACGCCCGGGGATCTAACGCGGACGGGTATGGCGCTCAAACACGATCGAGAGTGGGACTACGAGCTCGAGCGCATCCTCGATGCGGTCGACCGCCACGATGCCAACCTGGTCGGACTGCAGTTCCCCGAGGGGCTCAAGCGACGATCGACCGGTGTCGCGGCCGATCTCGAGGCACGACTGGATGACGACGTGGCGGTGGCCATCTCGGGTGAGGCCTGCTTTGGCGCCTGTGATCTCGATCTCCAGCTCCTCCGTCGATCGGACGTGTTCGTCCACTTCGGACACAGCCCGATGAAGGAATCCGATAAGATCGTGTACGTGCCGCTGTTCTCGAACGTCGAGATCGAGCCGATCATCACCGAGGCACTTGATGAGCTCTCGGGACCGGACGTGGCTCTCGTCACCACGGCGCAGCACATGAACCGCTTCGACGAGATGGTCGAGCTGCTCGAAGCGGCCGGCTTCACCGTTCACACGCGCAGAGGCGACGAGCGGTTGACACACGAGGGGCAGGTGCTTGGGTGCAACTACGAGAGCGCTGACGTCCCGGCCCCGGAGGTACTCTACGTCGGCGGTGGCAAGTTCCACCCGCTTGGCCTCGCGATGGACTACCCCGACAAGCACGTCGTCATCGCCGATCCGGTCAACAACGTCGTCGAGGTTGCCGACCCGGAACCGTTCCTCCGACGGCGCTACGGGGCCGTACACGCCGCCATGGACGCTGAGAGCTGGGGCGTCATCTTCTGCACCAAGATCGGCCAGGGGCGCTGGGAGCAAGCGAAGCAGATCGTCGACAGCAACGAGAACGCCCATCTCATCACGCTCAATGAGATCACCCCTGACCGGATGCAGCACTTCGACGTGGATGCCTTCGTGAACACGGGCTGTCCACGGGTGACGACCGACGACGGTCCACAGTTCCCCAAGCCGTTGCTCACCCCCGGTGAGTACGAGATCGCCATCGGTGAGCGAGCGCTCGAGGACCTCCAGTTCGACACGTTCCACGGGACCTGGTAACGGGTGTGGCTATCTCGCTCGTCGACATCGATAGTGGACGAGCGATACCTGGGCAGCTCGTATCCTGTCGATGCGACTAAATGGGGGCCTAGTGTTGGTACCAGTGACGACGGGACGTGAGCTTCCAGATACCGAATACGGACCTGGCACTCGACATCACGGTTCTTCCCAACGAGCGGTTGCAATTGCACGAACACGTGGTCGGAGACCATGTCGACCGCCTCGTCGACGCGATCGAGCGTGATGGCGAGCTACGCGATCCCATCATCGTGGATCGGGAGACCGGTGTCATCCTCGATGGGATGCACCGATTCACGGTCCTCGAACGTCTCGGGTACGAGGCGATACCAGTTTGTACGATCCCGTATCGTGACGAGCTCGTCACAGTCGAGAGCTGGATCAAGGTCTACGATCCTCCTGCGCTGGGGTCCATCCGACAGATTGCCAACCAACTCGACATCGCCCTCGAAGTCGCGCCGGGACACGTGTGTGACAGCCCCGACGAACGACGACCGTTACTCGTGACTGGCGATGAGCAGTACTATCTCGACCTCGACAACGGCGACCTCGACGCGTACCTGCCGGTCATGAATCGGTTTTTCTCCGAGATACTCGCCACCGGCGCCGAACCGCGCCTCGTACCGGATACCGAGATCGAGACGATCGATACCGACCGATCGGTGGCCATCGTCCAGCCACGGGTGAACAAGGATATCGTCGTCGAGGCAGCGCTCACGGGTACGCTGTTCCCACCGAACACCAGCCGACACGTCATCCCGACCAGGCCCGTCGGTATCGACGTACCACTCGACACGCTGACCGGGTCGATCGAGGAGGCAGACCGCCAGCTATCGTCACGACTCTCCGAACTGACGGTTCGCTTCGTCGACAGAGGTGCGACCTATAATGGTCGGGCGTACGAGGAGGATCTGGTCGTGTTCGATTGATGGTCCCGACACCGCAACGGATCCAGCTGAAGTCATCTTCTGATGATCCAACACTCGAGGCAAGCGCATCACCTCCCAATACTGAAGCCGGACTCGGGTGAATCCTCACCAGGTACCTCCCCATGCCAACACGGCGTCAACTCGAGGTGATGCTCGAAGCGCTCGATGGGTTCGAATCGCCCCACGTCCATCTCGAACAGTATCTCACCCCACCAGCCGTCGCGGCGAGCCTCATCCACGAGGCGGCCATCAAGGGCGATCTCGAGGGAACCGTGGTGGATCTCGGGACGGGAACCGGCATGCTGGCCATCGCCGCCGCCAGCTACGAGCCCGAGGACGTCATCGGCTTCGATGTCGATCGGGAGGCGCTACGCGTCGCCAAGCGAAACGTCGCACGGCTGAACACGTCGGTTGACCTGGTGCTGGCCTCTATCTCGACGGTTCCCCTGCAGGTACACGCCCCGACGACCGTCATCATGAACCCACCGTTCGGGGCACAACACGATCGACGCGGCGCCGATCGACCGTTCCTCGAGGCCGCCAGTTCACTCGCCCAGGTCTCGTATTCGATCCACAACGCCGAGAGTCGTGCTTTCGTCGAGGGGTTCGTCGCCGAGCGAGGTGGTGAACTCACCGATGCATATGCCATCGAACTCGACATCCCGGCGCAGTTCACGTTCCACGACGAGTCGCTCGCCTCGATCGACGCTGAAGCTTACCGCATCGAGTGGGCCGATTAACCGTCGAACGAGGCAATCGCGACCACGGTTCCATCGTGATAGACGTACAACGTGTCCTCCCGGTTTGCGACCTCGATGCCTCCGATCACCACCGATTCCCCTTGCGAGGGGATGGGAACGGTGTCGACCGTCTCGTTCTCATGGCGAACGCGGAGCTGGAACGCCTCGTCCTGGCTGAGTATCGTCACGGTGTGATTGGCCACCTGGACATCCGCGGTCG
>CAZXER010000005.1:50228-57416 GCA_964639975.1 uncultured Halobacteriales archaeon | reverse complement strand
TCGTCCTGGCTGAGTATCGTCACGGTGTGATTGGCCACCTGGACATCCGCGGTCGATGGGTCCGAGGCAAAACCCATCACACGATCGTCCGGAGACTCGAGCCAGACCTGATACACCGATGCGTTGCCCGCGACCGACCAGGTGGGGCGTTCGACCTCGACCGTGGTCCGAGTGCCGATATCGCCGAGCGTCACCGTCGCATGGTTGTCACTCGCCAACACCTGCGCAGCGACCGCTCGCGTCCAGATATCTCGAACCTCACTGTAGACGATCACCCCACTCGTGCGGATGTCACCGAGACCCCCGATATCGATGTCCCCGACGGCCACCATCTCGTTCTCGATGTTCTCCGCATAGATCACCCGGTAGTCGTCAACCTCGACGCCGGGGCGCTCGGTGGCATCTCCCGGGTCAGTCGTGATTAGGTTCACGCCAACGGCCGGCCCGATCATCGTCGCCATCGCGAGTATCAACACGCCCACGGCCACATGGCGAGCAGTGATCGACCTGAACCACTGACGCTCAGACGCCGTAGCCGCCGTGGTGACCACGAGTGCCAACCCGATCACGAGGACGAATCCGATCCCCTGCAGCAGAATCCACCGGTCGGTGCCCTCGAACCAGTACACGGCCCACAGCCCCTGTGCGATCGAGAAGAGGAACACCCCGGCCCAGATCCGCCAGGCGGACGGAATCGTATCGCGGCGCCGGAACACATAGATGCCAATGAGCACTCCGAGCAGGAGTCCGATCGCGTGACCCTGGATCGCCACCTCGGCCCACCACGGGGGCTCTGGTCCGCTCTCGACGAAGCCCCGGGTGATCGTCGGCGAGTCGAGTGCATTGTAGAGGCGTCGAATCGCACTGATGCCGAACACGCCGACCACGGTGGTGAGCGGATAGCGGACCAACGCGAATCCGGCGAAGGCGAAGACGACCCCTGAGAAGCCGATGACCGGGCCAAGCGCGAACAACGCAGTGAACACCCCGATAGCTAGAACCGCCACCGGGACGATGACGAACGCCCGAACATACGGATTGGTCCACGGCGACGAGAAACTCGTCGTGCCCCGTCGCTGCGGGAAGTGGCTGAAGGCGTACTCCGCCAACACGCCGAGAACGAGCGTCGAGGTCAGGTTGCTGAGCAGATGGCCGTATCCCGAATGGGCGAACCCCGCGGTGAGCCACCCGAGTGGGTACGTGTACGACCACGATTGGAAGGGGATGACCACCGGATCATAGCGCGACCCCCAACCACTCTGGACGAAGAAGTAGACGAACAGGAGGATCCCGATGGCTACGAGCGTACCCCACGGAACTCCCAGCAGGAGCCGCGATCTGAGCCGCTCGCCCCAGCGTCGATCACCGGTACCGACCGCGTGGACGACGCTATACGAGAGGGCCAACGCGATGGCGATCGCGACTCCATAGCGCCAGTCCATCGTGCCTGGTTCGTTGGGAGAGATCGGCTAAAGCCTTTCCTCACCGCCGAGGGGAAAGCTACTTGCCCGACCATCTCCCTCGATGCACATATGGACTTGCGGGTACTCGAGCGAAGCGACAACGCACTCTCGATCGAGATCGGCGGAGAGGATCACACGTTCATGAACGCTCTCAAAGGAAGCCTCCTCGAGCTCGATGAGGTGACTGCGGCGACATACGACATGAACCCAGAGCAATCGGGTGGGCAGACCGACCCGATTCTGACGCTCAAAACCGTCGAGGGGGAAGATCCCCTTGAGGTGCTCGCGAAGGCGACCGAGATCGTCCAGCAGAAGGGTGAAACCTTCGCAGACGCCTACGAGGCCGCGATATAACGAGGTACATCACATGGACGACGACCACGCCAGCGACCCGACAGGACGGACGACAGCACCCCAGAGCGCGTTTACCTTCGCCCAGGTCAGGATCGGGATCGTCGTGTTACTACTCGGCTTGCTCATCACCTTCGGTATCCCTACGCTCGTCCTATAATCCGCGGAAAACAGCAGACGGGTTGGGTCAGAAGACGTACTCGTCTTCGTGGTCCATCATCCCCTCGCCCTCCATCCCGATCTCTTGGTCCTCCATCCCCCCACTGCCTGATTGATATGCTTTAATCCCTGCAGAGATGAGCGCCTCGAGCGCTTCTTCGCGGTTAACGAATTCGCCGCGGTCAATCAACCTCGTAATCTTCATTTCGAGGTGTTCAGGGAGGTTAATTTCTACTTTTGGCATCTGACGAGTTGGGCTATCAGGGAGGTATACAAAAGCCTAACGGCGCCCCCGGAGGCCATGGACAGCCTCAAATGCAGGCCACGTGTTCCTTCGATTTAATGGGTGACGAGGCGGTTCGCACCGGCGAGCGACCGGCTGCGGCGTCCACGACCCTCGCCGGGTGTTCGCTACCAGCCGCGCTCGAGATAGCCGACGCACCGCTTTGGGCGTGGCAAGATCCGGATGGAAGTGCACACCTCGGGACGGGCGAGGCAGTTCGGATCGTGGCCGATGGTGCGACACGCTTTGGAACGCTCGAGGATGGCCTCGAGGCGCTCACAGACCGGTTGGACGCGTCGGCGACGGGCCCACGGGCGTTCATCGGCGCCCGGTTCTTCCACGAGGCGCCCAGGCGACCCTCCGCGTGGGATCCCTATCCGGCAGCCGTCGCGACCGTCCCGAGTGTCCAACTCGGGTGGGACCAGGACGGCGACGTGACGCTGACGGTCGTTGAGGTCGATGGACCGACAGATCTCGACCACCGCCTCGAGATCGAGGCAGCTCGGTTCGAGGGCGCAACGGAGCTCGAGGGCACGACGCCAGCGGCCACCGCACGACGGTATCGACCGGACCCTGAGCAGTGGCGACAGTCGGTCCGTGAGGCGACCCATCGACTGTCCCATCCGCCCACGGAGAAGGCCGTTTTGGCCGCTGAGTGTCAACTGGAATTGACAACTGAGCCCTCACTCGGGGCGACGATGGCGGAACTCTCACGACGCCATCCGGAGTGCTGGCGCTTTTGTCACGCCCCAAACAGCGATACCACGTTCATCGGAGCGACCCCCGAACGCCTCGCCTCACTGGACGATCGGCAGCTACAGACGGTCGCCCTGGCGGGGACGATCGGACGGGGAGAGACGGGCATCGAGGACGACAGCCTTCGCGAGCGGTTGCTCGCGAGGGAGACCGATCGTCACGAACAGGCGAACGTCGTCGGGGACATCGTCGAGCGTCTCGGCGGCAAAAGCGACGCGATCAGGATCGGGAACCGCCGCGTCCGGACGCTCTCAGACGTCCAGCACATCGAGACGCCGATCGAGGCCGATCTCCGCGATGGTATCGGCCTCCTGGATGTGGCCGGTGAGCTCCATCCAACCCCGGCCGTCGGTGGCCGACCCCGTGCCTCGGCGCTCGCGCTCATCCGTGAACTCGAGTCGATCGAACGTGGCTGGTACGCCGCTCCGTTTGGCATCCTCGATCCGGCAGGTAATGGGACCCTGGCCGTCGCCATCAGGTCAGCGAGGATCGATGGCTCCGAGGCCACCCTCTATGCGGGCAACGGCATCGTACAAGAGAGCGATCCCAACGAGGAGTGGGAGGAACTCTTATTGAAGTTTCAGGCGATCGCGGAGATATTCGATGGCTGATACGCCTTCAGCTGGAACGGTGACGCTCGCCTGGGCGAGTACCCTCATCGATGCACTCGTCGATAGCGGGCTCCAGACGGCCGTGATCGCGCCTGGGAGCCGGTCGACACCCCTCGTCCTCGCTGCCGTCGATCACGAGGACCTCACGACGCGCTCGCATCTCGACGAGCGTTCGGCTGCCTACTACGCCCTCGGTCTCAGCAAGAGCACCCAGCATCCGACCGCCGTCATCACCACCTCCGGGACGGCCACCGCGAACCTGCTGCCTGCCGCCATCGAGGCCCACGAATCACGGGTTCCGTTGGTGTTGCTGACCGCCGATCGGCCCGCTGAGCTCCGGGATAGCGGGGCGAACCAGACGATCGATCAAACCGGGCTCTATGGCGAGTTCGTCCAGTGGGAGCAGACCATCGGTGATGCAACGCTCGATCCACATCGTCTCCGATCGCTCAGGGCGACCGGGGCGCGGGCCATCGCCGAGGCTCAGGGACCGCCGGCAGGCGCGGTCCATCTCAACTGTCCGTTTCGGAAACCGCTCGAGCCTCCCTCGATGGAGGCTCGCACACACGCACACGAGCTCGCAGTCGGCGAGACGCCAGCTGTGTCGAGGACCACGGGTCGTCCAGACTCGACATCATTGCAGTCCGTCGTCGAGCAGATCGAGACGAGCACGACGGGGCTCATCGTCGTCGGACCGGCCAGGCTCGACGAGGAGACGGCGACCGTGGTTCGATCATTCGGTGAGACTGTATCGTACCCAATCCTCGCCGATCCTGCCTCGGGACTGCGGTTTCAAGCAGGTAGCGAAGATATCGTCCTCGGCGGGTATGACGGCTACATCGACCTCGTCGGGGAGCACCTCGGCGTACCCGAGACGGTCCTCCGCATCGGCGCTCAACCCACCTCAGCGACGCTGCAGTCCTACCTGGACATCGAAGACGCGACACAGATCCTCATCGACACCGAACCGTCCTGGCGAGATGGTGATTTCAGGCTCGATACCATCCTCAGAGGAGAGCCTTCGGTCGTGCTCTCCGAGCTCGAAACAGCGCTTGCCTCGAGAGGATCGACCGACTTTCTCACCCGCTTGCAACGCATCGAGGACGCCTACTGGGACGTGGTCAGCGACTCCCTCGACGACAGCTACTTCGAGGGGGCCATCGCGCATGCGGTGGCCGATGCAGCCCCAGCAGACTCGCTACTCTTCGCCGGAAACAGCATGCCGATTCGCGATCTCGATCGCTTCGGGTCACCGCAACAGAGTGGCCCGATGGTGCATGCGAACCGTGGTGCCAGTGGGATCGATGGGACCATCTCGGCTGCCCTTGGGGGCGGGGACGGGGCGAACCTGCCGGTCATCGGATTCGTCGGCGATCTCGCGGCCTACCACGACATGAACGGTCTGCTCGCGGTGGATCGATTCGACCTCGAGACGAGCCTCGTCGTCGTCAACAACGACGGTGGTGGCATCTTCCACATGCTCCCGATCGAAGACCACGACCCACCCTTCGAGCACTACTTCAAGACGCCACATGGCCTCGACTTCGAGGCGGCCGCCGAGCAATATGGCTTGGATTACACCGCGGTATCCGACCGCGATGACCTCAGTGCCGCGCTAGAGACGCTTGGAAGCGGCCAGCAACTCATCGAGTGCTTCGTGGACGCCAGGGACAGCCACCGGACCCGTGAACGCCTCGATACAAGGGTCTCAGAAACCCTCGAAGAGCACCTCACCGATCGATAGCACGTCTGAGCCGAGCGGCAGCCAGCGTCACGGTCTAATGGGCCGCAACGAGGCCGTCTTTGCGAGGTTCGCTGGCTCCGGCATACACGCCGTCTCGCTGTAAGATCGCCTGTGCGCCCCCGAAGACGACCGGTGGGCGAACCCCCACGTCGTGACCGGTCCGGAGCAGCCCGTTCATCAGCGATTCTGGGTACCGAGCCTCGACGCCGAGGGTCCCATCAGCGTAATGGCGCCAGCGCGGCCGGTCAAGCGCGGCCTGCAACGACAACTCCCCGTCGATCAGGTTCGTGAGGACCTGGATGTGTCCTTGCGGTTGCATGAACCCACCCATCACGCCAAAGGAGAGCCACGAGCCGTCACCGAGGGTGGCCATCGCCGGGATGAGCGTGTGGAACGGGCGTTTACCCGGTGCCATCCGGTTCGGATGATCCGGATCGAGAGAGAACGACGCCCCACGGTTTTGGAGGGCGATACCGGTCTCTCCGGCCACGAGACCGCTCCCGAAGCCGGCGAACCTGGAGTTGATGAACGTCACGAGGTTGCCCTCACTGTCGGCTGCACACAACAACACCGTGTCTGCTTCCTCTGCCAGTCCCTCCAGCAGGGACACATCGAGGACGTCGTCATCCTCGATCCGACCCGCCCGGTCGGCGATATGCTCGTCGGCGAGCAGATCCGGGATGGGTTCGTGAGACGGATCAGTCAGGTGTCGATGCCCATCGTGGAAGGCGAGCTTCGTCGCCTCGATGAGGCGATGATCGTACGCAGTCGTCCCGAAGGCGTCACCGTCGAGTCCGGCGGCTTCGGCGGTCTCGAGCGCCTCCAGCACGATCATCCCCTGTGTGTTTGGTGGCATCTCGTAGATCGTCGCGTCCCGGAACGATCCCGTGACCGGTTCGACAACCACCGGCTGGAAGTCGCTGAGATCGGATAGTTCCAACAGGCCTCCATCGCGTTGGACCTCTTCGACGATCGCCTCGCCCAGATGGCCCTCATACAACGCATCAGCGCCCTCTGCTGCGACGGCCTCGAACGTCTCACCGAGCTTCGGCAGTCGCATCACGTCGCCGGCAGTCGGTGCCCGTCCATCGAGGAGGTACGCCTCACGCGCATGGGGCGTCTCGAACAGCTCCTCGGCATACTGCCAGTAGGAGGCGATCACCTCGCTCACGGGATAACCCTCCATTGCGTATCGGATGGCCGGTGCCAGCACGTCCTCGAACGGGAGGGTCCCATGGTGTTCCAGCGTCCACTCCCACCCTCGAGCGGCCCCGGGTACCGTCACCGTCAATCCACCACGGTCAGGCATCGAGGGGTCGTCGCCCTCGGCGCGGTCCTTCACGCGTTCGAGGGTTGCCCGCTGCGCAGAGGGGCCAGAGGCGTTCAAGGCGCCAACCTCTCCATCTGCGGTCTTGAAGCAGGCGAAGACGTCACCGCCGATACCGGTGCTCGTCGGTTCGACGACGTTCAATGTCGCCGCCGTGCCCACGGCCGCATCGAAGGCATTGCCCCCATTCTGGAGGATTTCAAGTCCAGCTTGGGCAGCCAGTGGTTGGCTCGTCGTGACCATCCCCTCGCTGGAGAAGACGGTCGACCGACGTGAGGTGAATCGATCGAGGTCGAAGTCCATGCTGAGTCACACCGTGGCAGTTCACTTCAGACTGTGCCTTTGGGCAACCCGGGTATCAGGCTGGTCGTCTACACAAAGTGCTGTTTCATCTCAACGCGGATCGGGACAGTGAGACCCGCAAGAAAGCACCGACAGTCGCTGTCATGCGGTGGAATCCCGAGGCGAGCACCACCGCTGGGGAATGCATCGAC
>CAZXER010000005.1:0-50128 GCA_964639975.1 uncultured Halobacteriales archaeon | reverse complement strand
CGCTGTCATGCGGTGGAATCCCGAGGCGAGCACCACCGCTGGGGAATGCATCGACGGGCGCTTCGCGTTATGGCGCCCCCAACGCGACTTGACAGCGATGCTAGGAGATGCCTCGTTGGTGCGCTCTTGATGGACGAGCGCCGAGTGGAGGAAGCAGCGACACCTAGGTCTGCTACCACGACAGAACGTTGACGGTCTGTGCGCTCCCATCTACCGCGTACAACCGTGGACGAATCGGTATCGACGTTACCAGGGATCCAAACGAGCGACGATGATGAGCGGATCATCTGTCACGTCGACATGGACTGCTTCTACGCCGCCTGTGAACGGCTCCGTGACCCATCGCTTGAGGGAGTTCCCGTGATCGTGGGGATGGGATACGAACCGGGGGACGACGGTGGCGTGGTGGCGACGGCCAGCTACGAGGCTCGAGAGTACGGCATCGAGAGCGCCCAACCCATCTCCGAGGCCCTCGATAACCTGCCCAGAGCGTCCGTGATGCCCGATGATTTCTCAGGATCGGTCGGCTTCTATCGACCGGTTGATCTCGAGTTCTATCGATCGATTAGCGATCGGGTGATCGATGTGCTATCATCGAAGGCGAGTGCGATACGAGTGGCCAGTCTCGACGAGGCATACCTCGATGTGACGGACGCAACCGAGTGGGAACACGCCACCGCGTTCGCCAGCGAACTCAAAACTGAGGTTCTCGACGAGGTCGGTGTTACGGCCAGCGTTGGAATCGCCCCGACGCGGGGCGTGGCGAAGATCGCGTCCGATCACGACAAACCCGATGGGCTCACCGTTATCGAGCCTTCCCGGGTTCGCTCGTTCCTCGAGGAATTACCGCTCGAGGACCTCCATGGGGTCGGACCGGTCACCGCATCGACCCTCCGGGAGATGGGCTGTGACACGATCGGTGACGTGGCCGAGTTACCTCCGCCTGCCCTCGCGGAACGCTTTGGCGATCGTGGACGCGAACTCGCTGCCCGTGCGCGGGGAGAGGGGTCAGATATCGTCGAACCACAGGGTGACCCCAAGAGCCTCTCACGGGAGTCGTCTCTCGGTGAGGAACGAGACGACTTTGTGGCCGTTCGCTCTCGCGTCGCCGACCTCGCGGAGGCAGTCGCGGCACGAGCCGAGGACAAGGGTGCCCAGTACCGCACCGTCGGTATCAAGGTCGTCAAACCACCCTTCGATATCCACACGAGAGAGCGCACCTTCGGCGGTCCCTTCGCCGATGCATCGCTCGTCGAGTCGACAGCGCTCGAGCTATTGGACGAGTTTACCGACGAGGCGATCAGGAAGGTCGGTGTCAGGGTATCCAACCTCGATTTCGCCGCAGATCAGGCTCCCCTCGAGACCTGGAGCGGGGACGAGGATGCCAGCAAGGACACCGACGTATCGATGGAATTCGAACATCAAGGGCGCCTCACCGACTTCGAGCAGTAACGGTTCTCGCAGTGGTCAACTCAGCTATTCTTCTTGCTCAAGGTCGATATCATCCGGCTCGATTTCATCCGAGGTGTCGTCTGACTGTTCATCGTCAGCCGAGTCCGGTGCGTCATCCGTTTCATCCCCGGAGTCCGACTCAGTCTCAGCTGGACCGATCGCTCGATAACCGGCCATCTCGACCTTCTCGGCAACCATGTCGACGGTGACATCGCCAGTGGCCTCGACGATATCTTCGTATCGGTCGGCATCGACCTCCTCCACATCATCGAGTAGGTTAACGGCGGTCTCGACGACATCCTCACAGCCTTGACATGTCATTCCGGTAACGCGCACTGTCGGCATTGATAGTCGTGTCATGGGTTCGCCGATAGAAGTGTATACCGGTTGATACTGGATCGGGGAAAAGCGGCTTCGAGGGCACAGCAGCAGGAACGATGATGGTAGCTTTCGGACGGACCCACCAGGCGGCTAACACCGTACGTGCCACAGCCATTTCGTCGGACCGACGCCCTCCTCTCCTGCACCGACTGGCGAGGAGGCGAGGCTACTCGTAGCCGATGGTGTGGAATTCTTCATTGGGGCGCATGTCGGCGAGATGGGCCATCCGGTTCGAGAGGTTGAAAAAGGCCACAACCGAGCCGATATCCCAGATGGCCGCTCGCGAGAATCCCGCATCCTCGAGCACGTCAAGGTCTTCCGCGGTCACGTCACCCGGCGACGTGGTGAGCTTCTCTGCGAACGCTAACATCGCCATATGTCTGTCGCTCACATCTGCCAGACGGTAGTTGGATACCAGTTGATCCGCCAGGAGGGGATCGCCACTGTAGAGCCGAACCAACGCCCCATGAGCGACGTTGCAGTAGTAACAGTCGTTGGCCGCACTGGTGACGACAACGAGCATTTCAATCTCCTCGCGAGTGAGCTCGGAGTCGTCGACGAGGGCATCGTAGTACTGGAAGAATGCGCGAAAATGCGCTGGCCGATAGGCAAACGCCCTGAAAACGTTCGGCGTGAAGCCAGCATCCTCGGTCTCCGTCTCGATGCGAGACCGGACATCGTCTGGAAGCGATTCTACATCGGGCACTGGAAAGCGTCGCATGGCTGAGATCGCGTCGCTCATGTGAGACAGTTCTACTGACACGACAATAAATTCCGACTGAACGGACTGCCACGTGCTTCTCTCGTCCTACAAGACGTCCTGGACCAGTTCTGTCACTTCATCGGGAGTTTCGCCGACCGAGACGCCCGCCTCCCCAAGGGCCTCGATCTTGCTCGCGGCGGTGCCGGTGTCTCCACCACCGGAGACGATGGCCCCTGCATGTCCCATGCGCTTGCCCGGCGGTGCGGTCCGTCCGGCGATGAAGCCAACGACCGGTGTCTCCATCTCCGCCTCGATGAACGCCGCGGCACGCTCCTCAGCCTCGCCGCCGATCTCTCCGCACATCACGACCGCCTCGGTGGCAGCGTCAGCCTCGAAGTGTTCTAGGATATCGATGAACGACGACCCGATGATCGGGTCGCCGCCGATGCCGACCGCCGTCGACTGACCAAGTCCGGCGGCCGTGAGGTTGTCCACCACCTGGTAGGTGAGGGTACCAGAACGCGAGACGAGTCCGACCGGCCCATCGCTGAAAATGTCACCGGGGAGGATCCCCAGTTTCGCCGACGCGGGCGAGATGATCCCCGGACAGTTCGGTCCGATCAACGTCGTCTCAGTCTCTCCTAACCGGCGATAAACCCGACTCATGTCCTGGGTCGGAATCCCCTCCGTGATGGCCACGACGAGATCCACATCAGCATCCAGTGCCTCGAAGAGGGCATCAGCCGCAAACGCCGGTGGGACGAACACGACACTCGCGTTGGCGTTCGTCTCTGTCACTGCGTCCGTCACCGTATCGAAGACCGGCACCCCCTCGACGGTCTCACCACCGCGGCCCGGGACCGCTCCGCCGACGACGTTCGTCCCGTACTCGAGCATCTCGGCCGTGTGGAACCGCCCCTCACTGCCAGTGATCCCTTGCACGATCACGCGGGTCTCGCCGTCGACGAGGATGCTCATGGGGCCACCTCCTGGGCAACGTCAACGGCCTGTTTCACGGCCTCCTCAAGCGTCTCAGCGACGATCAACCGCTCGTTATTGAGGACTGCACGACCTTCAGCAGCCTTGGTACCCGCCAAACGAACCACGACCGGTTTCGGTAGCTCATCGAAGGCCTCGATCGCCTCGTTGATCCCCTGCGCGACCTCGTCACCGCGGGTGATTCCCCCGAAGATGTTGAAAACGACGGCGTCAGCGTTCTCATCTGCAAATACGAGTTCGAGCGCATCTCGCACTCGCTCGGCCTTTGCGCCACCACCGATGTCGAGGAAGTTCGCCGGGGATCCACCATAGTAATCCACGAGATCGAGCGTCGCCATGACGAGCCCCGCTCCGTTCCCGATGATCCCGACGTTCCCATCCAAGCGGACGTAATCGAGGCCCACCGAGGATGCCTGTTGCTCGAGCTCGTCGCCCGTCGCCTCGTCCTCCATCTCGGCCAGTTCCGGCTGTCGAAACAGCGCGTCTTCGTCGATGTTCATGACCGCATCAGCGGCGACGACCTCGCGGTCGGTTGTCACCATCAGCGGATTTATCTCGATCTCGCTGGCGTCGCGGTCGGTGAAAAGCTGCCATAACGTCCGCAATACCGAGGCGACACCATCCGCGATATCACGCTCGATGCCGGCGCCATAGACGGCCTGGCGGGCCTGATAGGGGTGCAATCCGAATGCCGGGTCGACGTGGACCCGATTGATGGCATCAGGCGTCCGCTCGGCGACCTCCTCGATGTCGACGCCACCCTCCGTCGAGACCATGAGTACCGGCCGACCGACCGATCGATCCATCGTGACCCCGACGTAGAGTTCGTCGACGAAATCGACCGCCTCCTCGACGATCACCCGATCGACGGTATACCCCTTGAGCTCCATCCCAAGGATTTCTTCAGCGGCCGTCTCGGCCGCAGCGGGATCGTCGGCGAGTTTGATCCCGCCGGCCTTTCCCCGCCCGCCGACTTGGACCTGCGCTTTGATGGCAACGGGATACCCGATCGAGTCTGCCGCTGTCACGACGTCTTCGACCGTATCGGCCAGCTCGAATGCGGGCGTGACAATCCCGGCGTCTGAGAAAATCCCCTTCGCTTGGTACTCGTGGAGCTTCATCACTGGATCGGACGATTGGTCAGGTAAAAGACCTTGATATTCGTTGGTCTCAGCGAACGACGGAGACAGCTGTCGGAGCGCGTCGCACGACCTCCTCGGCGACACTTCCGAGCAGCACGCGACTGACGCCGGTACGACCGTGGCTGCCCACCACGATCTGATCGACGCTTTGCTCGGTGGCGTACTCAACGATCGAGCGAGCGACCTCTCCCGAGCTGGTGACGGTCTCGATATCGGCGTCATCGTCGAAGTGTGCAACGGCAGCGTCGAGGAGCTCCTCGGCCTCTTGCTCGGCCTCCTCCCGCCAGATCTCGTACTGCTGTGATCCATAGCCGAACGTGTCGAGAAAACCCTCCATCGGATCCAATACCGTCAGAATCGTGACCTTCGCCGCAGGGAACGAGGTAGCGACCCATTCTGCGGCTGCATCCGATTGTGGCGTCCCATCGTAGGCAAGCAAAATATGGTGACCCATACTAGGGGTTCCGAACGCTGGCTATAAAATGCTACAGCCGATCGGCGAGTTCGCCCTCGAGATATCGAACTGGAAGTACTGCGAGCAATGGGCGAGGGACGTGACGCAGGATGAGCACTCCGAGATCAACGATCGGTTTGCGAAGCACACCATACAGGAGTGAGATTCCGACCGCCCCGACGACGAGGTACCAGAGATAGCCATCAAGAAGGATCAGCGGCGGGACGGCCAGGATGGTCGCCGTTGCAACATCCTCAGGTGCCCCGTCATACCGGACGAACCGACGAGGAGCAATCCAACGTCCGTTCAGATGGTCGTACACTGCACGCTCGGAGTCCCCCAACCACGGGCGCAACTCGAGTCCACCACCATAGATATCCATCCTGGCGTGCAACGCCGCAGTGATGACCACGAAGGCACCGCCAACCACGAACGGATGGGCCACAAGTACCGCCAGGAGGATAGATGGAGGGATGGCAAACAGGCCGATAGTCGGATAATGGAGGGCCTGACGATGGCCGTAGTACAGATCGAGATCGGGCAGGACGCTCCCGATCGCTGCACCGACAAGGATCGGCGTGGCGAGGGAGGGAAACGCCATGGCCACCGGTAAGGCGATGAGCAGCCCCATCAGCAGATGGGTCGTCGCCATCATAGGTACCGTTGGTATGGGTTCAGCAATGATGTTCCTTCCGATGAGGCTGGTACCAATACACATGCCGTAGAGCCCCAGGTGAGACCGGGGAAACCCCCTATTCAGGAGGTAGTGGGATTATCCGGCGGGGTCAACTTCTTCGACGGTGTACTGTCGGCCAAACACGTTCACTACGGCTTTGAAGATGGCCAGCACGATCGGCCCGATGAACAGGCCGAGGACTCCGAATACGTACAACCCACCAAGGACTCCAACGAGCACGACGGCCGGATGCAAATCCGACTCACGATCGACCAAGATCGCCCGGATGTAATTCTCGATGTTGAGGATGATCACGCCGTAGACGAAGAGGAAGGCTGCCGGGACCAACTGGTTGAAATAGATCAAATAGAGGACACCCGGAGCCCAGACTGTACTCGCCCCGATGACCGGCAGGATGGCCAAGACGATCATAATCGCCGTCCAGAAGGCCGCGTTTGGGATCCCGGCCATGTAAAAGCCGATGCCCATCAGCACCCCCTCGATAATCGCCACGAGCAGGTGGCTCTTGAGAACCGCCCAGGTGATGACGTTGGCTTCCTCGAGGAGTTCAGTCGCGATCGCCTCGTCGAGCGGGAGGACGTTCTTCAGCCACTCGATGAGAGATTCTCCATCGACGATGAGGTAGTACAGCACGAAGATCAACAGGAGGCCTCCAAGGACGAGATGGATCGTGGTGAAGACGACATCGGTGAACCCGGCGAGAGTAGTCTCACTGAGTCGCTCGACCATCTGCTCGACGATCGACAATACGTCGATATCCAGTCCCGTGTACGCAAGAATGAGTTCTTCGACCTCCTGGATGAGCGCGACCTGATCCAGCCCTGAGGTAAACTCATCGAGCGATTCGATCAGGAGATATCCGAGTATCAAAACGGGAGTCAGGGCCGCAGCCAGGGCGAACATCACGAGGACGAGGGCAGATGGTCGCTCTCCAAGATGTGGTCTGAGACGAACGTGAAGCGGATACAGCATGAACGCGAGCAACAATGCCGCCAGCAGGTAGGCCGCGATCGGCTCGAAGATGAGATACGTCAGGTAGCCAAGCGCGAGGATGAGCAGGCTGAGGAAAGCAAATCTGATGTCTATGCTCGCATTCATACGTTCATCAGCTAGTGGAGCCTCTGCGGGCTACCACTTGCGAATTTCGGTTGAATACGCGCCGATGTTCGATGGATGAACGGCTCGCATGGTCGTTAGGAGGTGAGGACCAGCGGCACCGATGCCTGTGCGAGGAGCGCTCGAGTGGTCGACCCGAGGATCGGATCGTCCCGGGAAGATCGGCCCCGGGAACCGAGAGCGACCAGTTGTGGATCCAGCTCGTCGATCGTATCGATGATGACCGGTGTTACCTCCCCGCGGCGGATATGTCGCCTGACCGTCACCGAGAAGTCATCGGCAACGACCGCCAGATCGGCCAGTGCACCCTCACCACCCTCTCGGAGGATACCGATGATACTTCTGGGCGCATCGGCAAGGTCGTAGATGCGCGAATCGATGACGTACAGGCCATGGAGGTGGGCCTCGTTTGGGGCGAGCCACTCGATGGCATCCGCCATGGCGCTGATGGGATACTGACTGCCATCAGTCGGTACCAGCATGGACGTGAACCGATCTGCGGGTGGTGGGCGTGCGGTAGCCGGTACACTCAGGACCGTCGTCTCGGTGGCGGCGATGGCACGAGACGAGACTGAACCGTGGATGCTCGAATGTTCGATGTCACGTCCGAGTACTACCACGTCGTACGCAGCGGCCTCCTCGACGATCTCGGCGGAGGGCCGACCACGTTGGATGGTCGTCCCCACGGTCAGGTCACTGGCGTGTTCGGCCGCGTCCGCAAGGATGCGGTCACCAAGCCCTCGTAGCTCGTTCTCCAGGGTAGCCTTTGTCTCGGGGGCATCCACTTCATCGAGCAGCCGCTGATCCACGACATAGAGCACCTCCAGCTCGGCATCGAGCAGTCTGGCCACTGCAAGCGCATACTCCGTGGCGGTGTCAGAGCGAGCGCGACCATCAGTAGCAAGCAAGATGTCTGTGCCCATACCGTACCCAGACGGTCATCGCGACATTAACAGTGGATGCACGCTCCCACACCCAGATAATTGACCCATCAAGAGGGGTCGAGACGCGGTTGAGGGTAGTTGAATAGCAGCAGCCGGCGGGACCAACAAAGCAAAAAGCGCGTGACTACATGGTTTAATCGACGAAACCAGGAGGGAGCGTTGCGTTCACATGATTGAACGCCACTGGAGGGCGTGACCGGCTCCCTGCCTTCGGCCGTCGGAACCAATGCCAACCTCAGGACTCCCAACCGTAGACCTCATCGTCTTCGTAATTATCGGTCTACTCGGTGGTGCGCACTGCATCGGTATGTGCGGTCCGCTCGTGTCCGTCTATGCCGAGCGGATGGATCCGACGATGACCGACGGCGGCACTGTTTCCGCCCAATCCAACCGATCGAAGCATCTCTCGCTCTTCGAGGTCAGGCAACACGCCTTGTTCAATATCGGCCGGACAGCCAGCTACACGATTATCGGTGCGGTCATGGGAATACTCGGCAGTGTGCTGTTCATTTCGTCCGGGCAGCTTGTCGCAGCCACGGAAGTAGTACGAGGTGTCGTCGGTGGTGTCATCGGCCTCGTCATCATCGGTGTCGGTATCGGGTACCTCCGGCGTGAAGGCGGCATCCACTGGCATCTACCTGGCACCACGCGGGTGACCCGTCTGTTGACGAAGCATGTCGATCGTCTCGCGAACGGACCCGGGATCCTCGCTCTCGGCGGGATTCACGGGCTGTTGCCCTGTCCACTGTTGTATCCGGCGTTCCTCTACGCATTCGCGAGTGGTTCTCCCCTCACCGGCGCCGCGGCGCTTGGGGCGCTCGGTGTGGGGACGATACCGGCGGTGTTCGCCTTCGGGACCATCATCGGGTCCGTGTCCCCGACCGGTCGGCGACGGTTGCACTATCTACTCGGGGTTGCCTTCGTCGGACTGGGGTACCTGCTGTTGGCCCACGGGCTCATAGAGGTCGGGGTGCACTTGCCCCATCCCGAACTTCCCTACTGGAGTCCATTTGACGGTGGTCATGGGTGATGGATCATGAGTGAACCGACCTGCACCTTGTGTGCGTTACCAGTCGGTGGAATCGATGTCACCGACGACGATGGCCATCGATTCTGTTGTGAGGGTTGCAAGCAAGTGCACGAGGTGCTCGGGGACGTCGACGACGAAGACATTCGCGATCGGGTGCAGTCCGAGGACACGCAGCCGACGGTACCCGATACCCACAAGACAACGTATCTGGCGGTCGACGGCATGTACTGTGCCTCCTGTGAGGCATTCATCGAGTCGGTTGGTGCCACCGTGGATGGAGTGAGCGACGTCGAGGCGAGCTACATCACGGAGACCGCTCGGATCACTCACGACCCAGCGGAGGTCTCCACAGAGACGCTCGAAGCCGAGCTCTCTCGACTCGGATACAGTGCCTATCCTCGAAGTGATGAACAACGCGAACGCGAGGCGGCAAACTGGGCGTTCGGACGCCTGGCTGCAGGCGCCCTCCTCGGGATGGCAATCATGCTGCAGTACATCGTTATCATCTATCCCACGTACTTCGAGGGGGGGCTCTGGTACGATGCCGCAACCGCTCAGTTCTTCATCGATGCCCTGGCCTCACCCTCGAGTCGGTATTTCTTCGCGGTGATCGGTGTCATGACCACGGTGGTGCTCTTCTTCACCGGCAAGCCGATACTCCGTGGCGCCTATATCAGCCTCAAAACGCGGGCTCCGAACATGGATCTGCTCGTGGCCCTCGCCGCCCTCAGTGCGTACGTCTACAGCTGGTTGGCAATCGGTGTCGGCCGCACGGACATCTACTTCGACGTGAGTGTTGCGATCATCCTCGTCGTCACCGCCGGAGGGTACTACGAATCCTCACTGAAAGCGAAGGCAATGGAGCGCCTGACAGAGTTAACGAAGGTCCGCGTCGATGAGGCCAGACGGCTGACCGAATCGGGTGAGGAGACGATCACCATCGACGAGATCGCCCCGGGCGACAGGCTCCTCGTCAGCGCTGGTGAGCGAATCCCCGTCGATGGATGGGTCGAATCGGGCACCGCGACAGTGAACGAGGCCGTGGTGACCGGCGAACCACAGCCGGTCACCAAGGAGGCCGGTGATACCGTCATCGGTGGTGCCGTCGTCGAGGATGGCGCGGTGACGATCGATGTCGGCGATGACCCGACCAGCAGTCTCGATCGAGTAACCGAGCTGGTCTGGTCAATCCAGAGCAGATCCCATGGGATCCAGGGGCTGGCCAATACGCTTGCCACGATATTCGTCCCACTCGTGGTGGTGCTGGCGCTCGTTGTCGCCGGAGTCTACCTCGGTCTAGGTGCTGGCATCGCGGCTGCAGTGCTGATCGGTCTCACCGTCTTGATCGTCTCCTGTCCCTGTGCACTCGGGTTGGCGACGCCGTTGGCCATCGCCTCGGGGCTCCGTGATGCACTCGAGCACAACATCGTCGTCTTCGACGAGACGGTTTTCGAACGGATCAGAGATGCCGATACCGTCGTCTTCGACAAGACTGGTACGTTGACCACCGGCGCCATGGAGGTACTCGAGGCCGATATCCCGGACGAGGTACTCGACCAGGCAGCGGTCCTCGAGCAACGGTCCGTCCATCCCATCGGTCAGGCCATCGCCGCGATGGCCCGGTCAGATCAAGATGACCAGGCCATTCGGGCAGATGGTGGGTCAGACACCACCACTGAACCCGCCCCGGAAGACCGCGTCGAGCAGTTCGAATCGTACGATCGTGGGGTGGCCGGCCTCGTCGATGGCGAGCGGATAGCCGTCGGCCATCCGAGCCTGTTCGATCGGTTGGGGATCGAAGTCGACGACGCGTACACAAAACGGGTCGAACAAGCCCGTAACGCCGGGAACCAACCGGTATTGATCGGACGCAATGGCCAGACGGTCGGGTCGATCGTGCTCGGGGACCAGCTTCGTGACGGCTGGGAGCAGGCGGTGGATGCACTCGCGATGCGGGGCATGGACGTCGTTGTCCTCACCGGCGACGAGGGTCGTGCAGCCACTCGATTCGAGGCACACGAGGCCATTTCAGAGGTGTTCTCCGGAGTCCCACCGGAGGCGAAGGCTGCCACCATAGAGCGGCTGTCGGCTGAAGGGACTACCGTCATGATCGGGGAGGGAACGAACGATGCGCCCGCCTTGGCACAAGCCGACCTCGGCATCGCCCTCGGCAGTGGAACGGCCCTCGCAGCGGAGGCGGCCGATGTCGCCATCATCGATGATACGTTAGCGTCGATCAGTACCGTGTTCGACCTCTCGACCGCTGCGAACCGGCGCATCAAGCAGAATCTCGGCTGGGCCTTCGGGTACAACGCCGTGGCCATCCCCCTGGCTATCGCCGGTCTCTTGAATCCGCTGTTTGCCGCAGTTGCCATGGCGACAAGCAGTCTCCTCGTTGTCACCAACTCCTCGCGACGGTTGCTCTCGGACGAGCCGTAAGGGCGACTCGTCGAGCGACACACCGAGGGCTACGGGCTCACCGAGGAGGGCCGAACCGTCCTTGGGTGGCTTCGATAGCGAGCCACGTGACTAAGGGACCTTGGAAGCCGAGGACTGGACTCGCCTGCTGAGGCGCTAGTCACCCGGGTGTCCGCTCGAAGGGAAGTGTTTTCGCGACCGAGGTATTGCCCATGGACGATGCCCGACATTGCCCTCCACGATGTCACCAAGACGTACGGTGACGTGACCGCCCTCGCTGGCGTCGATCTCACCATCGAGACCGGCGAAGTGTTCGGCTTTCTCGGTCCCAACGGTGCCGGCAAGTCGACGACGATCGACATCCTCCTCGACCACGTCAGACCGACCTCGGGAGCAGCAACCGTCCTCGGGATGGACGCCCAGGATGAGCCGGTGACCATCCACGAACGGATCGGTGTCCTCCCCGAACGCTTCGGTCCGCTCGGACAGATGACCGGGCGGGAACACCTCCAGTTCGCCATCGAGGCAAAGGGGGCCGACGACGACCCGGACGCCATCCTCGAGCGGGTCGGCATCGCCCACGCCGGTGAGCGACGAGCGAGTGGGTACTCGAAGGGGATGACCCAGCGGTTGATGCTCGGGGTCGCGCTGGTCGGGGAGCCGGAGCTGCTCATCCTCGACGAGCCGACGACTGGTCTGGATCCCAACGGGGCTCGTGAGATGCGGACCATCGTCCGCGAGGAACGTGATCGGGGCGCGACAGTGTTCTTCTCGAGCCACATCCTCGAACAGGTCGAGGCCGTCTGTGACCGGGTGGGAATCCTCGATGGGGGCTCCCTGGTCGCAATCGACTCGATCGGGGGGCTCCGTGACGCCGCCGGCACCACCGGTGAGCTCGAGGTCTCGCTGCAGTCGATCCCGGCTGGGCTGCTCGACACCATCGACGAGCTCGACGGTGTCACCTCCGTGCGAACACGAGACAGCACCCTCGTCGTCGCCTGTGAGAACAGCGCCAAGGGAACCGTCGTTCGGACGTGTCAGGACGCCGGGGCGAGCATCGAGAACCTGGAGACCAACGAGGCGTCGCTCGAGGAGCTCTTCGCGGCCTACACAGGGGGTGACTGAAATGCGGTGGATCCACCTCGCCCGCAAGGACCTCGGTGACGCCATCCGCAGCTGGCATCTGTACTACTTCGCCGGGGCGCTTGGTGTCCTCGGGCTGGTCCTTGGCTACCTCATGAGTGACGTCCAGACGGGCGGGCAACAGGACCCAGACGCACTCGCCGGGACGCTCCTGACCGCATTCTCGCTGCTTGGCCCCATCCTCGCCCTCGCGATCAGCCAGTACGTGATCGTCGGCAAGCGGACCTCCGGAGAGCTTTCGGTCCTCCTAAGCCTCCCGTTCTCTCGATTGGATGTCGTCCTCGGCAGCTTCGTGGGACGCGTGGCCGTGGCCTCTATCGCGGTGCTCGCCGCTTTCGTGACGGCCCCGCTCGTCGCGACGGTGGGGGGCATGCCAGTGGCGGTCGACTCGCTCATCGGTGCGTATCTCCTCGCCGTCGCCCTGACCGTGGTCTTCACGGCCATCGCGGTCGGCATCTCCGCCTACACCCGGTCGACGACCGTCGCCGCAGCGGGGTCGTTCAGTGCCTTCCTCCTGTTCGTCTTCCAGCTGTGGTCGCTCATCCCCACCGGTGTCAGGTTCCTCCTCAACGGGCTGTCACTCCCGTCGGGCGAGGCGCCCATGTGGGCGCTCGCGTTCGAGCAGTTCTCCCCTTTCGCCGGCCTCCGCAACGCCGCCCATCCGGTCTTCGCGGACGTCCTTCCGGGCCTCCAGCTCGTGCCGGGATCGATCGATCCCGCCGAGCCGTGGTACCAGGACCCGGTAGTCGGGACGGCCGTCGTGCTGCTGTGGATCGTCCTCCCGTTGTTCATCGGCTACCATCGGCTCCAGCACACGGACCTCTAAGGCCGAGTGCGCATCGGACCACAGCCAGCCGGTACCCGAAAGGCAACAGGATGGCCGCGACGGAGATGCGCTAACCCGGCCGTCTCGACGAGGTCGTTGAGGAACTTCTGGGCCCGGTAAGTGACGAGGTCGAGCAGGAGCAAGCCGGTGTACGAGATCGTCGTCCTGTGCCGGTCGAAATCGGCCTGTCTTGGTGGACGGAACCGAGTCCTGAGAGGGGGTAGCACCAGACATCGATACCGCTTGACTGCGGCGGCCCGGTAGTGCGCGGGACCGGATTCGAACCGGCGGACCTCTACAGGACAGCGTCCTAAGCGCTGCGCCGTTGGCCTGGCTTGGCTACCCGCGCCCGTTCGAAGTGGGGATATGGAGCAAAATGAAGCTAGCGCCTCGTCGTTCACGTTACAATACGGTAGCAGCCCGTGCTATCACTCGTCGTCGGGGCCATCGATCGTGATGGTCACCGAATCGCCAGACGGTTCGCTGCTACAGGAATCGAGGTAGTCATCGAGGTTCAAGATCGCGTTGAGTTCGTCTTGGACCTGTCCAGAGAGCTTTCTGACGAGATCGCTCGGCGCGATCGCCTCGTACTCGTAGGGGTTGTTGCCCGCCCCCTCACTGGCTCGTTTTTGGCGGGTGACAGCCTTCTCCTCGTGGAGTTCGACGAGTGCCTCCCTGACGGTACTGGGATACAAGCCCGTTCCCGTCGCGATCTCTTCGGAGGTGCTGTCTGGATACTGTCTGAGATAGATGTATATCCGAGCTCGGGTCTCTGTCTCCAACAGCCACGAGAGCAAGTCGATCAACCGGCGATCGAAGCCATCGAGTACCTGTTCTGCACTGGCACCGAGACCGGTCGAATTGGTTCCCTCGCGATCCGCATTCGAAGAATCTGAATCGTCCGAGGCACTGTCATTTGGTGACATTCGTTCTCTTTGAAAGGACAGAACGCGTTTACGGATAAACCCCACGCTCAATGACTCGTTCGATTGACTACTCGAGAAGAATCTCGCGGCACGCTGCCTCGAGTCCACCGTCTTCGAGTGCCGCTCGCTGACGTTGGGCCCCACTGGGCGCAGCGAGTACCGCGGGTAACCGCTCGAGACCCAGACGCTCGATCTCACCATCGGTTGCCTGATTGAGATCGATCACACCGTCGCCATCTCGTCGGATGAACGACGCCTCGTGACCGTACCGGATGGCACGCCATTTGTTCTCACAGAGGAATTCGTACGCGCCTCCGAGATCACCACCGTCCGGGGATATGGCCCAGTCAGCGTGAACGTCGTTCTTGACCGACGAGGCCGACTCACCGGCTTCGATTCGGTCGTACCCAGCTGCGAGAGTGTTGATCAGCCGCCATGCGTATTCGACGAAGGCTAGCACAACGTCCTCGTCGGCCTGTGCATCTGGCGTCCTGATCTCGACAGTCCCGTACTCAGTGTGCGGGCGTACATCGAACCAGATCTCTCCTCGATCGCTGATTGAATCGGTCTCTAACAGCGTCGATTCGAGCTGTCGATACGCAGCGTAGGAGTCGAATCGTGTCGGCATCCCAGTATTCGGAAGCGCCTCGAAAATTCTCGATCTGGCGGAGGCGAGTCCGGTATCGAACCCGTTCCACATCGGGGAATTAGCCGACAGTGCCAGGATGAGCGGGAGATACCACCTGAGTTCGTTCGCGATCCAAACGGCCTGTTCTGGATCTCCCACACCCACGTGGATATGCAACCCCGCCGTCGTATTGCGATGTTGTGGGTACTGGATGCGGTCCAATTGCCGCGTGTACCGGGGTTTGCTCACGTGCTCGAGTTCGCGCCACCGCGCGGCCGGATGCAGTCCGGCAGCGGCGACCCCATAGCCGTGCTCACTGGCGTAGTCGACAAGGGCCGATCGAACGTTCGAGAGCACATCGGGCGCCGTATGAAGGGATTCGATCACCGGTGTCTGTGTCTCGATAACGAAGGTGAACAGCTCGTGATCGAGGCGATCCTCGAGGATAGCGGGCGGGTCGTGCTCATAGCAGAGTTCGTCGGTGCCGCCGACAGGCATCCCCGACTCATCGACGAGAAAGAACTCCTCCTCGATGCCGATAGTGCCCTCCGTTCCGAATGGATTGCTGCCACCCTCGTCCATCGGTCGTTGGTTGAGGACGACGCGGTTAAAGTCCGCGGTCGCCGGCAATCTGAACAGCCGGTCACTCCGGGGTGGCGATCACACCGAGGTGGTCTGTATGAAAGCGGTCAAGTCGGGTCTGGTCCGTGATCGTATACGTGTCTGCAAGCTCTGCAAGTGACTGCTCGAACACGGCCTCCGGAGCTGCCGTAACATCTTCACTGGGTGCCTTGATCGATATGGCGAGTGTCGCATCGTCGGCTAGAAACGGTTCGTGTGCCGCTGCGATCGCCGCCTGGCCGGTGGTAGCCACGTCCTGAACGAGGATATCACACTCCGATTCAACGACGTGTGCATACGTCTCCGGGCGGCGAACGTCTTTCAGCAACGGAATCACTGCCGATCGCTCCTGAGCCACAGACAGTAGCCGCTTGCCTGGTCGAGGAGCAAATTCGAGTGCGTATACCCGTTTACAGACATCAGCGAGGTGGCTGACCGTCGTTCCGGCCCCGGCTCCAAGGTAGAGAACAGTCGAATCCGACGTCAGAGGAATCGATAACCCCTCCTTCACCATCGCTGCGAGCTTTGACCGTCCTGCCCCCCAGACACGCCAGCCATCGACCGTCGGTTCACCATAGACTGATTCACCGGGTGTCGCGAGACGTTGCTCGTCACCGAGGGTCACCTCGCGCACGCCATCAGGTAGCACCATCAGGTACCCCCCTCCCTGATCGTGGCCAACCGCTGGGCGAGGTCTTCTTCTAGCGAGGGCTCGAGTTCCCCACGATAGTGGTCGATCCTGGCGGCTATGGTCAGCTTGCCCGCGAGCGTGCGGGCGATCGAACCGCGATCTGCCGTCGGTGCGGATCGGACGGCCGGATGGGTGAAGATGAGACCGTGTTTCGGCGAGGTGGCCTCACCGCGCAGATGTGCAAACAGGGCTCCTTCAGCTCCAAGGACCTGCAGGGTCGAGCTCGGGAGCTTGGCAAGTTCCTCGAGACTGCCGGCCACTGAAATCAGTCTCGCTGCCAGCATCGGACCAGCCAGATGCGACAGATTCGGGGCAACGCTCATCGATTGCTTGAGGAGGGTCGCTTCCATCGCATCGAGATCATCCTGCAGCGATTCGAGGGTCTCGAGCAACCGGTCAAGTTCTGATGCAAGTGGTGTCCCCTCGTCCTCGAGTGCCTCCCGTAACACCGGTATCTCTGTCTCACTCACCTCGGTTGCGGATCCTTCGGTGATCGCCTCCGCGACGCGCTGGCGGAGCTCGTGATCGGCTTGCCCCGTCGCATCGTAGGTTCTGACGAGTTGAATGAGAGTTCGATCAGCTGCCCCGGAGAGCGTATCGAGTTCGGCTTCGAATGCCTGAAGCGTACACGCTCGAAGGAGGTCGTGGTACTCCGATTCATCCGTGACCACCCCGGCCTCGATCGCCTCCACAGGCCAATTCCGAGGCGATTGTGCCTCGCCATGAGTGATTCGGTGTGCAGCGGCATCGCCGTCCGTGGGGTCGATGCCGTCGAACCACGATCGGTCGGTCATCGCAAACGAGTGCGAATCGTGGCGGGATAAAGCCGCCGTCTGCATGATACCGGTGGACGCTCCCACCCTCCTCACGTCTCGGTGGATTTCAAACCGCAATCGTACGGGCGGCTAGGGCCGGTGGGTTGAGGAATACGCCGAAATGAACGGAGACGATGGTGCCAACGACCCGACAAGTATCGAAATCTCGGTGTCGATCGAGGTGAGGACGCCGAGACTCACTCAGTCGACTTCACTGTCAACACCGGTTTTGTTGCGTTCCCGATCACCCGTTCCGCGACACTGCCAAGCAATACCCGGTCTAACCCGCTTCTGCCATGCGTTCCCATCACAATCAGATCGACGTTCTTGTCAGTGGCATACTCGATCGTGATCTCACTCGGAGTCCCATCGAGGACCGAAGCCTGGACGGATGGGATCGATCGTTGTTCCGCCCGTTCGATGATCGAATCGACCGCCTCCTGTCCCGCCATCTCAAAGGATGAGATCAGTTGATCGCTCTCCAGTGTTTCCCATGGACCGGTCACGTCAACGACGTTGATGACGTGTAATGATGCGTCGAAGGTCTCAGCGAGATCGATGGCGTACCCGGCTGCAGCCGCTGATCCAGCGCTGCCATCTGTCGGATGGAGGATCGAGCCCACTCGACTGGAGAGACGCGTATCTGGGTTCACCGTCAACACCGGGGCATCGACAGCCCGGAGGGTCCGTCGGGTGATACTTCCCATCACGAACCGGCTCAATCCCGTGGGTGAGCTGGTGCCCATCGCCAGGAGATCGATGTCATGGTCACCAGCGTACCCGACCAGCGTCTCATGGATGCTGCCGGTCGTCTCGATGACCTCGACGGTAGTCTCGAGTTCCGCCTCAGTTGCAACGTCTCGTACCTCTGCGGTGATCGCCTGGCCCCGTTCGGTGAGCTCATCTCGAGTCTCATCGCGAAGCGCTGGAGAGATCTCACCCATGCTGAGTACGTGGACCACGTGAATCGTCGATCCGAACGTCGATGCGAGTGGAACGACGGCCTCCATGGCGCGCTTTGACAGCTCGCTGCCATCGGTCGGGACGAGGATGTGTTCGAACATGGTACTCGTTACCTCATACTCGAACGCCACAACAGGTTAATCTGGTTACAGAGTCTCACCCTGTGGGAAGGTGCCAACACCGTTTGCTAGTCCCTTATCTAAACGACTCGAACGGCTGGTTACAGCCGTGGCAGAAAAACATCGACCGGCACAGCGACGGCCCCTTGGGATGCTCGCGTTCCGTGTTCGCAGAACCGCAATACGGACAGGTTGCAGTCGTCGCCGTGTCGCCAGCGTCCACACTCGGGTCGTTCCGTGTCATGATTGGACGCTCAGACCGAATCGTTCGAGGGCGGCACGCCCGTCGTCGGTGACGTTCTCGACGGACCAGGGCGGATACCACACGAGATTGACATCGACGGCATCGATACCCGTAACCCGTCCGACGCGCCACTCGATCTCCTGGACGATGAAATCGCGGGCGGGACACCCTGAGTACGTCAGCGTGAGATCGATTCGTGCCTCGCCATCACCGACATCCACGCCGTAGACAAGCCCGAGATCGACGATGCTGACTGGCATCTCAGGATCCTCAACCTCCCGCAATGCCTCCCACACGTCGGCCTTGATACCGGTCGATCCGGCCCCTGTGTTGGGGATCTCTGGGTGTGACTCACCCCGTCGGTACTCGGTGTGGGGGCAGAGGGTCTCGCTCTCTGTCGGGTGTGGTTCAGCCATCGTCTGGTTCGGGCATGATGCGGGTCGTATCGGTCCGACCGAGGTCCCGATACGTGTGAGTGAAGTCGTCATAGAGGTCGTACCAGTCGTCGCTGTGGGTCCCGTTGCGGCCGGTCTCGTCCGGGGGGTCGGCCGTTGGGACCGACACGTCGAACTCGGCGAGGGTGGTAGAGACCTCGTCGAGCCATCGGTCCGAGAGCTCGTCGAGGGGCACCGGACGGAACCCCTCGTCGACGAGGATCGATTCGATCGTCGTCGGGTCGTACTCGGGGATGTCGCGACCGAGAACCGGAGCCATCGCCGGTTCGAAGAGGGTCATCGCGTGGGGAACCAGCCGATCGACAGCCGATTGTACTCGCTCGTGTCCGTCTGCTTCGCTGGCCAGCCGCTCGAGCCAGGTCACCGCGTGGTCGCGGTGGTATTCCTCTTCGGCTGCTATCTTTGGAACCCGATTGGCAATGGTCGGATACGAGGACTCCGCTAGCGCCGCTAATCTGATCTCCTCAGCGATATCGTACAGATAGGACCTGACGATTACGTCCGCCCAGTCCCCCTCCTCGAACGGAAGCTCACACAGGGTACCGTGACGGAAATCGCTTGGATCGCGTTCATACAACAGCGTTGGTTCATCGTGGCCGAGGTCACCGAGGACGTCATACCAGAGGCGGGCGTGACCGAGCTCGTCCTGAGCGATGTTCGCCAGGGCGAGATCCGACTCGAGGGTCGGTGCGCGCACCTGCCACTCGGTGTATCGTTCCGCGATGACGAACTCATCATCGGCGAGGCTGACGAGCAGCGTCTCCAACGCATGGCGCTCCTCGGTCCCCATCGCATCAACTGAGGCACTCGATGTCATGCTGTCTCAGACCGCCTCTGTTCGGCCTCTTCTTGTTCCTCCTCCGACGCGGCGACCTCTTCGGCGAAGTGCGCATCGATGTTCGTGTAGGTCATCGCCCATCGATAGGACTTGTCGGTGGTCCCACCGAACGGTGTCTCAGCTGCATCGATCGCTTCGATCTCCTGTTGGGGGACCACCCAGAGGTTATCGACCGGTTTGCGTCGACCGTGTTGGATCTGTGCGAACAGCGATGCGAGCTCTTGGTCGGGGGCATGGACGTTGCCACAGTGAACGTGGTGGCCACCGGGGTCTTCCTTGCGGAACACTTCCCAGATCATGGATCTAATCGGCCGCGACCGAGGTGCCTACCCCGGTCGGTTTGCCGCCATTGCCCTCGATGATATCTCGGACCCAGCTGACTGCCTCTTGGGCCGCTGCACGGCCATTGATCTGACCGAGACCAGGTTCGTACTCGTGCTTCACGATGGAGAAGAACTCGTCCCAGTCGAGATCGTCCTCGTCTACCTCGTAGGTACCGTCGCCTCGATCTCTGATGCGAGGTTCGTCGGGGATCTCAAGGCCGTACTTCTCTGCCTTCGGGATGTAGGCGTTGAGGAACGCGTTGCGGAGTTGGTCGTTCGAGTTCAGCTTCAACCCGACCTCGCTGGCGAAATCGTGATGCGTACTTTGGTCGTCGGTGGGCCCGAAGAACTGGATGATACGCGGCCACCAGAGGTCGAACGCCTCCTGCAAGCGCTCTTGTTCCTTCTTCGAACCCGTTGCGAGCGTCCTGAGGATGTCCTCACCGTGTTTGACGTGGAACCCCTCCTCGAAGCAGATCTTGTCCATCGCGTGGGCATAGGGCTCCCAGCTCGTCTGCTTGAGCGTGGCCTGCCGTCGCATCGCGGCCCCATCGACGAAGAACGCGATCATCGGGGTATCCACCCAGCTGTCGAGAGGGTAGTGGAAGCAGTTCAGGAACTTGCCCTCACCCGCTGCGAGGTCGTCCAGCATCTCCTCGCGCGTCTTGACGCCGAGCGTCTCAGCAGCCCGATAGAGGAGCTGTCCATGGCCGATCTCGTCCTGCACTTTGGCACTGAACGCGAGTTTCCGCTCGAGGCTCGGTGCCTGTCGGATGAACGGGCGCTCGAGGTACGCGCCCATGATCTCGCTGTTGGCGTGGAACTCGATCATCCGGGTGGCCGCCTCGCGGTACTCCCGGGGCATATCGTCAGCCGGATTGAACGCTCGCGGTCCGGCTTGTTCTTTGACGGCTTCGATGTCCATACTTGGTAGATACTTGGGTGGATGAACCATACCGATTGACCCGTCTATAGACTGCATTTATATGGTGTTGACCCGTAGCAATGCGACGATGATCGAGGAATGCCTCGTGGTGGATATTCGGGTCGAGGGTGACGCCTGCCCGCTGGCCGATGCGACCGACGCCACCGGTGCAATCGTCGAGGCATCACCCCCTGTCCTCAGACGAGACGGCAACGCGCTGCTTCGCTTCAGCGTCGATCTCGACGAGGAGGGAGCGCTCGCCGCCGTGCTTGAGGACGATGACAGGATCCGGTATCTCCACCGCGCAAGTGGTGCAGATGTCGCGACCTACCGGTGTCTCTCCCGTGAACCCTGCGTATTGCACGATCTGGCGGATGAGGGGCTCTTGCTCGAATCCGTGCGCTATCACAACGGCATCGAACACCTCACTGGCAGTGTCGTCGGGACCGAGGTCCTGCAAGGGGTGATGGCCGCTGCGGGCGACGCCATCGGTGTGACGATCGAACGGGTCAACCCACTGGGCGCCGAGGTAGCCGGCTCTCCGGAGCGACAATGGAACCTCACTCCATCGCAGGAGGAGGCGCTCATCGCGGCCCTCAATGCTGGCTACTTCGAGGTGCCAAAGGAGGCGACAGCATCTGACGTCGCCAGGGAGCTGTCGATTAGCAAGTCAGCCTTCCTCGAGCGCCTCCGACGGGGACAGTCTGGCCTGCTCCGCCAGGCGCTACAGGGGTCATCGAACTGATCTGGGAGGCCTGCGCCGACGCATCACCCGGTCTTGTACACACCGACCGCACGGGCGATGTCGGTGCCAGCCTCGTCGGTTACCGTGGCCTCAGAGACGCCGACGTCACCGCCGACGCGCACCACCTCGGCCTCCGCATCGAGGTCTCCCCGCGCGGCATCGAGGTAATCGATGCGCATGTCGATCGTCGGTACTGGTTGTTCGACCAGCGAGACGAGCGCGGCTCCGGCTATCGTGTCTGCGAGGGTGAACGTCACTCCCCCATGGGCCATCAGTTCGTCCGGATTCCACGAGAGCTCCTCGCGCATCGGCAACCGACCGCGGGCGTATCCATCGTCTGCCTCAAGTAGTTCGACGCCGAGCATCGCCGCGAAAGGCATCTCCTCGAAGAACGTCTCCATGTCCATATCCCTCGTGTGACGAACTCAGGCATTAAAGCCCCGGCCCACGCGCGTGGACGTATGAAGACGACGGAGACGAACGGCATCCGCACTCTCACGCTCGATCGACCCGACGTGAAAAACGCCATGACCCCTGAGATTGCCATCGAGCTCGCCGAGGCGACCGAGTCGGCTGAGCCCAAGGAGGTTGACGCGATCATTCTCACCGGCGCAGGGAGCGCCTTCTGCTCAGGTGGAGACATCAACGCCATGGCCGATCGAGACTGGCCGCCAGCGAAGCGCGCTTCGCTGATCGACGAGAGCTTTGGCCGACTTGCCGAGGCGATGCTCGAGTCTGACGTGCCCATCGTCGCTCGGATCAATGGTGACGCAGTCGGAGCCGGTCTCGCGCTCGTGTTGCTGTCTGACTTCGCCTACGCCGTCGAGGACGCCCGCTTCAATGCTGGCTTCGCCAGGGTCGGCCTCATCCCCGACACCGGCGGGACGTTCCTGCTCCCGGCGCTTGTCGGCCTCCGAACGGCGAAGCGCCTCGCCCTCCTGGCAGATTTCGTCGGGGCACCCGAGGCAGCGGAGATGGATCTCATCAACGAGGCGGTCCCTGCTGACGAACTCGACGATCGCGTCGATGAGTGTCTCTCGGTTCTCTCGACGATTGCCACCGAGACCCTGGGTCGCGTGAGGCGATCATTGCATGAAACCCTCGGCCGACCCTACCGCGACGCACTCGATATCGAGGCACGCTTGCAAGCCGAAGCGTATGCGACCGAGGCACACCGTGCCGGTGTCGAGGCGTTTCTCGATAGGTAGCCTCGGTCGTTTGCTAGTTTACGGGAACAGCGCGCACGCATCAGGCTGAACGTGGTGAACGCGATTGCTTTTGGGATGCTCACGGCAGACCCGAGAACCTAGTCTACTTCTCGGTATCTCTGAGTGAACGGATCGACCCTACCGAAGATACACCTACCTACGGCCCGAAACCACAACCAATGCCACAAGATACCCCCACCGTCACGTTCGATCGCCTGACCGATCTCGACGCGGAAACACCGACCCTAATCGAGGGACTGCCAGGCCACGGTCTCGTCGCCTCCATCGCCACCGACTTCATCACGAACCAACTCGAGCTCGAGCATCACGGGAACATCACGTCCGATGACTTCCCCGCCGTGACAACCTACGTGGATGGGAGAGTCCGAGATATCGTTCGAGTGTATGCGGGCAATGAGCCAGCAGTGATGACCCTCCAGAGCGATATGGCCCTACCAGCCCATTCGTTCCCCGCGTTGAGCAAGTGCATCCTCGAGGATCTGGCCGACGAGTTCAGTCGGGCCATCTTTCTGGCCGGCGCACCCGCCTCATCCGAGGAGGAGTTGGGTGATATCGTCGGTATCGCCACCGACTCACAAGTCGAGACCGAGTTACAGGAGGCGGGGATCGAGCTAGCCGATGGCCACGGACTGGTCGGTGGGATCACCGGTGCACTCACGAACGCCTGCTACCAGGCAGATGTGCCCGCAGCAGTCCTCGTCGTGCAGTCGAATCCGTACCTACCAGATCCGAGCGCAGCGCAATCGGTCATCGAGACGGCCATCGAACCGCTCGTCGACTTCGACATCGATACCTCCGAACTCGCAGAACAGGCCGACAACATCCGCCAACAGATGGAGCAAATCGCCCAGCATTACCAGCAGATCGCCGAAAGTGAGGAGACCGAATCAGATGATCGGCATATGCCTAAAATGTACCAGTAGCTACGAACTGGGCATTGGATCAGTCAAGTAACCGCGACGCGTTCTCCCACAGGATCTTTCGCTGAACGGCCGGTTCGAACTCCAAGTCGGCGAAATCAGCGAGCCATCGCTCGGGATCGAGCATCGGGTAATCGGTCCCGAACATCACCTTATCCGACAGCAAGGTTCGAGCGTAATGGAGCACTTGCTCGTCGATGTAGCGCGGGAGCCACCCAGAGAGGTCCATGTACACGTTGGACTTGTGGAGGCAAATGGCCAGTTGCTCGCGCTCCCAGGGGAAGGCTGGATGGGCGATGATTATGTCGAGCTCCGGGTGTCGGGCCGCGAGTGTATCGAGCAACATGGGATCACCATATTTGATTTCCAACCCTCGGCCACCCGGGGCGCCACCGCCGAATTGAGAGTTCCCCCCGTGGAAAATGCAGGGCACCCCAAGCTCCTCGATCGTCGAGAACAGCGCCTCGTGAGCCGGGTCGCTCGGATCGAATCCCTGCGCGATCTGTTGGAACTTGAACCCGGATAGATCGAGGTCTTCCACGGCACGGACGGCCGATTCGACACAATCGTCTTTCAACGGATCGACACTCGCGAATCCGATGAAAAAGTCGGGATGCGAATCGCGAGCCTCTGCGACGTACTCGTTCGTCACCGGAGGTCGCCCGGTGGTCGTCTCGGCGTCCCACGCCAGCAATACGGCCCGGTCGATCCCGGCCGAGCGATAGGCGTGTTTCATCTCCTCGAAGGACTGGGTTTCGAGGTCGGCTCCGAAGGCATCGGCCGCATCGTGCATGTACTCGCCACCGGCTTCGTGGAGGAATTCCGCCGTCGGTGGATGGGCGTGCACGTCGATCGCCCTGGACTCGTCATCAAGCACGTGAGGTGAGGTCATGGTTGGTAGTCGTGAGGATGGTTCAGTTGTCAGACTCGCCCTCACGGCGTTTGATGAGGAAGATCATGTCACCCTCGAACACGGTCGTCCCATCCTGATTGGTTAATTCGGTATCGAAGGTGACCAGGCCGGAATCATCCCGACTCGAGACCTCGCGGACCTCGGTTACCTCCATCTCCATCGAGACGGTATCATCGATGTACACCGGATTCGAAATCTCCATGTAGTTCATCCCGAGGAACGCCAACACCGTCCGTTCGAGCAGGCCGCTGCGGTACATGAACCCGGTCGCGAGCGTGAACGTGAAGGGTCCGTGGGCCACCCGACCCTCGTAGAGCTCGTCCTCGGCGTAGTGCCGGTTGGTATGCAACTCGGTCCAGTCGCCGGCGACCATCGAATGGATCGTGAGATCGGATTCGGTGACCGTCCGGCCGACGCTTTCGAACGACTGCCCGACCTCGTAGTCCTCGAAGTACTGCGGCTCGTAGCTGTAGGCCATGGTAGGTCGCTTCACGACGCCCCATAAAGAAGCCAACCATCGCGACCGTTCCAGCCGGGATACCGTCGCGATCAGTCAGAACGTGCGTTGATCGTGGTATCGAGCACCGTCAGTGACCCATCGAGCGTCACGACCAGCGCCTCCTCACCGAGTGGCATGCGGACCTCGATGAGCGGTGCGGACTCGTCGACGACGGTGGTGTAGTGGTCAGACACGCACCACGGTAACGTCCAGTAGGGGCGTTCGTCGAGGTAGACACCCCTGTCTCGGTGGAAGGAGACGACCTCCGAGTGGTCCAACAGTCGCAACCCGGGAGCGGAACAGAGCGTATGCCCACAGCGATCACAGTCGTGGTTGACCACCGTCTGGACCCCGAGGCAACAGCGGTCTTCCTCGAAGTTGAGCTCGGTGGACATCTTCCCACCACACTCGGGACAGACCCCATCAGCTGCCAGGCAGTGCAGATGGCGGACGCGGTTGTCGAACGCCTCGGTCACCTCCTCGAGACTGCGGTCTCGCAATCCACCCGGTGGGAAGCCGTATTCGCCGTGACCGTGGCCACAATCGGCACACTGGATTGACATCTGCTCATCGTCGTAGGCCGCCTCGAGCGGACCGCCACAGCCGACACAGGCACCGCGAACGCGAAACGGCTCCAGGTGCGGATCATCGGTGAACGAACCGGCAAAGAGCGCTCGAATCACCTTCTCTCCCGCGTGTTTGAACGTGTATCCCTCCTCGACCTGCGTCACGAAATGGCCGGTGAGCTGCTGTAGATGGTAATTGAAGTGGGCCGAATCACCCATCTCCACCGCCCGGCGTAGTTCGCTAAAGGAGACCGGGCGCTCATCGGCCTCGGCTAACGCCTCGAGGATGGCGAGGCGGGTCTCGTCAGCCACGAGCTTGAACGCAGAGGCCGGTTCGAGGGTGTCATCGACCCCCTCGGCGGTCTCGAAGGCAGCTTGCGGTTCCTGATCGCTCATATCTGGATATCCAATCGGAGGTCACTAAAAGTCTCCCTGAAGGCTACTTTAGTAACAATCCTGATACTACGTGGGAGAACCACGGAACGCTTTAGCCACGGGGGACATCGTTTCATGCTATGCGAGACGCGTATCTCATCGGAGCCGGCCAATCCGACTTCGGGTCCTTTCCCGACGAGTCGTATCGATCGCTGTTCGGATCGGCTGTCGATGCGGCGTTCGACTCGGTTGAGGGGCTCACGAGAGCATCGGTCGATGAGGTCGTCGTGGGGACACTGGGCGTCGGTGGTCGCCAGATCGGGTTGAGTGCGCCGGCGGTGGCCGAACATGTTGGATTGGGTGGAACGCCCACCACCCGAGTCGAGAACGCCTGTGCAGCCAGTGGCTATGCCATTCGGTCGGCGGTCCAGGCCGTCCGCAGTGGCATGGCCGATGTCGTCCTAGCCGGCGGATACGAGGTGATGACCGACACCTCGAGTGACGTGACCAGGTACTGGCTCGGAGTCAGCGGCGAGACCGAATGGGAACGCATGGCTGGGACGACCTTCGCGGGCGTGTACGCCCAGTTGGCGAGTGCGCATATGACCAGCTACGGGACGACCGAGGACCAACTCGGCGCTGTGTCCGTCAAGAACCACGACCATGGCTCGATGAACCCGAAGGCCCACCTCGGATTCCCGTGCTCGATGGAAGACGTCCGTGACGCGCCTCCCGTCGCTGACCCGCTCAACCTCTATCACTGCTGTCCGACGACGGACGGTGCTGCGGCCGTCATCGTCGCCGCCTCCGAGGTGGCTGCAGAGTACGCCGATATCCCGATCAACATCGCCGGCGTGGGGGCTGCGTCGGATGGGGTTGGCCTGTTCCAGCGGGATACGTACACCAGTCTTCCGGCGTCGAAGCAGGCAAGCCAGCGGGCGTATGAGGCCGCCGGGATCGGTCCGAGTGACCTCGATTTCGCCGAGGTCCACGATTGCTTCTCGATCGCTGAGATCATCGCCTATGAGGATCTCGGCTTCTGTGAACCAGGTGAAGGTGGTGGGCTCGTCGAGCAGGGCGAAACGACGCTCGGAGGGTCACTCCCCGTCAATACCTCGGGTGGACTCAAATCGAAGGGACACCCCATCGGGGCGACCGGTGCTGGACAGGCAGTCGAGGTCTACGAGCAACTCACCGCACAGGCTGGCGAGCGGCAGGTACCGGAGGCTCGGATCGGACTTACCCACAACGTCGGCGGTAGCGGTGGGGCCGCGGTCGTCCACGTGTTCGAACGTCTCGAGGAGGTGGCCCGATGACGTGGCCATCGATCCGAGCTGTCGGTGCCTATGCGCCCAGGTTCTACATCTCAAGTGAAACGTTCGCCGATGTGTGGGATCGACACGAAGCGGCCGGTATCGAACGGTGTGCCGTGCCTGACGCGGATGAGGATGCCCTCACGATGGCCTGGGAAGCAGCCCAGCGCGCCTTAACAGCCACGGACCACACGCCAGATGACGTGGCGTACCTCGGGTTCGCAACCTCGACGCCGCCGATCGACGAGGAGGACCTCAGCGTCCGCCTCGGCTCGATGCTGGGTGTGCCATCGCGGGCGAGACAGAGCTATCGCGTCGGAAGCACGTTGGTTGGCACCCAGTCCCTCTGTGAGGCCCTCGACGCTGGTCCGTGGGGTGAGAACATCGGACTCGTCGTCGCAGCTGATGCCCCTCGGGGTGAACTCACGGACGCAGCTGGCCATGGTGCTGGCGCCGGGGCTGGTGCACTCATCCTCGGTGACCAAGGACCTGGGTCGATCATCTCGATCGGGCATGGCTCCGCCGTCGCTCCGGGTGAACGGTATCGGTCACCGGAGTCGACCACTACTGAGGGGCTTGGCATCACCGCCTACGACCGACGGGCCTATCGCGAGACGATCGTCGATGCCGTCAACCAGCTCGGAGAGGACCACACCAACGTCGATGCCGCCGCCATCCAGGCTCCCGATGGAGCCAGGCCGTATCGGCTCGCATCGACACTCGCACTCGAGAACGAGACCATCTACCATGGAACAACCGTCCAGGACCTCGGGAATACCGGAGCCGCGAGTGTCCCTCTCGGCCTCGCCCGAGCACTTGCCGGTGGTGGTGAGCGCTTCCTTGCGGTCGGCTACGGGGCAGGTGCCGGTGCCGACGCATTGCTGATCGAGGCACCCTCAATGCCACTACAGACCTCGATCGAGCCAGATATCGAGCTGGACTACCCGGCATATCTCCGTCGTCGAGGAGCGCTCACCGGTGGCGAACCTGATGGCGGTGGTGCCTACGTCAGCATGCCGTCCTGGGTCAGATCGCTTCCCCAGCGCCAGCGACTCGAGGCCGGACGCTGTGTCGCCTGCGGCGCGCTCGCGCTGCCGGCGACTGGTAGCTGCACTGCGTGTGGAGAGGGTGAGACCTACGAGACGGTTAGGCTCTCGGGAGACGGCACGATCGAGGCGGTGACGACGATCTCAAGCGGTGGCGCACCGCCCGAATTCGATGCGTATCAACAACGCGTCGGGGCGTACCAGACGGCGGTCGTCGCGTTCGATGGTCAAAACGGTGATGCGGTGAGCCTTCCGGTGATGGTCACCGCAGACGACTCCGTCTCGGTTGGTGATCGGGTGACAGCGGTCATGCGACGGATTTTCACGCAGGAACGACTGCCCAGATACGGCCTCAAGGTGACGCTCGCGTAGTCGGTAGAACGTACGGGTGATCGGAAGGGGGGAATCGGACAGAACAACACTTAACCCCGACCCGAGAGGCCTCGCCGCGTATGGACGTCGCTATCCTCGGCGCCGGCACGATGGGCCGCGATATCGCCCACGTCTGCGCCATCGCTGGCCACACCGTACAACTGCGAGATATCGATGAGACGATCCTCGATGATGCGCTCGACACCATCGAGTCGAACCTCGCTGGAGGGGTCGAGCGTGGGAAGCTCAGTCGAGACGAGGCCGGCGACGCGATGGACGCGATCGCCGTGACGACCGAGCTCGAGACGGCCGTGGCAGACGCGGACCTCGTTATCGAGGCTGTCCCGGAAGATCTCGATCTCAAACAAGAGACGTTCAACGCGGTCGAGGACGCGACAAGCGAAGATACCATCATCGCGACGAACACCTCCTCGCTGTCGGTGACCGCGCTGGCAAGCGCGCTAGAACGCCCGAATCGGGCCATTGGCTTGCACTTTTTCAATCCGGCGTATATCATGCAGCTCGTCGAGGTCGTCGTCGCCGAACAGACCGATTCATCGGTGCTTGAATCCGCCGAGTCGTTCGTCGAGGAGATCGATCGCACGCCCATCACGGTGCAGGACTCACCCGGATTCGCGAGTTCACGGCTGGGGATTTCCCTCGGAGTCGAAGCGATCCGGATGCTCGAAGCAGGCGTCGCCGGCCCGCGTGACATCGACCAGGCGATGGAGCTGGGATACAACCACCCGATGGGACCCATCGAACTGACCGACCACATCGGGCTGGACGTCCGACTCGACGTGCTCGAGTACCTTCGCGAGGAACTCGGCGAACGCTTCAGACCACCGCAGCTCCTCAAGCGCAAGGTCAGAGCCGGACATCTTGGACGGAAAACCGGTCAGGGCTTCTACCGCTGGGAGGACGGAGAACTCGTTGGTATCGCGGGGGAAGACGACGATGTCTGAGCCCGATCTTCACTCGATTGGCGACAACCTCTCGGTGACCCGCCTCGAGGTTGAGGAACGAGCCAGTGGCGTGGCTACGCTGACTATCGATCGACCTGACGCCAGAAACGCGCTTAATGGGGACGTCCGCCGTGAGATCAAAACCGCCATGCAGGCACTCGACGCCGCTTCGGACGTTCGAGTCGTCGTCCTGACGGGCTCAGACGAGGCAAAGGCGTTCGTAGCTGGAGCTGATATCGGCGATCTCCGCGATCGGGGACCACTCGAACAGCGCGAGGCAGGAGCTCGCCCGCGTGTCTACGAAGCGGTTGCCGACGCGTCAGTGCCCGTGATCGCGCGGATCAATGGTCATGCGCTTGGTGGCGGTTGCGAGCTCGCACAGGCCTGTGACATCAGAATCGCCTCCGAACGGGCGAAGCTCGGCCAGCCAGAGGTGACGCTCGGACTCATGCCCGGTGGTGGCGCCACCCAGCGACTCCCGCGCCTGATCGGTAGCGGCCAGGCGTTACGGCTCATCCTCTCGGGTGAGTTGATCGAGGCGGAGGAAGCCGCTCGAATCGGCCTGGTCGAGGAGGTCCATGCACCGGCTACGCTGGACGACCGGGTCTACGAGCTCGCCGAACGGATCGCACGTAACGGCCCACTCGCGGTGCAACTCGCCCAGCGGGCTGTCGATGCTGCCACAGAGATGCCACTGTCTGCTGGCATCGAATACGAGGCTGAACTGTTCAACCTGCTCTTCGCCTCCGATGACAAGAACGAGGGGATCGATGCGTTCTTCGAGGATCGGGACCCCGAGTGGTCGGGTCACTAGTCGCGGTGTGTCTCAACGAGTCGATAGCGCGGTCCATCGTCGGCATCCTCGATCTCGACGCCGGCGTCGGCGAGCGCACTCCGCAGGGCATCGGCCTGCTCGAACGCACCATCGTCCCGGAGGGACTCACGATGTGCGAGCAGGCGCTGTACTATCGTATCGAGGCGATGGGTCGTCTCTCGTTGGCCGAAGGTGAGCCCGAGCACATCCGTTCCGATAGCCTCGAACGTTTCGAGGGCCTCGAGGAGTCCAGCGTAATCGTACGGTGGGTCGCCCGCCTCGATATGTCCGGTCACGGCGTCTGCCACCGACTCGAGCGCGACCAGCGCGCCGCGGGTCCCGAGGTTGTCATCGAGTGACTGAGTCGCCGACACCGTCGCCTCAGTGACTGCTTCCCGAAGGGTGTCATCGGTAACCTTCGGGCTTGTGTCTGGACTGTCGAGTGCCTCGGTAACCCGGGTGTACGCGCGATCAAGACCGTCCCATCGCCGGGTTGCCTGGTCGATGGCATCGGTCGAGTACGACTGTCGGGTCCCGTGATTGGCGGAGAGGAGGAACACCCGGATGACGTTGGGCCCGTAGCGTTCAAGCGCAGCATCGACCGTGAGGAAGTTCTCAAGGCTCGAGCTCATCTTATCGCCTTCCATCTCAAGAAGGTCCATGTGTACCCAGTACCGGGCATAGTCCTCGCCGCTCGCGGCCTCCGATTGGGCGATCTCGTTCTCGTTGTGGGGGAAGATGATATCGTGTCCGGCCACGTGGATATCGAAGGTCTCACCGAGGTGGGCCATGCTCATCGCCGAGCACTCGATATGCCATCCCGGTCGACCCTCACCCCATGGGGAGTCCCACGTCAACGCCCCAGCACACGCAGCCTCGAGGTCGATATCCGGATCCTTGACGTGTTCGCCGATGTCCTCTGGATCAACACCATCAGCCTTCCAGAGCGCGAAATCGGCCGGGTGTCGCTTATCAGGATGGTCATCATCAGCATCGTCGATATCGGGATCGATGAGCTGTCCGTAGCCCTCGAAGGCAGGAACATCGAAGTACACCGATCCGTTCGACTCGTAGGCATACCCGGCATCGATGAGCCGTTCGGTCAGGTCGATTATCTCGTCGATATGCTCGGTGACGCGAGGATACGCCGAGGCACGGCGGAGATTGAGCGCTCGCTGCGCATCGAGCGTTCGATCGATGAAATACTCACCAACCGCTCCCTCGGAGTCCCAGTCTGCACGCTCGCCGATGCGGGCGACGATCTTCTCGTTCACGTCGGTGAAGTTCTCGACGTGGATGACGTCGTACCCGTTGAATTCGAGCCACCGGCGCAACACGTCCACGTGCACCCACGACCGTGCGTGGCCCAGATGAGGCTCGTCCGAGACGGTGAGGCCACAGTAGTAGAGGGTTACCTCGTCACCGAGCGGTTCGAACGCCTCGACCTCAGCGGAGAGCGTGTTTCGTAGGTGCAACCCCATCGTCACGGAGGGTTCTCCCGAACGGCGCTTGAATGTGTTGACCGACGGCGCTACCTGATCAACAGGACGACGGCGATGCCGACACCGACGAGCACGGCCAACGCTCCGAGCACGACGGCCAGCTCACTGACGACGAGGATCGCCCCCACGGCGATCAAAACAGCGATGGCGGCGAGCGAGACGAGCGAGACGGTACCCGGGCTCGTGACCCGTTCGGTCACCGATCGTGACGGGGTCGGATCGTTCCTCGGCCTCCCGAGCGATTCGTCGACGGCGACCCCCGGCGTCGAGCGTTGTGGCCTGAGCCCGATGTCCACGTGGGTCACGTCGGTGCCATAGCCGGTCACGATCTTGAGTTGCCCATCGAACTTCACCGGTCGATTCTCATCGACCCCGACCCGGATCACATGGGCATCATCTGCCTCGATGAAGTGGTTCGGATCGGTGACGGAGGTAAACCGAGCGAGATCGTCCTCGGGCGCAATATGGACGTGCTGGGGAGGACCGTGGTTTGTCACCTCCACGACGAAATCGTCGGTGACCTCGACAGCCGATTCCTCAAGCTCTACGGATTTCGGTCCGTCGCGGCCGAGGTGTACGCGCAAGCGTGACGCCACGACCGCACCGACGCGCTCGGGCGAGAAAAAGATTCAGGCTGGCTCTATCTATTCATCGACGTGAGTGAATGATGAATCCGGTATAGCTACAGAGACACGAGGTGTACGCTCGGGACCGGGCCTATTCAGCGATCTCTTCGCGCATGTCCGGTGGAAGCAGATTGGGAATTCCATCCTCGATGGGATATTCCTCACCACATTCGGAGCAGGTGAGCGTCCCCTCGATAACCTCTCCTTCGTCCTCCTCGATCGCCTCGAGTGTGAGCTCCGCTTTGTCGACGGGACAGCACAGGATCTCCATCAACGATTCTCGCATCAGCAGTATCCTCCATCCATGCCATCTCTCTCGGTACCCCGGCCGAAAAACATGACGGCTCTGGCTATTCGAAGGGATGGTCCAAGATGAGGGTCTCATCGCGGTCGGGTCCGACACCAATGGCGGTCAACGGAGTATCGAGCTCGCTCGCCACGAATGTACAGTAAGCCAGTGCTGCATCGGGGAGCGACTCGATTCCGTCCTCGGCGACCATGTCCCAATCGACATCGTCCCAGCCCTCAAAGGATCGATACTTCGGCGAACACTCGCTCCAGGCATACGTCGTAGGAGGGATCGTCCGACGCGTTCCATCATCCAGGTCGTATTCCACCGCGATCTTCACTTCATCCAGCCCTGAGAGGACATCGACGTGATTGATAGCTAGCCCAGTGAACCCACTCGCTCTCGTGGCGGTTCGTAACATCGGTAAATCGAGCCACCCGACGCGACGAGGCCGGCCAGTGACGGTTCCATACTCCCCGCCACGTTCCCGGATGTCATCTGCCAGCTTTCCGTCGAGCTCGGTCGGCATCGGGCCCTCACCGACGCGAGAGAGGTACGCCTTGACCACGCCGATGATGTCGCCATCGCCGATCACCTTCGGTCCGACGCCAGAGCCGGTGGCGGCGAAGCCGGCAGTCGGATTCGAGGAGGTCGTATACGGATAGTTCCCGTGATCGATGTCGAGTGTCGTCCCTTGCGCGCCCTCATAGAGCAGTTCATCTCCGGCAGCCACCCGCTCGGTGAGGTACTCGCCCGCCTCGATGACCATCTCCTCCTCGGCTAACCGTTCACCGACTTCCGTGTAGGTCTCGAAGAGCTCCTCCACATCGAAGGCCTCGGGCTCGTCAATCTCGTAGAGGGTAGTTGCGATGGTCCGTTTGTGCTGAACGACGTACTCCAACCGGGTCCGAAGCCGCTCTGGGTCGAGAAGATCACCGACCCGAATGCCACGGCGAGCCATCTTGTCCTCGTAGGTCGGTCCGATGCCACGACCGGTCGTCCCGACAGACAGGTCATCCTCGTCCTTGGCCGTTTCCTCCGCGTTGTCCAGGACTCGATGATAGGGCATGATCACGTGCGCTCGAGCCGCGACGTATACCTCCGGATCGAGACCGCGGTCTCGGAGCCCATCGATCTCATCGAAGAACGTGAGTGGGTTGACGACACAGCCGTTGCCCAAGACCCCGACCGTTCCCCGGACGACCCCACTGGGGACCAACGATAGCTTGTACGTCTCGTCGCCGACAACGACCGTATGGCCGGCGTTGTCGCCGCCTTGATACCGGACGACGACATCGGCCTGTTCGGAAAAGACATCGACAATACCGCCTTTACCCTCATCGCCCAACTGGGCCCCGACGATGGTCACAGCCATAACAAGTGCAGGGTTCCAATCGACCGGGTAAACCCGTTTCGAATCCCACCCTCGGAGTTACACGATAGATGGCTGAAGATCCGCCCCAACAAGCACTCACTAAGGTCTGTGTGGCTACCGTTCTGAAGATGGTTTAGATGCTGCAGGAGGACAACTGTGGTACTATCGAGCGATGGTCATCCCTGGTCATCCAAATCGCGAGGGATCCGCCGCAGCAAAGAGACTACAAAAGTTTAAGAGGCAATACTAGTTAACATATGGCATGATAGACCGTCTGGAAAAGGAAGTGGACATGTTAGAGCGGCATCTCGAGGTGCTGAAGATGGTCATCTCGAGCGAACCGATCGGTATCGTGAAGATGTCGAACGAGACGGGACACCCGCATCACAAGGTTAGGTACTCGCTTCGGGTCCTAGAAGAGGAGGATCTCATCGAGCCGTCGAGCCAGGGCGCCGTTACGACTGACCACACTATGGAGTTCGTCGATGAGCTCGATGTGAAACTGGATGAGACCATCGAGAAGCTCAAGGGAATGAAACTCGGAGAAGCGGCGGAACTGTCACAGTAGCAACTCGTTCTTTTTCAGTCCCATCCGGCAGCTTTTCGATAGGATAGTCGTGCAGTCTGCGTTCGTATGAGGAATCAGTGTCGGGACTAGGGCGTTGAACACCTCGACGACGAACTCTCCCAGACCGAGTCTTCAGTCAGTAGGGGTGATCGAATCGCTCGTAACACCGCTCGCGTCCACTACCTCGGGGATGGGAGTGACACCAAGGTCGACCTGGTTCACCTCAAAGATACCAACCTCATCGTTGGCCAAGGTGAGTGCAGCGTCCCCCGTGTGGAGCCGTTCGATGCCACCGACAAACGCGAATGGATACGTGTCTCCACCGTGATATACGACGTAATAATCGCCACTGAGAACGTACTCTGAAAGCTTAAGATACCCGCTAAAGGAATCGTTGCTCAGTCGCTGATGGACCGACTCGAACGATTCCTCCTCGGTGTAGCCGCGTTCGAGTTGTACCTCCGAATCTTGCATCGCGAACAGCAACGCCAGTCCAGGATCGGGGGCTCGGTAGGCCGTGCCCGCACCAGCCATAGTGTCGTCGCCAATGTCGTCGGGACCAACGATGTCGCCGTCGACCATAAATAGCCACGTTGAGTCAACATCGATGACGCCGCTGAACCCCGATCTCGCCAATTTCACCACGCCGCCGGATTCTGCATCGAACGAGGTAGCACCCCAGGATTTGATCCGTTCGAGGCTCCATTCATCCATACCTGTACCATCGCTTACCCACCGAAATACTTGTCGCCAAAATTATCATGAGCAATTAACGTGTAAATGCGGTACTCTCCTGGAGAATTTCGGGGAAATTGGAAGCTTCAGCCCTGCATTGAGATGGGTACTATCGCGAGGGAGATTCGCCTCCTACAAAGCACGTGAAGACTCCTAGGTACTGGTTATGATTCAGTCAGAGTTTACCGTTCAACCGCGGAACGATGTCATACTCGTGGCTGACTGAAGTACTTCTATCTTGAGTTCTCACGTTTAATCTCAAGTGCACCATGATCCCCTCCCCACCCACCGCATCGTTCACCGAGCAGACTGAGCCGAAAGAGCTTGTCTCCGTCTGTGACGAGGTGATCCGTCCAGATGGAGGCGAGTTGCGCTCTTCGACTACTGAACGACGCGAGATGGCAACGGCAGATACGAGACATCGTGTGAGACAAGCGACCCTCAAAGCGGAGGTGGAGATGCTCTCGAAGGAACGATCGAATCTTCTCGCGGAGAACGCCGCCTTAAGAGCAGAGAATAAGGCACTATGTGAGGCGCTCGAGCAGGCTGACGAGGACGAGACGAACGACAGCACCTCGTGATCGACGAACCAGGAGAGATCAGCAGGTAGACCAATAAACTTCGTAACGCCGATCCCGGGGTGGGGGCACCAGGTGGGACGCTTAGAAGGCGATGGCGACCAGGCCATCCGGTTCGTTCGTCGCGAGGACACGATGGTCACGATCGAGGGTGGCGAGGAAGTCGATCGGGACGACCGCGTACTCGATCGTCGTGTCGGTACGTATCTCCTCAGGTGTCGCCCAGTGCATCGTGCGATCGGCGTAGACCTCCATCGTCATGAGCGAACGCGTGGTCTGGTTCTCATCGAGGTAGATATAGACCGGTTCCTCCGGCGAAACAGCATCGTTGAGGGCCGTCCCGAGGGCCTGTTGGCCGTCGTTGTACTCAGGGTGCAACGCCGGGCCGTACGCCATCGAAAGCAGCCCAGCCGAGGCAACGAGCACCACGACGAAGACAACCTGCCAGACCCGATCGTCGAGCGCTGGTGGCCGTGGAAGGACCGACCTGACGCCATCGACGACGTACGCACCACTGCGACGGCTTGCCAGCGCTTCGGCGACGGAGCCGTCTGTAAGGCCGGCAATGGCGAGGCCCAGAAGCACGGCCCCGGGAAGGTACATCGGAATGAGGTACCACGGATGGTTGCCACCGCCGACGGCGAATGTCAGGGGTACGGCCGTAATCCACCACACGAGCACGAGTTCGGTGCGACGAGCACGCCAGCCATCTCGTCGGACCCGGCGGACGACCAACCCGAGGCCGATGAGCGCGCCGAGGGCGAACAGTGGGAGCGCGTACGGCCAGGGCGGCAACAGCGCCTCGATACCTTGTCTGATGTACGGATAGTTGAAAAACGGTACCAGGGGTTCGACCGGCGGCGGGACCAGGTCGCCGGCGATGCGCGATGATACCGCGCGTCCGATATAGTGGTCGAGGAACGTCTCCGGGTGAGTGAGCTGGGCGTACACATGCCAGGGAAGGGCGACGAGCAGGGTCGCGCCGACGGCGGCGAGTGTCCACCGGTTGAGATACGATCGGATGTGAATGAGGACGATCGGGGCGAGGATGATCACGAACACGCCCGCGGCGATACCCTTCGTCATCACGGCAAGACCAGCGAAGATACCGGCCGGAACCAGCAGTCTCGGCTGGTCGCGACCGAGCCACGTGAGCCAGACGAACATCGAGCCGACGAATGCAAGCACCGGATCGGGGACCGCAGCGCCCCCACCGTGGCTTCCCAGCAACATGCCAGGGAACACGAGGAACGCAAGTGCCCCGGCAACACCAGCTCGTTCGGAGGCGATCCTCGTCGCGATATGGTACACGAGCAACGCGCTCCCAAGCGTGGCCAGCGCACTCGGGAGTCGAGCCGCGAATTCCGAGATCCCGAGGACAGACATCGACACTGCCTGCAGCCAGTACATGAGTGGTGGCTTCGCCAGTCGTGGCGAATAGGACAACTCAGTGTCGAAGGTGTCGATTCGTATCTCCGGGATGAGCCATCCTGCACCCTGGACCATATCACGGGCCACCGAGACGTAGCGCGATTCGTCCCAGACGTGGATGGATAGATCTCCCAGAGTGACGACGTAGAACATGATCCACACGAAGACGATCGTACCAAGGTACAACCACGTTCGTCCGGAGACACTCGCGAGGCGAGTCCGTATGCGGGTACTATCGAATCCAGCCACTGCTATCACGGGGAACGAACCTCCGATACTTGACGGTACTGATTAGGCTTCTGTCGGCTCACTCATCCGTCGACCGCGCGATACGATACGGGCGTTCGTCACGGTTTCGAACGCGTGTGAGCATCTCGGCGATGATGCCGAAGGTCACCAGTTGCAATCCGAAAAGGAGCATCGCGATGACGAGCAGCAACCGGGGGAGATGCGGCGTCAACGGTTCGCCGAAGGCGTACTTCATGACCACGGCGTGTCCGCCCACCACCGTGCCAACGAGGACGAGGACGAGACCCAGGCCCCCGAGAAAGTGCATCGGTCGAGATCCGTATCGGTTCCAGAAGACGTGATAGCCCAGATCGACGAACCCACGAAGCAATCGCGTCCAGCCATACTTGCTCTCGCCGGAGGTACGAGGTCGGTGATCGACCGGTTCCTCCGTGATGCGATACCCCCGGTTGTACAACATGGCGGGGATATACCGGTGATTCTCTCCCTGCAACGGGAGATCCCTGACAGCGGTCGCCCGATAGGCCTTGAGGGTACAGCCGAAGTCGTTGATGTCGGGGCCGGTCAGCTTCGCCAGGGATTGCTGGATCTTGGATGGGACGGTCTTCGAGATGGGATCGTTTCGCTCGTGACGCCAGCCGCTGACGCAATCGTAGCCGTCATCGAGGCGATCGAGCAGGCGAGGAATGTCGACGGGATTGTTCTGTCCATCGGCGTCGAGCGTGACGATCGCGCTACCCTCTGCGTGATCGAAGCCCGCCAACAGCGCCGCGCTTTGGCCGAAGTTGCGCGTGAGCTCGAGTCCACGGACCCGTTCGTCCGAGGCTGCCAGCTCGCGGATCGCCTCGGTACTGCCATCGGTACTGCCGTCGTCGACGAGGAGTATCTCAACGGGTCGATGGCCGTCCATGCTATCATCCTCGATGACCTCTTGCAGCTCGTCGACGAGTGAGCGGAGGTTCCCGACCTCGTTGTAGACGGGTAGCACGATCGAGGTCCTGACGGACGACTGATCGGGCGTGTCAGACCCGGAGCTGTCACGTGACCGTACCACCTCGTCACCGTCGGATGACTGTGCAGCCCCGTCTCCCTGCATGTACGACGGATTGTAGGCCGAGCCGATAAACGCCCCGTCTCCACGATCTGCGACACGAATCGCTTATTCCCACTGCACGGAATGCACGGATAGAGCCCCAACGAAACGGGGCGTCCACACTGATGAGTCGACGAGGTGAGGCGATACAGTGGCTGTGGGTGCTGGGTCGAGTAGTCCTGAGCATCGGTCTCTTGTGGTACGTCCTCACGAACGTCGGGCTCGGGACCATCGTCGACCACGTCCTCGCCGTTCCGCCGTGGGTCGCCGCGGCCGCCCTGGTGCTCGCGTTCGTCAACATCGCCATCAGCGCCTACAAGTGGCAGCTGACGCTCCGCCTTCGTGACATCGACCTCCCCTGGCGGGAGCTGTTCGTCTATTACTACATCGGTCAGTTCTTCAACGCGTTCTTGCCGACGACCATCGGGGGAGACAGTGCCCGGATGTACTATCTGTATGATCGCCATCCGGTCGGCCAGGATGCGGTCTCATCAGTCGTCATCGAACGGGCCACTGGGTTGATCTCGGTGTTCCTGTTGGCCGGAATCGGTGGCCTCGTCCTCGCAGGTCGCATCCCCTCATTGCTCGCGACGGGGATCGTTCTCGGGAGTGCGATCGGCATCCTGATCGCCGCCGGGGTATTGTTCTCCCGATGGCTGCGAACCCTGCTGGATCGGACGGTCTACCGGCTCGAACGTCTCGATATTGGTGAACGACTCGCCGCCGTCCACGACGCCGTCCTCACCTATCGAGATCGACCCCGGGCGTTGCTCGTCCTCGTAGGGATCTCACTCGTCTTCCGTGGGATCGTCGTCATTAACACGATCATCGTGGCGACTGGCCTCGGGATGGACATCTCCCTCGGGTACTTCCTCGTCATCGTCCCGGTCGTCGAGATACTACTGCTGATACCGATCTCGATCCAGGGCTTTGGCGTCCGAGAGACCACCTACCTGTATCTCTTCACGGCGGTAGGTGCCAGCGAGGGCGTTGCGGTCGCGCTGGGGATCGTCATGCAGCTCGTTCTCACGGTCTTCAACAACCTCGTGGGGGCTGCATTCTATATCGTGGACGGGCTGCGTCGATAGTCCTCAGTCGATGTAGCCGAGGTCGGCGAGCATCTCCTCGGTCGCCTCGTCGACCGATTGGTCCTCGACGGCCTGCCTACGCTGCAGCCATGTCTCCACCGCATCCTGTAGCTCAGCGACAACCTCGGGTTCGTCGCTCGAAACGTCCGTTCGCTCCTCGGGATCGGCCTGCAGGTTGTAGAGTTCGACCGAGTCGTTTGCGCGGTCATCGATGAACTTCCAGCTAGGCGTTCGCACGGCGTACTTCTCACCGAATGGCGGGTACGCCTGGGCGACGAGGCGCTGGTCGGATTCGGTGATGGTTCCATCAGGTGAGACCAGCGCAGTGCCGTCGGTATCGAGTGGCGCTTCCTCAAGCAAGGCGAGTATCGTTGGGACGATATCGATCGTCCGGACCTGGGTATCCACGCGTTCGTTCGGCAGCGAGGGGTGGGAGAAGAACAGCGGGACATGCAGCTCCTCATCGTACAGCGTGCGGCCGTGTCCGGTATAGCCGTGGTCGTCGAGCGACTCACCGTGGTCGGCGGTAACGACGATCAGTGTATCCTCCAGGAGGTCCCGGGCTGCAAGCGCGTCTTGCAGCGCTCCGAGCTGTTCGTCAACGTGGTGTAGCGCAGCCGTGTACCGATCGCGACCGCGTCGTAACGCGCGAGGGGCATTCCGCGGTTCGTGGAGATCGAAGTAGTGGGTCCACGCGAAAAACGGTGGTTCCAGTTCGTTGATCGCGTCGACGGTGTCCCCGGTCACCCGCGACGCCGGACGCTCGTGTAGCCGGATCAGACCGAGTTGTCTGAGGAGGTCCTTGACCGTGACGCCGGCGACGCCTCGGTTCTTGATGGCACCGAAGACGGTGTTGAACGTCTTCGTATCGTAGATGCGACTGAGGATCGGATAGAGGGTATCGTAAGTGCTACCGCCATCCTCGTAGCGGTTGAAACCGGTTCCCAGTCCGGAATGTTGATCGGCGAGATGGTCGACGCTGACGACACCGGCCGTATCGTACCCGGCCGACGCGAGGTGGGTTGCGATCGTCGGTATCTCCTCGGGGAGTCCCCACCCGTTCTCGAGAACGCCATGAGACGGGGGCGTCAACCCCGTCAACATCGAGGTGAGGCTCGGATCGGTCGTGTTCGCGACGGTGAATGCATTGGAGAACGAGAGCCCACGGGAACGGATGCGGTCGAAGGCAGGCAGGTGTCCCGCCTCGAGTTCATCCTGCAGCCGATCAACACGCAAGCAATCGACGGTAACCAACAACACGTTACTGGGGCCAGTCATCTCAGTGGCCGTGCTTCGGCGGCGATGACCGTCAAGGTCCCGCTTTTGAATCCAGTTGGACTGGGGGGCCGGCAAGGAGACCACCACTGACGTACTGGCTGACAGGTCGTCGGCCCAGATGTTAGTTAGTCGTACTCTGGGTGTTCGAGGGTCGCCTTGGGCAGGCTGTACACTCGCCAGAGTACCAACAGCGAGTGAGCGATGATCACCATCATCACGGCCAAGAGCAACACGACAGTCAGCTGATCGAGGTGCATCAGTGAGATGCCCAAAAGACCGAAGAACACCGTTGTTTACGCTCCAATCGCGGTGAACAGGTCGTCGTTCAACTTCCGTAGGGATTGTTCGCCCATCACGGCTCGCACACCCCCCAGGTCTCGAGCTGGGCAAGGTTGATCAGGCGTCTCAATCTCGGTCCCACAGAATTCGCAGATAATGTCAACAGATGCTACAAAGTTTTCATAATCCTCGAAATTCAGCGGTATTAAACCCCATCGAAGGGTTTTAGATACGTATGGGGCCGGAGGGATTTGAACCCCCGATTGACTGATATCCCCGATCCATCTCGGAACTCCAGAGTGTCGTCATCACGGCCGATGATCAGTCAGCCGCTCAGTATATCAGTCCCTCGTCACCGAGATCGATCTCTGGAGTCAGTCGCCATGCCTGACTTGGCCACGGCCCCAGCGCTCAGTGCTTGGGTAACCGGGTCAAAATCCATTTCGATTCTAGTGGTGGCCGAATACCGGTGGGAAATCGTCGTATTACTCGTGTAGAGACCGCGTTTAGACCCGTTCGATAAGCGTTGCGATCCCCTGGCCAAAGCCGATGCACATCGTCGAGATCCCATAGCGACCGTCCGTCCGTTCGAGCTCGTGAACGAGCTTGGTGATGAGTGCACCGCCCGTTGCCCCGAGTGGGTGACCGTGGGCGATGGCACCACCGTTGACATTGGTCCGGTCCCAGTCGGCTCCGGTCTCCTCGAGCCACGCGAGCACGACCGACGCGAACGCCTCGTTGACCTCGAAGAGATCGATATCGTCGAGATCGGGGTCAACCCGCGCTAGGAGCTCGGTCGTCGCCGGGATCGGACCCGTTAGCATCGTCACCGGATCGACACCGACCACGTGGTGGGCCCTGATGCGAGCCATCGGCTCCCACCCATGGCGCTCGATCGTCTCGCCATCGGCGATGAGGACCGCGCTCGCCCCGTCGACGATCCCTGAGGAGCTGCCGGCATGGTGGACACCATTGCCCTCCTCGCGAAAGACGAGTGGCAGCTCGCCGAGCGTTTCAACCGTCGTGTCTGGGCGCGGATGTTCGTCCCGTTCAAGCGTGATCTGGGTGCCTTCGAACTCGAGATCGATCCGTGCGAGCTGGGTATCGAAGTGTCCGGCCGCATCAGCGTCCCCCCATCGTTGCTGGCTCTCGACCGCGAGCTGGTCGACCTCGTCACGGGTGAATCCATACGACTCGGCGATCCGTTCGGCCCCTTCCCCCTGGGTGGTCAACTCATCGAAGTAGTCGAAATATCGATCGATAAGGAGGTTATCGCCAACGAGCCCGTGCTCAGCTGGGCTGTCGCTACCCATCGGAACGCGGGTCATGTGTTCGACGCCGCCGGCGATGATGGCTGACGCCTGGCCCGAGGCGATCGTCGAAGACGCCCAGTTGATCGCCTGCTGCCCCGAGCCACACATCCGATTCAGCTGGACACCCGGGACACCATCACCCCAGCCAGCGACCATCGGGGCGATCCGTCCGATGTTGGCGCCCTGTTCGTCCGTCGGCGAGACACACCCGAAGATGACGTCATCGATCACGCTGGGCTCGAAGCCGACCCGTGCACCAAGCGCCTCGAGCGGTATGGCAGCGAGCGCCTGGGGGTGAAGCTCGCTGAGGGCACCATTTCGTGCTCCAAAGGGGGTCCGAACCGCGTCGACGATGTAGACATCGTCCATAGTCGCTAGAAGACAAACAGTCGATTTGAGTGATTCGACTCGGCGGGTGGGTCGCAGTGGTAGAGACTCCTGGTGATGGGGGTCCAGTGACGCCTGTCCGTGAAACCCTCATGAAACCGTATCGCTGGGATATTCACCCGATGAAGAGATCGAGGATCACGTCGGTATCCTGGCCGCGATAGAGCTCTGAGTAGCCACAGTTTGTGCAGGAAATCACGTGAAAACGGCGGTTTTGAACGTCGAAAAGCCTCGAAAGACCGGTCCCACTGGTGGCGATCTCGTCGACCTCCGCTTCGTCATGTCCACACTTTGGGCACCCGGTATCCTCGATCGTCTCCGCTACCGGCGTATCGATTGTTGGGCGGGCCTCCTCGGCGGACACGGTATCCGCAAGACTGGCATTGCACGCACGACAGAACGTCCACGAGGTGGAGGCTTTCGCGCCACACTCCGCGCAGTACACGTGCGTTTGGTCCGTCGTTTTGTTGGGGGACCCAGGAACAGGCATAGCCGAGCGTTCCAGCTGTACACACAAAGATTTTTTCGATGACGGGAGAAGTTATTATCAGTGACAAGAGATGACCAACGCGACCTTTGCGATCATCGTCGTCGTCCCCTTCGTGATTCTCATCACGCTCTGGTTCTTCATCGCGAGAGAAACCGCGTCACCCACGGTTACTAACAGAGAGGAGGCAGTCAAGACCGTCGCTGAATCCAACAACCGGACCAATCGGCGGCGCAATCGCGGTGAGCCCAGTGAACAGGATGACCGAGAAGACGAGTCCTGAGGTCCTGTCAGAACGTCACCGGGTTCGGTGAACCGGTAACCGTATCTCGCAACGCTTTTTGCCCTCCCAGGACCACCCACGACATGGCAGACGATTCCTCCTCGACGGGGTTCTTTACCGATAAGCTGCGAGTCCCGGAATCGCTTACATTCGACGACGTACTGCTCAGGCCGGCGGCGAGCTCGGTGGAACCTGACGACGTCGAGCTCTCGACCAAGGTCTCTAAGCGGGTCGAACTGACGATCCCGGTCCTCTCGGCTGCGATGGACACCGTAACCGAGTCGGAGATGGCCATCGCTCTGGCCAGAGAGGGTGGGCTTGGGGTACTGCATCGCAATATGACGATTGAGCAGACCGTGGAACAGATAGAGACGGTCAAAGCAGCCGACGAGCTCGTCATCCGCGACGTGGTGACCGCTGATCCCGATCAAACGGTGGCGGAGATCGATGCGCAGATGGAACGGCAGGGAGTCAGTGGAGCGCCGGTCGTCGACGAGGATGATCGGGTACTCGGCATCATCAGCGGGACTGACATCCGTCCCTACCTCGGTATCGCCGAGGATGATCTCGTTCGTGAGGCGATGACCGACGAGGTGATCACGGCTCCTGACGATGTCGATGTCCGAGACGCACTCGAACTGATGTACGATCACAAGATCGAGCGGGTTCCTCTCGTCGATGGTGAGGACCGACTGGTTGGGCTGATCACGATGCAGAGTATCCTCCAGCGTCGCCGCCATCCAACGGCCACGCGCGACGATGCGGGGTTGCTTCGCGTCGGCGTCGCCGTGGGACCGTTCGACCACGACCGCGCCCATGCCGCAGACGAGGCCAATGCCGACGTCCTGTTCATCGACTGTGCCCATGCGCACAACCAAAACGTCATCGAGAGCGCTCGAGACATCGCAACCTCCGTCGAGAGCGACGTGGTCGTCGGGAACATCGGCACCCGCGAGGCGGCAAACGAACTCGTCGATTTCGCCGATGGCCTCAAGGTGGGGATCGGTCCAGGATCGATCTGTACGACCAGAGTCGTCACCGGTGCCGGGATGCCCCAGATCTCTGCTGTCGCCGAGGTGGCTGACGTCGCCAGCGCGTACGATATCCCCGTCATCGCGGATGGCGGCATCCGCTACTCGGGCGATGCGGCCAAGGCGCTTGCCGCCGGGGCCGATGCCGTCATGCTTGGATCGTTCTTCGCCGGGACCGACGAGGCGCCAGGGCGACTCATCACGATGAACGGCAAGCGCTACAAGCAGTATCGCGGCATGGGGTCAGTCGGTGCGCTCCAAAGTGGCTCCGCCGACCGCTACCTCCGCGATGAGGACAGCGACGATGACTTCGTCCCGGAGGGCGTCGAAGCAGCCACTCCCTACACCGGTCCGGTGCAGCAGGAACTAACCCAGTTGCTCGGTGGGATCCAAAGCGGGATGGGGTACGTCGGTGCCGAGACGATTCCGGAATTCAAGGACGCGGCTGAGTTCGTCCGGGTCTCCCGGGCGGGTCAGACCGAGAGCCATCCACACGACGTCGTCATCACCGACGAGGCACCGAATTACAGCCCGCAGGGTGGGTCCTGATCGACCCCATCACGCGGGGTTCGTCCAGTCGTATATCAACCACTCGTCCTCTTCCGGTATCAGAACGATGACTGGCTCATCTGAGAGATCACTCCCATCGGTCGTCAGTGTCATCGACACTTCGACGCGAGCAAGATTTTCCTCTTCCTCAAGGAGAGTGGTCTCGTGGACCTCGATCTCAGCACTCTCGAACAGGTTCAGGTAGTCGTCACTGAACTCCTGTGTGTCCGATCGGTGGTCCGGATGAAGCAGGGTATCGACGGTGTCGTGATCGCCCGCATCGATCGCTGTCATGAACGATTCGACAACCGACTCAGGTGAGTCATCATCCCCATCATCGCCGAGGCAGCCTGCAACAAGGACGGTGAGGGTCGTTCCACCGGCTATAAGAACCGATCTGCGGTTCATAGCGAGCCCTTCGATGTCAATAACTTAGGCGTACTGCAAGGTGGAATTGCGGTTTTACAGTTACCTTGGTGTGAATCAACACCGGAGACGGCTCCCAGTGGTGGACCAACAGCGTTCAAATGTGGTACCGAATCCGGATATGGAGGCTTGGACGATCACTTGTCCATAGTGTAACGGTTGCTCTTTCATTGAAGAAAATCGTACAAAGGAGATTATTTATTGTAGACGACCAATTCGGTCCGTACGAATGGTCCAGGGGATCGAGGACGAACCGACGGTCCTCATCGTCGAAGACGAGGCCGAGCTAGCTGACATGTACTACAGCTGGCTTAAAGATGAGTACCACGTCGAGGCGTATCTTTCCGGACAGGACGCGCTCGAACGCCTGCGGCCTGATATCGACATCGTGCTGCTGGATCGACGGATCCCTGATGTCTCTGGCGATGAGATCCTCAGGGAGATACGGACCATGCAGTTGCCGACGTACGTCGTCATGGTGACCGCGGTCAAGCCTGATGAGGATATCCTCGAGATGGACTTCGACGATTACCTCGTCAAGCCCGTCTCACGAGAGGACCTCGTCGACGGTGTCGAACGGATGCTCGATCGGCAACGACACGATGAGCGACTGAGAGAACTCTTCCAGGTCGTCTCGAAGCTGGCGACCATCGAAGCAAAACGCGGGGAGGACGAGCTCAAAGAGAGCGAGACGTACCACGAACTCGAGACGCGGCTCGAGGAGCTCTGGGACAAGCTCTCGAGCGACGAACTCAAGGACGAGCTCTATCAGGAAGGCACCATCCAACGTCTCGAAAGTGCCGTCTCTCAGCTCGATACGGCGAAGTAGAGGTTCACCGCTTCATTGAGTATGCTAATCACTCACTGAATAGTGGTTGTTTTCCCGCCGAACTCAACCTGGGCAAAGTTGATAGCAGACGAGGAAGGATTTCCTTAATAAGGGGTATCTACCACCCTCACAAATAACCATGATTAATCGGCGACGTCTGATAGCCACCAGCGCCTCGGGTATGGTCGGCATACTTGCTGGCTGTCTATGGGACGATGGAAATGAGTCGACGACACCCACACCGTCACCAACGCCAGGACCGGTTCGATTAACCGCCGGATCGGCAACCCTCTACGATGGTTTGTTGTACGAATCATGGTCCGTTGATCTCAACCTCCCAGACGGTGGTATCGTCATCTTCCGAACTGGACAGATCGAGCTATTCGGCGGGAATCCCATGTACCTCGCGAACGACCAAATCGAGGGGACATTCGCTCCATATCAACGCGAGTACCTCGAGCTTGAGCCAGGTAGCCATCAAGTACGAATCGATCTCCCCCAGGGGACCGTTCCCGAGGTGACTATCGAACTGTACCATCCAGATGCTATTCACCCTGATGAGTACCGGTACCCGATCAATTCCGAGATTTTCGAGGTATCCGAGGTACCGTCGACCATTATCGAGACGGAAACGGTCGAGCATATTCGGAACAAATCCGACTGGTTGATAGGCGTCGTCAGGACCGAGATCCCGGTGACGCTTGTGCTTGAGGTCCATGAAATTGAGGGGAGTTCCGGTTTGAACTTTACCTCCTCGCTGAATGACGACCGAGAGACGGGGTTTTACCAACTCATCACGCCTGGTACGTTTTTCCACGAGTTTCCCGCTGCTGGAGAGATCCTCTTTCGCCTCTCCGGAATGGAACCCGACGCGATCGAAAGCTACACCGTTTCAGTTCATCTCGTCGAGACTGAAACCCACCAGAGCAACGCACCTTTCGAACAGGTTGAACTCACCGCTCCCGACGCAGTCCTGCCCCAAGTCGAAGAGGGTGGTGAGGAGTGGCAGTGGTCGTTCACGGTTCAGAACACCACCCAGTTCCCCGCCCTCTTCTCCAGCACTATCCAACGGTTTGATGACTCATCGGAGTGGCGCAACTGGAGAGAGGTAGACCTGAAAGTCGCACCTGGGGATACAGCTACCTATGAATCTACTCAGCACGTGACGTGGAAGGCAACAACACATCGGTACCGGATCGAGGACTTCGATGATGAGGTTGTTATCGAACCCGATGTGACGTTTCTGGCCCCCGGAAAGTCGGTCCAGGCAGACGGATTCGAGGTTGCCATCGGTCCCTTCGAATCCGTCACCGATTCGATCGGTACGATCACCGTACCAGAGAACATTCAGTACGTACTCACCTGGGTCTCGATCACGAACACGGGCAATGAACTGCTTCCGGCATCGCTACCAGAGGAATTCAGCCTCGTCGGTGCCACGTATAGCTTGTTACATCAATTCGACGAGGACGATGCCGTCGAGGACGCGTATCCCACCGAACCTGCCCTCTCGCCGGGGGAGTCGTATGAGGGCTGGATGTTCAATACGCTGGATCCTGACCTTCCCCTCGAGGACGTCGGAGTGCAAATCGGGGAGAAATTTACCCCCGGTGAGTCCTACATATGGACCGTTGCTGACGAGTTCGGCCCGTTTTATGAGCGACCCTCATATATCATCGAGTTGGATTCGCACCCAAATGTGTAGGGCCGACGTTGGCGCATTGAGTCGGAAGGTGCCAACTGTCGCCGACTCATCCGATTGATATGAACCACATCGTCAGAGAATAACGCTGGTTTCACCTCACCGCAGTCCCGGACTAATGGAGTAAAAGCGGGCCGGGAGGGATTTGAACCCCCGACCGTCTGATTAAGAGTCAGACGCTCTGCCTAACTGAGCTACCGGCCCTAGCTGGCGGATAACCGGGCGGTCTATTAATGCGTTTTCTGTCGGGGACGACCCGTTCGGGAGCGTTAAATGTACGCACCGAAAACCCACCAGGCACATGAGCACAGGCGTGTCGGTCTCATCGCTGTCCTCGTATGCGATTTTGGGGTGTGGAAGCGTGGGCCATCTCGTCGCAGACGAGCTCGCAACGCACGACCGTGACGTCCTCATCGTCGATCTCGACGAGGCCCGGGTCGAGGCGCTTCGAGACCAGGATCTCAACGCCATCGAGGGCGATATCCGGGAGCCAGATATCGTCGAGACGGTCGAGGACTACGATATCGTGTTGATCATGTCCTCGGACGTGGACGCCAACAAGCAGGCGTTGACGCACCTTCGAGAGGCAGAACGCGAGCAGTTCGTCGTCGTGAGGGCGAGCGATCCGGTTTCGAGCGAGGAACTACGCGAGCTCGGCGCCGATGTGGTGGTCAATCCGTCGTCGGTGATCGCCGATAGCGCCCTTCGGGCGCTCGAACACGGTGAGCTCGAGCATATGGCCCAACGCCTGACCTCGATACTCACCGAGACCGAGGGACCGCTGGCCATCATCACCCCTCGAAATCCCACGCCAGACATTCTGGCGGGTGCGGTGGCCGTGCAGGCGATCGCCGACCACCTCGGTGTTGAATCGGTGATCCGATACAAGGACGAGATGGGTCATCAGGAGAACCGAGCCTTCGCCAACTTGTTGGGTATCGAACTCGAGGCGTTCCACGACGTCGACAGCGTTCGTGAGGAGTACGATACCGTGGCACTGCTCGGGCTCATCGAGGAGATCGACGTTCCCCTCGACGTGCTGTTCGACCATGAGGCGAACGAGGAGGCCCCTGATGCGGAGTTCTCCGACATCCGGACCAACGTCGCCTCGGTATCGACGATCCTCACCAAGTACATCCAGGAGTTCGATATGGCCATCTCAGAATCGGTGGCCACGGCGTTGCTGTATGGCATCCGTTCGGAGACGTTCGACTTCAAGCGCGAGACGTCACCCGCTGACCTCACCGCTGCCGCGTACCTCTACCCGTTCGCCGACCACGACGTGCTCGAGCAGGTCGAATCGCCGAGTCTCAGCCAGGAGACGTTCGATGTCCTCGCCGAGGCGATCCAGAACCGCGAGGTTCAGGGTAGCCACCTCATCTCGAACGCCGGGTTCATCCATACGGCCGATGCGCTCGCC
>CAZXER010000004.1:43604-83710 GCA_964639975.1 uncultured Halobacteriales archaeon | reverse complement strand
CGGCGTTAGTCGAAGGTAGAGGCCGTTGGTACATCGATACGTCCCTGTCGTCTCAGCCGTAAGAACACCGGGATCGTTACCAGCGCGATGGCGATCTCAAGGCCACCGGCGACGAGAAACGCAGCGGTGAAATCGAACATGAGAGTGATGGTGCCGCCGATCAGGAAGCCACCGAGGAATCCCATACTCCCGAAGAAGTTGAATCCGCTCATCGAGGTGGCCCGATCGGTCGCCACCGACAGGTCGGTGACCAACGCCATCGTGGCCGGCGAGACCAACGCGCCAAGCACTCCAACGACGACCATCCCGACCGCTGCCAGGGCGACCGAGGGGAGCAATCCGACGGTGATAATCGCAATGCCATAGCAAGCAGAACCGATGACGACCGGATAGGTCCGCCCGATACGATCTGACAGTCGTCCGAGAGGATACTGTAAAAGCGCGAATGGGAGGAAGAATAGGGCGAGCATGAGGCCGATTTCAGCGCCAGAGAGTCCGAATCGCTCCTCGAAGTAGAACACGCCGATCAGGGCGAAAAAGCCGGCGGTGAATCGGTCGATGAAGCCGAAGGCGAACGGTACGGAAAGCACGGGTGTATCCACGATCTCGCTCACCGTCCGCCGGATCGACCGTGAACGTTCGGGGGCCCGATCGGTGACCACGGTCGTCCCGAGACCCACGAGGAACAACAACGCCCCAGCACCGTACAACGGAGCGAAGGGATGGACAGCCGAAAGGGCACCACCGATCGCGGCTCCGAGGAAAGCGCCGAGGCCGATAGCGATCCCGGCAGCCCCCATGTTCCTGCCATGTCCCCCTTTGAGGTCCATCAGCATCGTCATCCCGAGTGAGAAGGCGCCGATCGTGAGGGCGCCCTGGAGAAATCGAAGGATCAAGAGCCACTCGAAGGGGACCGCCCAGAGAGTCGGGATGATCGCCAGGCTCAGGTACCCGATCGTTCCCCCAAAGGCACCGATGACGATGAACGGTTTCCGTCGGCCAAGCCGATCACTCGCCAGGCCCCAGACACCGACGAAGAGCAGATAGCCGATGAACTCGAGTGACAGGAACCACATCGCGGCGTTAAACTGCGTCGCGAAGGCCAGCTCTCCCTCGGAAACGTCGTTAGTGACCCCTAATTCGGTGACTAAATCGGCGATACCGGGGTACAACATAACCTGTGAGAGCAACACAGCAAATACCAATCCAGCAAGGATCACGCGGTCCTTCTCGGTCGATGCCACGGTTCGTAGCGAGCCTCGGAGGGCTACGATAATAAACAACGCCAAACCTCGAGATGAATCGGACTCGGTGGACCGTGAGGTTTGAAGCCGACTGGACCGATGATAACAGTGTGTACAGCCTGAACGCCGTGGTACCCCACGCGGCGATCGAACGCCGTGACGAACTCCACGAGGTACTCGAACCGTTCGAGGAACGGCGTGATCCGTTGACCCTCGTCGTCAAACGATTTGGGAGCCGAGCTCCGACAGAACTCGATAGCCTCACGCAGTCACTCGGTGAGATACTACAACAGTGGGGACCGATAGCGGCGGAGATCGAGGGAATCGACGTCTTCGTCGATCCTCCGGGTGGTCCAGGACCCGTCGTCTACCTCGACATCACAAGCCCTGGACTCGAGTCGTTACATCAACAGCTCGTCGATCGATTCGGCGTCGTGGATCCGACGATTGAGGGACATCGGTATGTGCCTCACATCACGCTAGCTCGCGGGGGGCCCCGGACAGGGATCGACTCAGTAACGAACACGACAATCTCGACACACGAGTGGACCATCGAGGAGTTGATGCTTTGGTCAGCTCGCCACGACACGGCGGTGACGAGGTTTTCGTTGCCGTATCGGCCCTGAGAGACTGGGTAACCCAGGCTGTCAAAGTGGTGCTAAACCACAGGAATCCCGTGGTCTGGAGGGCCGGTGTCAGGGGCATAGAGGAAAAACCGGCCCGAGGGCCGGCACGTATGTCACCGGGCGTCGATTGTTTGGGGCGAACCGATGGCGATGGGAGCTAGCGCAGCTCCCATTCAACGATGAAAGGGGAATAGTAGTTAAACCATGGTAAGGTAAAAATTGAATTTCAACATCGATTGAGCGAAAATTGCTTAGCCTGGCTTGGGGTATTTGGAGTCACCGATGTTCCCCCTCGATTGGCTCGTCTATGCATTCATTCTCATGATACTGCTGGTCATTTTCTTCATCTACCTGATGCTACGCCGATCGATTCTCGGGTTCAAAGAGGGGTACCAGGACAGTCGGCGTTAGACGAGTGACTCGTGGAGTTCGCGGAGTCGTTCACACGCTTCGTCGACCGCTGCCCCATCGACATCACGATGGGTGACGTACCGTATCGCGTATTCCCCCATATCAGTGCCAGCGATCCCATGCTCGACCCCAGCGTCCAACCACGCCTCGGCCGTGGCAAGGTCAGTATCGAGTTCGGCGATCACGATATTGGTCTCTGGATCGATCACGGAAACCCCAGAGAGCTCGGCTAATTCATCCGCAAGATTGCTTGCAAGGCGGTGGGTGTGCTCCAGGTCTGAGCGATTCTCGAGGGAGTCCAATCCCGCTGCAGCGATGACCCCCGCCTGTCGCATGCCACCACCGAATGCCTTGCGGGTCCGTCTGGCTTGCTCGATGAAATCGGCTGGGCCGGCCACCAACGACCCCACCGGGGCACCAAGTCCCTTCGATAGACAGACCATTACCGAATCTACCTCGGCGACATACGTCGCGGGGTCGACATCGGTGGCGACCGCAGCGTTCCACAAGCGTGCACCATCGAGATGGACGGGAATATCGTGGTCGTGAGCGACCTCTGCAGCTGCTGCAATCTCATCGACCGTCAAGGCACGACCGCCGAGCGAATTGTGGGTGTTCTCAAGCGCCAGTAGTCCGGTTCCGGCGACATGAAGCGCCTGTGATCGAATCGCCGCTTCAACCGTCTCAGCGTCGAGAACGCCCCGGGGACTGCCGTCGATTGGCCGTGTCTGCAGACTGGAGTGTCTCGCCGCACCGCCGACCTCGTAGTTGAAGATGTGGCTGTGCTCCTCGAGGATGAGTTCGTCACCGGGATCCGTCCAGACGTTCACCGCGATCTGGTTGGCCATGGTTCCCGATGGACAGTACAGTGCTGCCTCGGTGCCCAGAATGTCGCTGACAGCGGACTCGAGGCGATTAACCGTGGGATCCTCCCCGTAGACATCGTCGCCCACTTCGGCTGCGCTGATGGCCTCACGCATGGAGGCATCCGGCGTCGTCACCGTGTCGCTTCTGAGATCAATCATGTACCTCCTAGCATCGGAGTCCGGGACAAAACGCTCTCGGTATCATCGCCGAGACGGGCACGGTGGGATTCGAACCCACGGCCATCTGGTTAGAAGCCAGACGCTCTGTCCGGGCTGAGCTACGTGCCCTGTGGTGTCGCTGGTTGCGCAATCCCTTAAAGCGCCGCGGTCGCACGCGTTTGGTATCGTTTAACCGCATCCCCTTGATAGGACGCTGTAATGACCGTTTACGCGACAGTCGGCTACCCCGGTAGCGGGAAAGGTGAAGCAGCACGAGTCGCGCAGTCGATCGGATTACCGGTGTTGACGATGGGCGACGAAATCCGGGATGAATGTCAAGCCCGCGGGCTGACCATCACCGAGGACAACCTTGGACAGGTGGCCTCGCACCTCAGAGAGCAAGAGGGTGAGGATGCCATCGCGAAACGGTGTCTCCCGATGCTCCGGATTGCCCATCGAGCCTATGGAGATGTCCTCGTTGATGGTATCAGAGGATACGCCGAGATCGAACGACTCGAGACTGCCCTCGGTGACGACTTCTATCTCATCGCAGTCGATGCGCCCTTCGACACACGCCTCGAACGGATCACCGATCGGGGCCGCGATCCGACCGCCAGCTCGGCGGCCGATCTCGAGGAACGAGACGAACGAGAGGAGGGGTATGGCATGGATATCGCGTTCGAATCGGCCGACACCGTCGTTGACAACAGTAGCTCACTCGAATCGTTTCGCGATGCGTTGCACGAGATTTTCGAGACGGGTGACCCACCGTGATCTACCGAATCGACATCGAGGTGGTCGCCCCAGTATACCCCACTGAGGATGACGATCGGGTGGTAGCCGCCATCGAGGCGATCTTTCCCAACGCCGAGATCGACCGCCACCCTGGCGAGCTGATCGCGACAGCACACTCGGTCGATCGATTCGGCGAGTTGCTCGCCAAGCAACGTATCATGGAGACGGCTCGAGCGACACTGCTCGGAGGGATCGAGGGTGACGTGGTCTCCTTCTCACTGAACAAACAGGCGGCGCTCGCGAACGTCGTCAACTTCGCCATCGAAGACGGGGCAGAACTAGGGATTATCGACGTCCGTATCGAGGTGGAACAGCCGACGCCCCAGGCGTTTGTCGAGGATTTCACTGCCCCCGCCAGTGAGCCGGACTAACCAAACGGTCCCAGACCGCCACCGCCTTGTTGCTGCAACCGTTTCATCATCCGCTGCATATCGCCTTCACCCATGCCCTGGAACTGATTCAGCGTCCGTTCCATCATGGTATACTGTTCGATCAGTTCCTTGATGACCTCCTCGTCGGTGCCGCTACCGCGGGCGATGCGCTCGACCCGACTCTGTCCGATGATCGAGGGGTCCTCGAGCTCGTCATCGGTCATCGAGTCCATCACGATCCGGTAGCGTTGGACGCGCTCGTCGGTGACATCCATCGCCTCGTCGGGGAGTTGATCCTTCAGATCCGAACCCATGCCGGGGATCAGATCCATCACCTGGTCAAGGGGACCCATGTTCTGCATCGCCTCGAGTTGATGGCGAAGATCGTGCAGCGTGAAATCGCCCTCAAGCATGGACTCCGGATCCCAATCCTCGGGGTCGGCATCGGAGGCCTCCATGGCGCGCTCGACGCGCTCTGAGAGCTGTTTGAGATCGCCCATCCCGAGCAGCCGAGAGATGAATCCTCCTGGCTCGAACCGCTCGACGTCCTGAACGGTTTCGCCGGTGCCAAGGAACGCGATGGAGGCATCGGTCTCGGCGACAGCCGTGAGCGCTCCACCACCCTTGGCGGTCCCGTCGAGTTTGGTCACAACCACGCCGTCGATACCGATCGATTCGTTGAACTCGTGCGCCTGCTCTCGGGCACCTTGCCCGATGGCGGCGTCGAGAACGAGCAGGTTCGCGTCGGGGTCGACCGCATCCTCGATCGCTTCCATCTCGCTGATGAGATCGTCCTCGAGCGCGTGTCGACCGGCCGTGTCGATGATCTGCACCTCTGCCTCGTCGGTGGCCGCCAACCCATCGGTCGCGATCTCGACTGGGTCCTCACCATCCGGATCCCCATAGAAATCGACGCTCGCTCGATCGGCCATCTCTTCTGCCTGCTCGAAAGCACCAGGCCGGAACGTATCGGTCTGGATTACTGCCGCGGGGAGGCCCTTGCGGTCGAACCACCAGGCGATCTTCGCGGCCGTGGTCGTCTTCCCCGATCCCTGCAGCCCGGCCAGCATGATGACCTGTGGCTCGAGCGGTAGTTGGGTACTCTCCCCGACGAGATCGACCAACTCCTCGTAGACGATCTTGAGAACATGGTCGTGCGCCGTCGTCCCGGCTGGAGGCTCCTCATCGAGTCCCCGCTCGCGGATCCGTTCTGAGAGATCCATGACGAGGTCGACCTCGACATCGGCCTGCAGCAGCGAGCGCTGGATGTCCTTCACGATCGCGTCGATATCGTCCTCGCTGAGGCGTCCCTGCCCGCGCAGGGAACGCAATGTCTCCCGGAGCGAACCGCCGAGCTCGTCCAGCACCATCGTTGGCGCTGCTAGGTGGTACTCCCGGTTAAGGCTTGTCGGCTTACGAATCAGTCAGCCAAGCAGGCGATCGACGAGCGCCTCTGGGTCGAATTGCTCGAGATCATCGTACCCCTGGCCGGTGCCAAGGAAGACGATCGGACGGCCCGTCACCTCGGCAATCGAAAGGGCGGCACCGCCGCTCGTATCGGCATCGGCCTTCGTCAAGATCGTCCCATCGATCCGCACCGCCTCATCGAACTCTTGGGCGCGTCGGATGGCATCCTGGCCGGCGACCGCCTCGTCGACGAGGAAGGTGAACTCGGGGTCGACCACCCGACCGATCTTGTCGAGCTGGCCCATCAGGTCGTGATCGGTATGGAGCCGTCCGGCCGTGTCCGCCAGCACGAAGTCGACGTCGTTCGCCGCGGCATATTCCTTCGCATCGTACAGGACAGCTGCCGGATCGGCCCCCGGTTCGTGGGCGATGACCCGGATACCGAGTGCTTCGGCATGCTCCTCGAGTTGCTCGTGGGCCCCGGCCCGGTACGTATCCCCGTTGGCGAGCACGACCGAATATCCACGCTCCTCGAGGTATCGTGCGACCTTAGCGATCGTGGTCGTCTTGCCGACGCCGTTTACGCCTGTAAAGAGGATCGTGGTGGGGCGCTCGGCCTCGGCAAATCGCTCATCGATGTCGAACTGGCCGATCGAGGTCACCTCGATCAACGCCTCCCTAAGGGCGTTGGCTGCCGCGTTGCCCGGGCTCGTCGTGATCGCGATGGACTCGCCGATTAGCTCCGATCTGACGGTATCGATGATCTCGCTGGCGACGGATACCTCGACATCACTGGCTATCAACGCGTGCTCGAGCTCCTCGAGGGCGCCTTCGACGTTGTCCTCGTCGAGAATGACACGTCCCGTCGCGTACGATTTGGCCCGTTCACCGAGGGTGGGACTGGTGGATTCCCCTGACGTGTCGTCGCCTTCCTCCACCGTCTCAGCCCCTTCATCGACATCGCTCCTGAAGGAGTCCAGCGTCTTCGAGAGCCGATCGAACATCCTCGGTCCTCAGCCCAGGTCGGGCTCTGCACCGCCGCCGAGTTGCTGTGACTGGGCGAGCTGTTGTGCGTGTTGTTCGAGTTCCGCCCCCTCCGATTCGAGCTCAGCGATGTGTTCAGACACCGCTTCGATCCGTTCTTCGACGTTCGACTGGCGCTCGGTCAGCGTCTCGATCGCGCCCTCACGACTCCGCTGTGCGGAGTACTCAGCGCCGAGCTCGACGAGCACTTCATCGATGTCTTCGATCGTCGCCCGGACGTACGTCGAGGCCCCCAAGGGCACCTGCACGGTCGAACCGTTCTCGAGGCGTTCGAGGGCATCGACCGCTCCCTCGAGTTCCCCTTTGGTCGTCCGGAGTGCCTCCTGTTCGGTTCGTAATTCCTGCAACTGCGACTGGATCGCTTGCAGTTGCTGTGACACTTGTTGCAGCTCCTGTTGTGAGTCACTCATTGGTGTCACCTCGTGGCGTCACCGACGGCTGTCGTTTCGTTGACTCGACTCCGATACTCATGTATGGCCCATCATGGAGGGCGACGCAAGTATCTTCCTAAAGCGCGAACGACGCCTCAGAAGTAGCCAAGCGCCTCTTCGATGCGGCCGAGCTCCGGACCGGTCGACTCCTCGCCGACGATAAAGCCCGTCTCGTTGGCGACAAGCCCCGAACCGATCAGCGGGGATCCGTAGTTCACCGTTCCCACATCAGCACGCGTGTCCAAGGTACTCTCGAGTCGGTCAAGCTCGACATCCGCGACCTTCGGGTGACAGAGTACCCCCTGGTTCGTCGTCACCGCGGCGGTGCCAACCGGTCTGACGCCCCCGATGGCAAAGCGTTCGACCGGCACCTCGAGAGTCTCCTCGATGATCGATACCGCTTTGTCAGAGAGGTCTGGATGGACCACCGCGCCAGCGTCGTTCGCCAGCACGCAGTTCCCGGCTGCATTGATCCGACCCGGTATCTGGTTGACGTTGCCGTCGATGGCCGTCTCGATCGCCGCACGCTCCTCGTCGTTCACCCGGCCGCTCGTGACGATGCCGTGGCTGTTGCCAGCGGCGAGCGCGCCGACGGTCGCCGCCCCACCGATCGAGGTCGCGACGATCGTGGTGTCGAGTTCATCCCGGAGCTGGTCCTGGTTGCTCTCATCAAGCGTCGGGGGTACGAGGGTAACCTCGTCGGTCGTAGACACATAGACACCGACGTACTGTGAACCGCCGATAGTCGTCCGTAACACGTCACGTGGCGGCGTGCTCGGCCTCGACGACGCCGACTCCTTCTTCCTGGAACCGCGCGGCCCGAATGCGGATGCGTCGTGGCGGCTTATGACGGCCGCGAGACCAGATGACCTCGTTGATCGAGGGGTCGAGGCGCACCTGTTCCTCGTCGACGGAAAAATGCTGGGCGAGATGCGAACGGACGATCGAGATGGCTGCGTCTGCTCGTTCGGTGCGCGGTTTCGACTGTACATCTCGAAGCGGGACCGTAATCACCCGCTCTTCGAAATCACTCGCGCTCATTGCTTACTCGTCCAGGTTCTGCCGTCGCGTGCTCCGGCGTTTTGGATTGCGGGTGACCTCTCGGTTGGTTTTCAACATAACCCACGTCGGCACACGCGTATTTTGGCGCTCTCGCTTGGCGAGGCGCTTTTTCTTTGCCTTCGTCTTCTTACCCATAGTGAACACCGCTTACCACCGCCCGGTAAAAATCCTGTCCCTTTGGTCAAGCCCCTGTGTGTGGCAATGAAACGGTCGCTACCGTCTCGTACCGCGGCCCCTCATCGGTCAAGGTACTCTCTTTCAACGTGATGGCATCGACCGTCATCGTCCCGACCGTCGGATCCTGCTCAGTGACGACCCGCTGCACGTGCTCCTTCCCGCCGGCATGATCCATCCGAGCAATCGTCACGTGTGGGGTGAAGGCGTGTTCAACCGGTTCGAACCCTTGATCGACGAGCGCTGTCTCTACCGAATCACTGATCGCGGTAATTTCGTCTCCACCGGCCCCGATCCCGAGCCAGACCACGGTGATATACGAGAGCTCTGGGAACACGCCAAGACCCTCGACTGTGGCATCGAAGGGAGCGATCCCTGCCCGCTCTACGGCTGCCTCGAGAGCCCCCGTGATCTCGTCGACACGGTCCGAATCGGTCTCGCCGAGGAACTTCAGCGTCAGATGAGCCTGGGCCGGATCTGTCATCCGGAGACCCGACGCGGGTTCGAGTTCGGTTTGGACCTCAGCTATCGCGTCGGTGAGGCTGTCTGGAAGATCGATGCTGACAAAGAGCCGCATAATCGGTAGTGCGCGATACGGGACCGAAAACCCGACGGTCCCCTGGCGGTGGGCTTTTGATGGTCCGTCCGTTCCAGATAGGTATGGACGACGAGGAGGATCGCCACGAGTTCTCATCGGGACAGGGGTTCGACGACCCCTACGAGGCGTTCGATATCGATCCGCCAGTGCTGACGGTCGATCCCGATGAGGTCGATCCGGTCGACTCGCGTGCGATCCCCGATCTCCTCGATGAAGCGGCGTTTCCGACGGATGCCATCGATGCCGACGCCCTCATCGATGTCGGCGCGAACTACGTGCGCATCAACCGTTTCGAGCAAGCGATCGACGCCTTCGAACGGGCGGCCCGATTCGCCGAATCCCAGGAGACCGAGCAAGAGGCATGGGTCAACAAGGGTGTGGCCCACGCCGAGTTGGAGGAGTACGACGAGGCAGTCGGTGCCTATCAGGAGGCACTGTCGATCGACGAGGAAGGTCCGTTCGCCGGTGATGCCGAGACGAACCTCGCGTACGCGTTGTGGGAGATGGGCCGAGACGAGGCTGCCTTGGAGCACGCCGAACGGGCTGTCGAGCGCGCTCCCCGCCTCCCGCAAGCCTGGTTCAATCGGGCGGTGATCGCGTACGAGCGCGGGTTGCTCGAGGACGCCAAACTCTCACTCGAGAATGCAGAGCGCCTCGGACTTCGAGATCCGCAGTTCCTCGATCTCAAGGTGGAGGTCCTCGAGGCCCTCGGAGAGGATGAGGCCGCAGAACGGGCACTCGAGCGAGCAGTTGAGGAGCGCGAGCGCCGTGAGCGCGAGATCGTCGAATGATCGTTCGCGAGCGCGAGACGCCCCAGGGGTTGTTGGTCAGCGTTTGCGATGACGGCCTCATCGGAGAATCCTTTGAAGATGGAGACGTCTCAATCACCGTCACCGAATCCTTCTACGGCGGCGACTCCAGACCAGAAGAAGCGGTAGTCGAAGCCCTGGACCAAGCTGCGGTCGCCAACATCGTCGGCAACCGCTCTATTACCGTGGCGATCGAGGCAGGCATCGTCGATGAGGACTGTGTTCTCGATATCGGCGAAGTTCGCCACGCGCAGGTGCTCAACCTATCCCACTCGAAATAACACCGGACACCGAAGGACAATTGGGGCTCGACCCCGTGTAAACGATACAATGGGTGTAACGGACACGGCGTTGCTTGACGTCGAGCGAATCCGGCAGGATTTTCCGGTACTCCAGCGTGAACTCGTCGACGGACAGCCGGTCGTCTATCTCGACAATTCAGCCACCTCACTCACCCCAGAACCGGTCGTCGAGGCCATGAACTCGTACTATCACGAGATGAATGCCAACGTCCACCGGGGGTTACATCATCTGAGCCAGGAAGCATCCATCGCGTACGAGGATGCACACGACGCGGTAGCCTCCTTCATCAACGCTACCGGGCGTGAGGAGATCGTCTTCACCAAGAATACGACCGAGAGCCTCAACCTCGTTGCGCAGGGATGGGGGCTTCGCGAACTCGGCCCGGAAGACGAGGTCGTCATCACCGAGATGGAACACCATTCCTCGTTGGTGACCTGGCAGCAGGTGGCCAAGCGGACGGGAGCCACGCTCAAGTACATCGGTATTACCGACGACGGTCACCTCGACATGGACGAAGCGAGGACGGTGATCGGAGACGACACTGCCGTCGTCGGCGCCGCCCACGTCTCCAATACACTCGGGACGATCAACCCGGTCACAGCGCTGACCGAACTGGCCCACGAGCACGACGCGTTGGCCGTCATCGACGGAGCGCAGGCCGTCCCGATGCGACCCGTCGATGTCACGGACATCGGGTGTGATTTCTATGCCTTCTCCGGACACAAGATGCTCGGGCCGACCGGCATCGGCGTGTTGTATGGTCGAGAGGACCGACTGCAGTCGTTGGAACCGTTCCTGTACGGCGGTTCGATGATCGAGAAGGTCACCTTCGAGGAGTCCCGATGGAACGAACTCCCCTGGAAGTTCGAAGCGGGGACTCCGCCAATCGCCGAGGGGATCGGGCTCCATGCAGCGGTCGAGTACCTCGAGGATATTGGGATGGAACGCGTTCAGCAACACGAAGAGGCCCTCACCGCGTATGCGCTCGAACGCCTCGGTGACATCGAGGATATCGAGATCTATGGCCCGACCGACGCGACTGAGCGAGGCGGGTTGATTGCATTCAATCTCGAAACGGTCCACGCCCACGATATCTCACAGGTGATGAACGATTTCGCCGTGGCGATCCGAGCGGGTGACCACTGTACGCAACCGCTTCACGACCGGTTAGAGGCAACTGCCTCGGCCAGGGCATCGCTGTACATCTACAACCAGGCAAGCGACATCGATGCACTGCTCGCAGGGGTCGACAGAGCCCGTGAGCTGTTGGCCAGGTAATCCCATCGACGGAACCCTTTTGCTCTACTCGGCCCAACGCCGACGTAATGGATCTCGGCTCGGACATTTATCGACAACAGATCCTCGATCACTACCGCAATCCCCGCAATTACGGCTCGCTCGAGGATCCAACGTTCTCACACATCGGAGAGAATACCATGTGTGGCGATGTCATCGAGATGGACATCGAGGTCGATGAAGACGATAGCATTCAGTCGGTCGCCTTCTCCGGGGATGGCTGTGCGATCAGTCAGGCCAGTGCCAGCATGCTAACGGAGCAGCTCGTCGGAATGGATCTCGACGAACTCGAGGCGATGGATCGGGATGATGTCCTCGACCTGCTCGGGGTCGAGATCAGCCCGATGCGCGTCAAGTGTGCGGTGTTGGCAGAAAAGGTGGCACAAGACGGCGCTGCGATCTATCGTGGCGAGCTCGACGTCGACCGGACCGAGCTCGACGACGCCTGAGGTTATTCCGGCTTCAAACCGTCCTGGACGACCCGCATGACCGCCTCGCCGTCTGGAAGGTTCGGCGCATCGACGAGACGTACGATGCGTTTGTCGCCCTTGGACTTGCGTAGGTACATCCTGAACGTCGAGGTGTGGCCGAGGATGTTCCCCCCGATCGGTTGTGTCGGGTCGCCGAAGAACGAGTCCGGGTTCGAGGAGACCTGATTGGTGACGACGATCGAGGCGTTGTGTAACGTGCCGATGCGCATCAGGTCGTGCAAGTGCTTGTTGAGCTTCTGCTGACGATCGGCGAGTTGCCCCCGGCCGACGTACTCCGCCCGGAAATGTGCGGTGAGGGAGTCGACACAGACGAGCCTGATCGGGAAGTCGTCATCCTGGCTCTCGGCGGTGAGCTCGAGGGCCTGCTCTGCGAGGAGCATCTGATGGTTGCTGTTGTACGCCTTCGCGACGTGGATCTCCTCGAGGAACGCATCGACGAGTGACTCCATCGCGTCCTCATCACCGGGTGCCCCGTCGATACCGCGGTCATCGAGGGCCGCCTCGATGACGGGATCGTCCAGGCCACGGACCATATCGTCGATCCGTTCCGGTCTGAAAGTATCCTCGGAATCGACGAAGATGGCACCGCCACGGAGGCCGCCTACCGATTGTGGCAGCTGGACGTTGACACAGAACTGATGGGTTACCTGTGATTTCCCGGCGCCGAATTCACCGTACACCTCGGTGATCGATTGCGTCTCGACGCCACCCCCGAGGAGCTCGTCGAGGTCGTCGATCTGCCAGCTGAGCTTGCCGATCTCCTCTCTCCGCTCAAGGACGTCGGTACCCCGTTCGAACCCGCCGACGTCTGCCTCTGTTCGAGCCGCGTTGATGATGTCTGCCGCAGTCGATTCGCCGATATCCGCCGAGTTTGAGAGTTCACCAGGACTGGCGACGGCGAGTCCCTCGTAGGAATCGAAGCCCGACTCGACGAGCTTCTCGGCCGTTGCCGGTCCGACCCCTGGCAGCGATTCGAGGTCGACGTTGTCCGCCATGTGCAGCGATTGAGCGGCATCGGTTAAAGTATGCCTGTTTGCGACGGCGACACAGGGGGTGATTCACGTGCTCGCAGGGTCAGGAGAACGAAACCGCCAAGGGATGGTGAGGAGCCAAAGCAGCCCGAGCCCGAGGAGGTAGGTGAGGATCACCGGGATCACCACGAGCAACATCGTGAGCACCGATCCAGGCGTCAACAGTGCCCCGAGGATCAACGACCAGACCACGACGCCCCGCCACCGCTTGCGCATCGTCTCGAAGCGGATGATCCCCGTCGTATGGAAGAGGAGCATGCTCATCACGAGATCGAACAGGATTCCGATCCCAAGCGTGGTGTAGACCACCATCCAGGCGAAGCTGTTGATGCGGTAGGTGACCACCATCCCGGCATCGACCGCGTGGAAGACGAGGGCAGAGATGATCGATGGGGCGACGAACGTGTAGCCGATGTAACTCCCCGCCAGGGTGGCCACGATGAGCAGTCCGCCCCAGAGGAAGAACACCCGGCGATCGCCCGAGGCGAACCCTCGTTCGGTTATCGCTGGCCAGGCGTAGAACAGGATCATCGGGACCACCACGATGATGGCGGCGACGAGGCTGATCTTCACGTTGAAGAGGAGGACCTCGACTGGATGGAGGGCAACGACCGTGTCGATCTCCTCTGGAGCGATCGGGGTATCCTCCGGGAGTCGAGCCAGGAAGTCGCTTCGAATCTGTCCGATGCCCCCCGAGTACAGCCAGTAGAACACCCCGAAGGTGACCGCGAGGAACACCGCCACGATGTGGAACATCCGCGAGGTGAGACTCTGGTAGATGAAGACGAAATCGTGCCAGTAGCCGCCGATATCCTCCTCGGTCGTCTCGTCCTCAGAGAACGCATCGACCACCCCGGTGGTCGCCGACGTGACCGCGGAGACGGGACCGCCCTCGTCGGCCTCCGCCGCTGCCGCAGCCTGTTCCGCGGCGAACTCCTGTGCCTCATCGAAGCGATCGAGCACCACCTCAGCGCGCTCGTGATCGTTGTCTTCGAGTGCCTGCTGGGCGATCGCGACCGCCTCGTCCTCCTCGAGTGCTGCGAAGGCCTCGATGGGTGCGGCTTTGAGGGCCGTCGCATCGAGCGGGCGTAAATCGAGGTCAGCGGGATCGCCGGCGACCATCGCGTGATGTGATGGTGGGATCGGCCGACGCAACACGTTGATGGCGTATATCGCGGTAATGAGCAAGCCGATGAACACCCCAGCTTCGATGGCGAACACTACCTCTCCGAGAAGCCCTGAGTACGGGAGCCACCCCTCAATCGACCAGGTCGAGGCGGGTCTGACTGCCTCGGGGAGCAGTGGCCAAAGCTCGGTGGATGCAACCTCGACGAGATCGAACCTTGCGACAACGAACGCGAGGACCGTACCGACGGCAGCGAGGACACCGGTGAAGATCGCCTTGCGGACGATCCCACGCCTGACGGCGGGGTCGTTCGCCGCACCCGCCCGGCTCAGGTTGGCCGCCAGCTTCGCCAATGCGAGGCTGAAGAAGTACAACGCCACGAGGGGCACCCCCCACATCAACTGGGTGAACGGATCTGGTGGCGAGAACAGTGCGCCGAAGCCAAAGATGGCGATGATCGCGTATTTCCACTTGTCACGGAAGGTCTCATAGCGAATGATCTCGGTATACGCCGAGACCGACATGAACAGGGGAACCTGCGCTGCAAGCCCGAATGAGAGCGTCAGCAGTATGAGGAACTGGGTCCACATGACGATATCGTACTGTGGCTTGATCTCCATCTGGAGCGCATTTTCCGCCAGGAACTGGAACATGAACGGGAAGAAGATGAGGTAGGCATAGACCACCCCGAGGACGAGCAACACCGCAGCTGCAGCGAAGAATCCGTACTGTTTCCTGCGGCTGAAGTTGACCTCAGGGAGCATCCCTCGGCGTCGCAAGGCCCCACGGCCGAAGTAGACCAACAGCGGGATCGATATCAGCGCACCAACGATGAGCCCGATCTTGACCTGCAGCAAAATGACATCGAACGGCGTCCGGACGATGATGTCGAGCTGTTCGGCGTCGATGGCATTGAGCTCAGATTTGGTGACGCCCTCGAGGTAATCCCACAGGAACGCTCGAAGTGACCAGACGGTCCCGACAAGGCCGATGAGAAACCCGATAAAGACCTTCTGCAGGTTGGCTCGGGCTTCATCAATCACGCCTAATGCGGTTTCACCAGCTGATGCTGCCGTCTGGCCAACACTCATTCTCCGAGTCGGTCTTGGGGACTGCCCGGTTAAATGGTTCTCCATTACGAGAATCCCGCATGGATGATATGTCGATAGCTAGATGCGAGCTCGTGGAGCAAACGAAGGCCTATAAACGGGACCTCCACTACCGTTAGGGCGTATGGTGTCCGAGGACGGTGAGGGAGCAGGCGCCTCCGATGACCCGTCGGGTCCATCAACAGCGGAGGCTGACTCCTCGGACAGCTCGAATTCTAGGAGCACAGAGGAGGAGTCACCGAGCCAGCCGTCTGCCGAGCGTTCAACGTCTTCGAGCGGAGAGGGGGATTCCATCGAAGCCGCCGCCGCACGGGCAGTCGAGGAACTCGATGCGAACGAGGAAGAGCCATCGAGCACCGAGTCCAAGACCCCGATAGAACGGACACGGAATGCTAAAGAACCGCCAGACGATGTCGAGATGCCCCTCACCGATCACATCGAGGAGATGCTCAGTCGACTCGTCATCGTGGCGGTCCTCGGTGGTGCCGCGACCCTCATCGCGCTGCCATTCGCCGGCGATATCGTCATCTCGATGTGGTATGACATCCATCCAGGAACCACCTCGGTATGCATCACCAATCCCAGCGATCCGAGTTGCACGCCGCCACACCTCTACCGTCCAGTTGAGCAGATTCTCACCGAAATCAAAGTCGCTGCACTGGCCGGGATCGTCGTCGCCCTGCCGGCGTTCGTCTACGAATCCTTCCAGTTCATGCGCCCGGGGCTGTATCCCCACGAGCGGAGATACTACCTCGCATCGGTGCCGACGAGCCTGGTGCTGGCCGTCGTCGGCATGGCGTTCGCCTACTTCGTGATCTTGCCGATCCTGTTCAACGTCTTCCTGTTCTACTCCGAGGGATCGGCCAACATCGCGTTCGCCCTGCAGGAGACCTTCGACATCATGTTGATGCTCATGATCGTCCTCGCGATCGTCTTCCAGATCCCGCTGTTCATCATGCTCGCCATTATGATGGGAGTGACGTCGCGGCGGTGGCTCGAGCAAAAGCGGATCTACTTCTGGATCACCTTCGCCGGTATTGCCTTCCTCTTCACGGTCGATCCGACCGGGATGGCACCGGTGCTAACGGCCGTTACGATGATCGCGTTGTTCGAGGGGACCCTCGTACTGCTTCGCTGGACCGGTCGTTAGCGGGTAGCTGGGCTGACACTGCCCGTCTGGTAGCCCTCCAGATCGAGGGTCACCTGCTCGAACCCGAGCGCCGTGAGGTACTCACTCGCGGTGGCGGCGAAGGCGGGATCGAGGGCGGCCTCGAGCTCGTCCGACCCAACCTCGATGCGAGCCAGTCCGTCGTGGTCGCGGACACGGAACTGCTCGAACCCCCAGGTTCGCAGCAGGCGCTCAGCCTGCTCGATGCGTGACAGCCGTTCGTGCGTGACCTCGATACCGGTGGGAATGCGCGAGGAGAGACAGGCCATCGCTGGTTTGTCTGCCACGGAGAGATCGTACGTTCGAGCCGCCTCTCTGACCTCAGCTTTGGTGATATCGTGGTCCAACAGGGGTGAGTAGGCGTCGAGCTCCTCGACCGCCTGCAGGCCCGGTCGATGCCCCTCGGTCGGATCGGAGGCATTCGTCCCATCACAGACCACCTCGAGACCGAGTTCTGCTGCCCGCTCGAACATCGTCTCGAGTCGCATCGACCGGCAGTGATAGCACCGATCGCCCGCGTTGGCGGCGAAGGCCGGGTCGGCCAGCTCGGAGAAACTCACGACGTCATGTCGGATCCCGATCTCCGTTGCCACCCGCTTGGCAGCAGCGAGTTCAGCCGATGGGAGCGTCTCGCTCGCCGCCGTACACGCCACCGCCGCATCCCCGAGCGCATCGTGGGCGAGCGCTGCGACGACACTCGAATCGACACCGCCTGAGAAGGCGACAAGAACCCCGTCCTTCGTCGCCAGCTCGGCCTTCGCTGCCTCCAGCTTGCCGGTGAGCGTCGACATGCTAGGCGCCTCGGTTCGCTGGGGAGAAAAACACCTTCGGTGTGCTCTACTGGCCTTTTTTGTGATACCCCGCTAAAGAGCCCGCAATGGAGTTGGAATCGGTCCCAGGTGTCGGACCGAAAACGGCAGATTCGCTGCGCGAACTCGACAATCCGGTCGAGGCGCTCATGGAGGGAGATGTGACGGCGATCGCCACCGCAGCCGACCTCCCCACCGGCCGAGCGGTCAGGCTGGTACAAAACGCCCAACGGGCGGTCTATGGCGATACCAGCGAGTTCCTCGCTACCGCTCGTGCCCGAGAGCTCTATCGCGACCTCGTCGACGAGCTCCAGCAATACGCACAGACGAGCTCCGGACGGGCACGGTTGGCAACCTTCTATCCGAGCGCGAGTCCAGAGCGGATCGAGGAGGCACGAGCCGTCGTCGAAACCGCGCTCGAGACCGAGGTTGATGACTCAGCAACCGCGGCCCTCGGCGACGTGGAGCCACTCGAACCGGCGCGGCGTGTGCGGATTCGAGAGCGCTGTCTCGCCACAGCCGATGTGGAGACGATGGCGAGGGCCAGGGACACGCTCCCGGAGCTGCCGATCGAGTCGGTCGAGACGGCGCGCGATATCGTCGAACTATCGCAGGGATATTCCTCGGTGACCGTCCTCAATGCGACGTTTGCCGGGAAGGATCTGCCGACCGATGTGCAGGTCGAACCCGATGCGCTGGAGCGACCGATCGAGCTCGTCCCCGAGCGATCACTCGCCTTCATCGGGCAGAATCGAGCGGCGATCGAAGCTGCCATCGAAGTCCACCGCCACGCTGGGCTCTCCCCACCGTGTCCCCTCGAGGAGCTAACCGCCTGTCTCGAGGGAGTCACCAGCAGTGGAGAACTGACGGGAGACGACGAACTCCGCAGGCTGCAACAGGCGTATGACGACCTCGATGCCGCCATCTCGACCGCCGAATCAGTAGCGAACGATCGACTCAGAGACGCCATCGAACGTCGGGATATCACGGTCGAAGGGGCGGACCTGCTCACCCTGGCCGAGCAAGGCGCTCCGGTGGAATCGCTTCTGGACCGTGAGCTCGAAGACCAGCTCGAGGCGGCGACCGAGGCCGCAATCGAGCACGCGGCCGATGCGCTCGGACTGACCGACGACGAGCACGCGGACCTCGAGGCCGTCTTCCCGGCCCGGGCGACCTATCCGATCGAGCGGGATGACAGCGCCTACGACCGCCTCGAACGGTCACTCGAGACGGCGAGAGATGACCGCCGCGAGCAGCTCATCCGACAGCGAGCCACCATCATCGAGGAGCACAGAAGCGACCTCGAGGCGCTCGTCGATCGGGCGCTTCAGTACGATGTCGAGCAGGCGCTCGCCAGGTTCGCCAGCGAGCAGCAGTGTGTGATGCCCACCTTCGTCGATGAGGGGATTGCCATCGAGGGCGGTCGACCGCCGACGGTTCCCGATACGGAGGTCGAGCCCGTCACCTACCAGACCAGTGGTGTCACGCTCCTGACCGGGGTCAACAGCGGGGGGAAGACCACGCTCCTCGATCTGATCGCTGCCGTTGTCATCCTCGCCCATATGGGACTGCCCGTCCCGGTCGAAGCAGCCCGGATCAAGCGCTTCGATCGGTTGTACTACCATGCGAAGACGCAGGGGACGCTCGATGCCGGGGCGTTCGAAGCCACGGTCCGTGAGTTCGCCGACCTCGCCAGCACCGATGCCAACAGTCTCATCCTGGTCGATGAGCTCGAGAGTATCACCGAACCGGGTGCCAGTGCCAAGCTGGTCGCCGGCTTCCTCGAGGCCCTCTCCGAGCGATCGGCGACCGCGGTGTTCGTCACCCACCTGGCGAACAAGATCCGCGAGGAGGCAGCCATCGAGCTCTCGATCGACGGTATCGTCGCCGAGGGGCTCGAAGACGGTGAGCTGGTCGTCAACCGGTCGCCACAGAAGGATCATCTGGCCCGCTCGACGCCCGAGCTCATCGTCGAGCAGCTCGCCGAGGAGAGCACAGACGACTCGTTCTACGACCGACTGCTCGGGAAGTTCTAGACGGCCGACGTCCGAAGGCCTAAGTGCTCACCGAAGCTTGGTGAAAGTAATGAGGGACGGGCCAGAGGGCGACATGCTCAGCTGGGACGAGTCGGTGTTCCGCAACGAAGAGGTCCTCGACGTCGATTACATCCCGGAGACGTTCAAGCACCGCGAATCACAGATGAGCAGTCTCCAGTACTGTCTTCGACCGGCGGTGCGTGGCTCGCGGCCAGTGAACGCCACCATTCGTGGGCCACCAGGGACCGGCAAGACCACCGCGATCTTGAAGCTGTATGGCCAGCTCGAGGAGTATCCCGACGTCTACTCGGTGCGCGTCAACTGCCAGGTCAACTCGACGCGATACGCCGTCTTCGCCAAGATCTACCAGGATCTGTTCGAGATCGCCCCACCATCGAGCGGGAAGGCGTTCAAGGAGATCTTCGAACAGGTGACCGACCACCTCGTCGATGCGGAACGGGCCCTGGTCGTGGCCCTCGACGACGTCAACTACCTCTACTACGAGAACGAGGCCTCTGACACGCTATATTCCCTCCTCAGAGCGCACGAGGAACACCGCGGAGCCAAGATCGGTGTGATGGTCGTCTCATCCGATCCGGACCTCGATGTACTCGGCGAGCTTGACAACCGGGTACAGAGTGTCTTTCACCCCGAAGAGGTGTACTTCTCCGTCTACGACTTTACGGAGATTCACGATATCCTCTCAGAGCGTGTCAGAGTCGGCTTTTACGAGGGAGCGGTCCCCGATTCGGTGCTCGAGCGTGTCGCAGAGCTCACCGCCGAACGAGGCGACCTCAGAGTCGGCATCGATCTGCTCCATCGCGCCGGGCTCAACGCCGAGATGCGAGCGAGCCGCGAACTCTCCGTCGACGATGTTGAGGACGCATACGAGACCTCGAAGTACGTCCATCTCTCGCGGAGTCTCCGCACCCTGAGTGAGAACGAACGGGTGTTGCTGCGGGTCGTCGCAGAACACGAGGGAGAGCGGGCAGGAGCCGTCTATGATGCCTTCAAGGAGGCGACAGGTCTGGGCTACACCCGCTACTCCGAGATCATCAATAAGCTGGACAACCTCGGGATCCTCCAAGCCGAATACGGTGGCCTTGAGGGCCGAGGCCGGTCAAGGCAGCTCTCACTCGCGTACGATGCAGAGGCCGTGTTGGAACGGCTCGACGGCTAAGCCGTGTCGGACAGACCTTTAGTGACCCCCACCGAGAAGCCGAGCATGGGGACGGAGTACGAGGAGATGAAGCGCCGGGCCGCCGAGGCGGCCGTCGCAGCAGTCGACGATGGGATGGTCGTCGGGTTGGGCACCGGTTCGACGGCCGCGTACGCGATCTCGGCGCTGGGCGACGCCGTCGCTAACGGCCTCGATATCACCGGCGTGCCGACATCTGACGCGTCACGCCACCGGGCCAATCAGGCAGGAATTCCACTGGCAGATCTCGATATCGTGGACATCGATCTCGCCATCGATGGGGCCGACCAGGTCTGTGATGGCGTCCTTCTCAAGGGTGGCGGTGGCGCCCACACGAGAGAACGCCTGGTCGATGGAGCAGCCAGCCGGTTCATCGCAATCGTGGATGAACGCAAGGTCGTCGATGTGCTAGACGAAGCGGTCCCGCTCGAGGTGCTACCCGCGGCTCGACGGAGGGTCCAGACGGCGATCGACGACCTCGGTGGGACCGCCTCGATCCGGTCGAGCACCGTGACCGATGGGCCCGCGTACACCGAACGAGGCAATCTCCTCCTCGATGCGGACTTCGGACAGCTCGACGGACCACGTGAGCTGGCCCCGTCGCTCGCTGCCCTTCCAGGCGTGATCGATCACGGCCTCTTCGTGGACATGGCCGATGAAGTGATCGTCGGTACACCGACCGGTGTCCAACGGCGGTGAGTAGCGGCTCAGAGGCCGCGAAAAGCTGATTCCGGGTGTTTACAGGTCGCGGGGCTGGACCGTCTTACGGTCGTTCGCCTCGGCACGAGCAGCAGCGTCATTGAGGAGCTCGTTTACCTCCTCGTCGAGGGCGTCGTAGAAGTCGGACGCAACGTTGTGGTTTCCGAGCTTTTCCTTGACAGCGGCTTTGACAATAAGGTCTGCCATACAGCACCTTATTCCCCGTCACCCTTTATAAGATTTCTCAAAATCCCCCCAGAGCGGGCCGCTACGGGCCTACATCGGCCAGATACGACCTCACTTCGAGGGTAATTCGATGCGTTATCATTGCCGGCGACCCCAGAACGGCCTATGCGAGAGATCCTCGACGCGGTCGCGGCCGGCGAATTGAGCCCGCGAGAGGCCGAGTCACGCCTGCGCGGCTATGTCACCGGGGACGCTGGCCGATACGATGCGAATCGAATGCAACGCAGGGGGATACCCGAGGCGATCGTCGGCGAGGGGAAGACCCCCCAAGAAGCCGCAGAGTTGGCCGAACTGGCACTCGAGACCACCGGCTATGTGCTCATCACTCGCGCTGACGAGCAAACGAGACGGGCGGCCATCGAGCGCATCGACGCCGGGTATGACGCCGATATCCACGAAGACGGACGAGGACAGCTCATGAGCGCCAGGATTGGTGACACGCCGTCGCTCGACGGGGAGGTAGCGATCGTCACGGGTGGGACCGCCGACACGATGCCCGCCAGAGAGGCCGCCGCTGTCATCGAGGCCGTCGGGGGTGGCGTCACGCTGATCGAGGATGTCGGGGTCGCGGCCATCGATCGACTGTTCGATCAACTCGATACCATCAACGAAGCCGACGTCATCATCGCGGCGGCCGGTCGCGAGGGATCGCTCCCGACGGTACTGGCTGGGATGACACCAAGGCCGGTGATCGCGCTACCGATCTCGACCGGCTACGGTGTCGGCGGCGACGGCGAGGCCGCCTTACAAGGGGCGTTACAATCGTGTACGGTCCTCTCCACGGTGAACGTCGATGCGGGCTATGTGGCGGGTGCCCAAGCCGCGTTGATCATCCAGCTCCTCGACGGTTGAGGCGACATTATGGACGAAGTTTGGACAAGAGTTTTTGAATGTCATAGCCTAGCATGCAAACCAGCCCAGTCCCCACCATGCCCACCTGTGACAACTGCAACGGACACGTTTCAGAACGGTTCGCCCGCGTGTTCGCCGACGAGGCAGACCGCGTCCTCGCCTGTCCCAGCTGTGCGTCAAACGCCGGGATCGCTGATGCGGCTCGGTCGCGAGCCGAACGCGAACAGGCACGCCAGGCGTGAACGGTCGATTCACCCTCCGTGTATCAGCCGAAGCACCGTGACCTCCGATGCAGCAACGGGAGCATCAGTCGGCACTGGGCGGCCATCGACCAGGACCGCAGCCTCCATCACCGAGAGGCCGACTGACTCGACCAGGTCGCCGTAGGTCTCATCCTCGACGTCTATCGTCATCTCCGACTCGCCGGGTACCGTCACTGAGACCTCCATAGCAGGTGGTGACACCGTCTGGACTTCAGCGTGTCGCCGTCGTTCGAGAAAGCGGGGAGTTTATGCCCGTTTCGGCCCCGTCATCGAGCCATGGAGGAGGGTGACGAGGATGTATCGGTTGGAACCGATATCTGGATCGAGCGATACCGGCCACAGCGGCTGGATGAGATCCGCGGCCAGGACGATGTCGTCGAACGGCTACAGCGCTACGTCGAGGAGGACGACCTCCCGAATCTGCTCTTCGCGGGGCCCGCTGGAACCGGGAAGACCTCGGCCGCGGTCGCCATCGCGCGGGAACTATACGGGGAGGGCTGGCGCGAGCACTTCCTCGAGTTGAACGCCTCCGACGAGCGGGGCATCGATGTCGTCAGGGGTCGGATCAAGGACTTCGCTCGAGCGAGCTTCGGGGGCCACGACTACCGAATCGTCTTCCTCGACGAGGCAGATTCGCTCACCGACGACGCCCAATCCGCGCTTCGGCGCACCATGGAGCAGTTCTCCGGACAGACGCGATTTATCCTCTCGTGTAACTACTCGAGCAAGATCATCGACCCGATCCAGTCTCGCTGCGCCGTATTTCGCTTCCAGCCGCTTTCCGAATCCGCGGTCAAACGCGTCGTCACGGAGATCGCCGAGTCACAGAATATCGAGTTCGGTGATGGTGGACTGGACGCCATTGCCTACGTCGCGGATGGCGACATGCGACGGGCCATCAACGCCCTGCAGGCGGCCGCCGTCCTGGAGGGCGTCGTCGACGAGGAGGCCGTCTATCAGATCACGGCCACGGCTCGACCAGAGGAGGTGCGAGAGATGGTCCAACGAGCGGCCCAGGGGGAGTTCCTGGCCGCCAGAGGCATCCTCGAGGACCTGCTCGTCAAGCAAGCCATCGCCGCCGATGACGTCGTCGATCAACTGCATCGATCGGTCTGGGATCTTGGGCTCTCCGACGACGCTGCCGTCGGATTGCTCGAACATCTCGGTGAAGTGGATTACCGCATCACCGAGGGCGCCAACGAACAGTTGCAACTCGAGGCGCTATTGGCCGTCCTCGCCCGGGAAGGCGGGGACGTCACAGCCGAATAACGGTAACGAACCGGGGACGGAACTGTTTTACCCAATCTGGGACCAAAGGTCGTGGTACGAATGGCGCTCGACGCTGAGGCGTATCGGTTGGCATACTTCGAGGAAGAGGGGTTCACTCGCCTCGAATGCGACGAGTGTGGTCGCCACTTCTGGTCTCGGGATGACACACGGGAGACCTGTGGCGAACCGCCGTGTGCGCCGTACACGTTCATCGGCGATCCCGGCCTCGACGAGTCCTATACGCTCGAGGAGATGCGCGAGGCGTTCCTCTCGTTCTTCGAGGACCACGATCACGGACGGATCGAGCCATATCCAGTGGCAGCGAGCCGATGGCGCGACGACGTGCTGCTCACGCAGGCCTCTATCTACGACTTTCAACCGCTCGTGACCAGCGGGACGACACCACCGCCGGCGAACCCGCTCACGATTTCCCAGCCGTGTATCCGGATGCAGGATATCGACAACGTCGGCAAGACGGGTCGGCATACGATGGCCTTCGAGATGATGGCCCATCACGCGTTTAACGCCCGGGAAGACCTCGAGGACCCCGACCAGTACGCGTATCAGGGCGAGGTGTACTGGAAGGACGGCACGGTGCGGTATTGCGACGAGTTCTTCGACCATCTCGGGATCGATCTCGAGGCCATCACCTACATCGAGGATCCGTGGGTCGGCGGCGGGAACGCCGGACCTGCGCTCGAGGTCATCTACGAGGGTGTCGAGCTGGCGACACTCGTGTTCATGTCGCTCGAGCAGGACCCCGATGGCGAGCACGAGCTCAAAGACGGCAATCGCTACAGCGAGATGGACACGTACATCGTCGACACGGGCTACGGACTCGAGCGATGGGTCTGGGTCTCCCAGGGGACGCCGACGATCTACGAGGCGATCTATCCGGATCTCATCGAGGAGATGCTCGACGACATCGAGTTCGAGATCGCCGAGGACGAACGGACCCTCCTCGACGAGGCTGCCAGACTGGCCGGGGGCCTGGACTACGAGGACGTCGAGGATGTCGAGACGGCGAGAGCAGACATCGCTGAGGAGCTCGACACCACACCGGAACGCCTCAGCGAGCTCCAGGCACCGCTGGAACGGGTGTATGCGATCGCGGATCACACGCGAGCGCTCGCGTACATGTTCGGAGACGGGATCGTCCCGAGCAATGTCGGTGACGGCTATCTGGCCCGGATGGTGCTGCGTCGCACCGTCAGGCTCGCGGATGCGGTGAGGCTATCGATACCCATCGTCGACCTCGTCGACAGACAGGCCAAGCGCCTTGGGTATCACGACCGCTCTACGATCCGAGCGATGGTCCAATCGGAGGTCGAGAAGTACGATGAGACCCTCGAACGCGGGCGCCGTCGTGTCGAACAGCTGGCCGAGCGCTACGGCGAGCACGGCGAGGCCATCCCGGCCTCAGAGCTCATCGAACTGTACGATTCACACGGGATCCAACCCGACACAGTCCAAGAGATCGCCGCCGAGCGCGGTGTGGAGGTCGAGGTACCAGATGAGTTCTTCGCCCGGGTCGCGGCTCGACACGAGGCAGAGGAGGTAAGCACCGAGGAGGTAACGGCCGAACGAGTCCCAGATCTCCCCGATACCGAGCGTCTCTTCTACGACGATCAAGAGCGGATGCGCTTCGAGGCGGTAGTCCTCGACGTCTTCGAGCGCGAGGATGGCTACGATATCGTCCTCGATCAGACGTTATTCTACCCGGAGGGAGGTGGCCAACCGGCTGACCATGGGTCGCTCTCGACCGAGGATACCACCGTTCGCGTCGATGACGTCCAGTCCAACGATGGGGTCATCCTCCATCGGACCGATGGCGAACTGGAGAAAGGGGCCATCGTCAACGGCCGCATCGATAGCACGCGTCGGAGACAGCTCATGCGAAACCACACGGCCACGCACGTCCTCATCGATGCCGCGCGGACGGAACTCGGCGACCACATCCATCAAGCAGGTGCCAGCAAGGGAGTCGAGTCGTCTCGGATCGACCTCAGCCACTACGAACGCATCGATCGCGAGACCCTCAAGGCCATCGAACAGCGTGCCAACGAGACCGTCCGGGAGAACCTCCGGGTTCGCCAATCCTGGCCCGACAGACACGATGCTGAAGCCGAGTACGGCTTCGACCTGTACCAGGGGGGGATCCCACCTGGCGAACATATCAGGATCATCGAGGTCGGAGACGATGTGCAGGCCTGTGGCGGCACACACGTCCATCGAACCGGGGACATCGGTCTCATCTCCATCAACCGAACCGAGCGGGTCCAAGACGGCGTCGAACGCCTCATCTTCTCTGCAGGGTCCGCCGCCATCGATCGGATGCAAGAGCGCATGGACCTCCTTCAGGAGACGGCTGATACCCTAGACGTTAGTCCAACCGAGGTGCCTGAGACGGCCAAGCGCTTCTTCGACGAGTGGAAAGAACGTGGTAAGCGTATCGACGAGCTCTCCGAGGAGGTGGCGGCGCTTCGTGCCAGCGCGGGTGGTGAGAGCGACTCGATCGACATCGACGGGGAAGCGGTTCAGGTCAGCCGGTTGGATGCAAGCCAGGATGAGCTCAGAGCGACGGCCAACGCGATTGCAGACCAGGGGGCCGTCGGGATCGCCGTCGGGGATACCGGGAGTGGTGCCCACATCGTCGTCTCGACCCCCGAGGGCTCGACAATCAATGCAGGTGATGTGGTCCGTGAGCTCGCGGCTATCGTCGGAGGTGGCGGGGGAGGTCCAGCCGACTTCGCTGAAGGTGGCGGTCCGGAGGTCGACCAGTTGGACGAACTGATCGACCGACTCCCCGAGTTGCTTCGTCAATCAGTCGAAGCGTGATGTCGGGTAGGTCGTCACATCTTTGACCGCCTACGCGCAACCACGCAGTGATGGACCGACCGAGGATCGCCCTCATCAACGCGAGTTATGATGCGGTCGATACCAGACGGAACTTCGTTCGCGAGCTCGACGCATCGATCGTCGAGTACGTTGTCAGCGAGGGAGACATCCCCGATACCCCAGATGTCGATGGCGCGGTTATCACCGGCTCTCGAGCGTCGGTCTACTGGGAGGAACCGTGGATCGAACAGACTCGTGAATGGACCAGACAGGCCGTCAAAGACGGCACCCCGATCCTCGGTGTCTGTTGGGGTCATCAACTGGTTGCTGATGCCCTCGGCGGAGAGGTCAGCCCGATGGGCGAGTACGAGATCGGATACCGTCAGGTCCGCCACGACGGCAGCTCACTGCTGTTCGACGGCATCGAACCGGAGTTCACCGCGTTTCAGACACATTCTGATGAAGTGACACGCGTCCCAGCTGATGCAGAGGTAGTCGCCGAGACCGATATCTCGATCCAAGCGTTTGCCGGCGACAGCTACTGGGGCGTACAGTTCCACCCTGAGTACGACATGACGACGGCTCGGAAGGTCACCGAGGCGAAGGACGACCTCGATGCAGACCGGATGGCCGAGGCGTTGGCGAGCATCACCGAGGAGACGTACCGGGCCGCCGGTCAATCCAAGCTGGTCTTCGAGAATTTCCTGCGATCGATCGAGACATGAGAGAGCGCATGGACGGTCTCACAACGTGGGCCTTGAGGCGGGTCGAGGTACGCAGGTACGTGTAGAGTCAAAGCGCACCCGTTACGGGGGCTATATGTGGCCGCCGACCCGATTCGAAGCATATGCTCGACTACGTCGACCTCGAGGCGGATCTCGATCGCGAAGAACGGATGATTCGCGATACCGCCCGATCGTTCGTTGAGGACAAGGTTCGTCCGACGATTGCCGAACACTACGAGGCGGGTACGTTCCCGACCGAATTGATCGAGGAGATGGGTGACCTCGGCTTCTACGGGTCCAATCTCGACGGGTACGATCTACCGAACATCTCCGAGACGGGGTATGGGGTCCTCATGCAGGAGCTTGAGGCGGGTGACTCCGGTCTCCGCTCGATGGCATCGGTCCAGGGTGCCCTCGTGATGTACCCGATACATACCTACGGGTCGGACCAGCAGCGAGACCGATGGCTTCCGAGACTGGCGAGTGGCGAGGCTATCGGGTGCTTCGGCCTCACCGAACCGAACCATGGCTCGAACCCGTCCGGGATGGAAACGTCTGCGGAACTCGATGGCGATGGCTACCGCATCAACGGCGCCAAGACCTGGATCACGAACGCACCGATTGCTGATGTTTGCGTGATCTGGGCCCGCAATCGCTCCGACGATGACAACCAGGTCAGGGGCTTCCTCGTCGAGACGGAGCGAGATGGTCTGTCGACGAACGAGTTGACCGGCAAGCTCTCACTTCGCGCCTCGAGTACCGGTGAGATCGGGCTGACCGACGTGTGGGTCCCCGAAGACCAGGTGCTCCCCGGAGTGACTGGCATGAAGGGACCGCTTTCGTGTCTGACCCAGGCCAGATACGGCATCGCCTGGGGCGCCGTGGGCGCCGCCAGAGACTGTTTCGAGACCGCCAGATCGTATGCACTCGATCGCGAGCAATTCGACCAACCGATCGCCGGGTTCCAGCTCCAGCAGGACAAGCTCGCTGAGATGGCCACCCAGATCACGACCAGCCAGTTGCTCGCGTACCGTCTGGCCGAGCTCAAAGAGCGAGGTTCCTTGCGACCACAGCACGTGTCTATGGCCAAGCGACACAACGTTCGCATGGCCCGCGATCAGTCGCGTATCGCCCGTGAGATGCTCGGTGGGAACGGGATCACCCTTGATTATTCACCGATTCGCCACATGGCCAACATGGAGACCGTCTACACCTACGAGGGAACGCATGATATCCACACCCTCATCCTCGGTGAGGACCTGACGGGGATCGCCGCCTTCGAGTGATCGGATCCCACCGGTGCGAGGTAAGTTTCTGTCAGGAATGAAACCGCAGGTAATAGCAGATAATCGACCGGACCAAGTTGTCCTGCGGAGTAGGAGATGGAGGATGCAATGACTCGGTACGGTCCCGGTTAGCAGGGAAGACCCGCGCTGAGTCCGAAGGTTTTCGGCAGTCCGTCACCGGAGGGTAGGTATGGCAATCGATCCGGACTTCCACCAAATCCGGGACCGAGTTGGAAGCCACGAGGGACATGACGTGTGGGGACCGGTCGATGAGCCCGAGACCCTCGGTATTCACGGGACGCACGTGGCTGTTGATTTTGACATCTGTGATGGCTCAGGCGACTGCCTCGAACACTGTCCGGTCGATGTCTTCGAGTGGGTAGACACGCCAGGCCACCCTGAGAGCGACCGGAAGGCAGATCCAGCCGACGAACCCGCCTGTATCGACTGTATGCTCTGTGTGGACGTGTGCCCGGTCGACGCGATCGATGTGGATGCGAGCCGAGACTGACACGTCTCAGTAGCCGACCGTTACTGTCCGTACATCCACACCGTTAGTCGAGTGCTATCGATCGAGCGCAATCGCCTCACTCGAGAGCGAACGTTCCAGAGAGGCCATGTACTCTTGCATGTGGGTCTCGCACAAGCCGACGCGAACGCCATCGTGTTGAGGTGCGTACGCAGCAGTCTCGTTGCACTCGTGACACCGCATGCGTAACGGGCAGTGCCGCCTCTCAATCAATCCATCGGGACGCCTAGCCTCGATGCGGTGGCAGCATACTCAGATTCATCCAGGCCACAGCGACCGATGGCATCGATCGTGTGGGCATCGCTTCCGCCGGTATAGATGAGCGAGTCATCCTCGAGATAATCGGTGAGTACCTCACGTCCGACCGTATCCGAGTAGGGATAGTGAATCTCGACACCATCGAATTCTGCAGTGAGCGATAGCGCTGTGGCGGGATCGTCGTACCTGAGGGGATGTGCAAGGACGACCGCTTCGCAGGCGGTGGATAAGAGACGGCGTCCGGTCTCAAATGAGGGTATCTGTCGAGGGACGTAACAGGGACCACCATCGCCGATGTAGTGTTCGAACACCGCCTGTGTGGAGAGTTCGGTCACGTCACTCACGGCGTCCGCAAGATGGGGTCGACCGATGCCCTCGGTGATCTCGATATCGAGGGTGAGCTCTAACTCGTGCTCGAGGTTAGCGATCATCCGACGGGCCCGTTCGAGCCGATTATCCTGGAGCTCTGAGACGGTCGCTGCAAGCTCCTCTGTTGGCTGCACGCCGAAGCCGAGGAGGTCGAGGCGACCGATGTCCCCAGCATCGACCCGGAGCTCGATCCCCGAGAGGACGGTGATACCCTCGATATCGCGGGATGGTTCCGGCCACGGCGGAAGGCGATCGTGGTCGGTGATCGCCACAGCCTCGAGCCCGGCTGCTGCAGCGATCGCGGGAAGGGACGATGGGGCAACCTCACCGTCAGATCGAGAGGTATGGATATGAAGATCTGCGACAACGGTCGACATGGTTGTGGTATGATACCCACCGACACAGTTATAATATTCTCACATCTACAATAGCGGTGAGAACCCATGTCTATGGGAGCGTATGACGAAGACGAACACGAGCGCCGTGAACAGAAAGCCGCAGCCGTCGATACGGATTTCGATGACGAACGAACCCTCTATCACGGCTCACTCGAGTACGAGACCGGCGAGTCCACCGAGGATCTCCTCAAGCAGTTCAAAGAGATCAACTCGGATTGATCGCTCCCCCGCGTTTGGACGATAGTCACAGGGTGTGTCGAGAGCTGAGTTGCCCCTCGCCGTCCCGTTCGTAGCGCAGAACAGGCGGATTCGTCGTTTCGTAGCGGAGCCGAGACGGTTCGAGACCAACGGTGAACCGGCTCCATAGAACCTCCTGGCGAACCTGCCTCGGCTGACAGCGCTAAATCGAGAGGGCGCCGTACGCGACCATCGAGGAGACCATGAAGAACGTGAAGATCAACGCGATGAGTTGTTGTCGACTCATATGAGGCATTATTGGTCGAATCGGTTTATAGGTGCTGCCCACCGGTACTACGGTTGGGCGATATCGACATCGATCACGACGTGATCCATCCGAGGGGCCAATCCCTTGACTCGTCGTATCTCTGCTTCGCGAATATCAACGTCTCGTCGTTCAAGTCTGGCCGCTAGCGCAGTCTCCGCCTGGGAGTGCTCACCAGCCCACGCGATCCCATGAACGTGGAGCCAACCCCTGTCGACAGCATCGAGCGCGGCGTCCAGATAGCCTCCGCCAAATCGGGTGGGATCGTCTCGGCAATCGTGGACTGGTAGATGGCCGATAACCGCTCGATCTGCTGAGACAGTACTCCCTCGGCAATCGCCACAGACCGGTGTGATCCGGTCATCGAGATCGTTAGTAGTGATATTGCGTGAGAGCCAGCGGTACGAGGCTGGATTGCGCTCGATTGCGACGACCTGGGCCCCAGCTGTAGCCATCGGGAGGGTGAAGTAGCCAATCCCAGCACACAGGTCGACCACCCGTTCGGAGGGGGAGACCACCGATCGCATCCGGGTCCGCTCGTGTTGGTTGCCAGGGCTGAACATGACCTCCCGTAAGTCGAGTGCGTATCTGATCCCGTGTTCCCGATGAATCGTCTCCGTCCGGTTGGATCCAGCGACGTGAGACACGGTTGGACGCCGGTGGCCTCCTTCGATCTCGTCGAGCTGGAGTACCACCTCGCAGTCGCCATGCAGATCCAACAGGGCCTCACCGACTTCAGAGGCTCTCGCAGGTAGGTCACCCTGGACGACCACGATATCACCGATGCGGGCGTACGAGGTCGGTACCTGCTCGAGCTCGTCCTCGCGCCAGCCTCGAGCACGGAGATGGTCAGCCAGTGTGCGACAGCGGCGTTGCGTCGCGAGCCCCGGCTCGAAGCGGTCGATCTCAGGGAGGGTACGAGATGCGGTCACCGGGATTGCCAGCTGGTCGTCGTCGATGGGCTCGATTCGGCGACGTTCGTCGTAGATACCTGCTGACTTCAGCGCCGGAATCGCCTGATCAGCTCGCTGTCGTTCGATTATGGCTGCCAGTCCATCATCCATCATCGTCGGGAAGGAGGTAGAGTTGCCCCTCGATGTCGATAGCCTCGACCGTCTCGATCTCGATATCGATCCCGTCGAAGTACGAGACCGTCACCGCCTCGTGCGTATCTGGATGGAGCACCTGCACGGCCCGGTCGTCGAGGCGAGCGACGACGGTTGCCTCGTTAGCCTCATCACGGCTCGCCACCCGGGTGGCCTCGAGGTCCTCTGCCTCGATCGTTCGTCGCTCGCCACTGTGCAGATCCAGGACACGAAGTCCTTGCGTCCCGCTTTCGACGAGCAACACGCCGTCATCTGTCGAGAGGATATCGCCTCGGCGATACGGCCCGAGCCTGAGGGTGAACGTGACCCGATAGACCTCTCGACCATCGCTGTCTGTCGTGACGAGGGTGCGCGATGAATCGAGCGTTCCCCCGAGATCGCGTTTCAGTGCCGTGGCGAGTTGATCACCCAATCGAGGCGTCGACAACCGGAGATCGAGGCCTTCCTCACGTTCGATGGCGTCGGTGAGAAACGAGTTCCTGTCACCCGCGTCCACTCGAGTATCGAGGACCCCGGCAGCAATCTCACGAGCCCGTGAAATCTCGGCTGCTGCGGGGGTCCGATCGGTTGCTCGAAGTTGGACGATCGCACCGTAATCATCCCCAGCGATGCGGGAACAGCGACGACAGATGGTCCGCTCGAAGGCCACCTCGATCGCTCGTTCGCGCCGCTCCCATCCCCCGTCGAACTCGATATCGAAGATACCCGTCACGAGGAGGGTATCCTCGTCGATGGACTCCGTCCGAGCCTCCCAGGTGAGATCGTCGACCCCTTCGAGCACCTCGATGAACTCCGTGACCGCCGTCAACGCGATCTCGACACGGTCGTCATCGTTGTCGACCCACTCCCCGTCTCGCTCAATCGAGCCACAGTTGCCACAGCGTGGGATGGTGAGACGATCGGGTGTCCGGAGTAACGCGTGCTCCTCGAGGTAACACGATCGACACAGCCCGCGCTCTCCGAGGGGATCGTCCGATGTCGGCGCCCCACAGGTGGGGCAAAAGCGCTGCGTTTGCGTCACAGTCTTGTCGGTTCGACTAGAGGGCAGCGGTGCTATGTAAGGGCGGCGCTCGCTCACTCCATCAGCGTCGCGAAGCCGAAGTTGGGTTTGATGTCGGTGACCTCGACCTCGACTGTCTCTCCCACCTCGGTGTCCGGTACGAACAGCGTGAACGAGCCAACCGTGGCGATGCCATCGCCCTCATCGCCGATGGCTTCGATCTCGACGGTGAGCTGGTCGCCGACCGTAACCGGCGCAGTGAGATGTCCTTCACAGATGAGGTAGACCTCGGAGGAGGCATCACGCGACGCCGGTGGACGAGCCGTGGCCACATAGCGAAAGCGCTCCTCGAGATCCCCTCGGAGCGACTCGAGGTCGCGTCCGTCGAACACCTTGATCACGAGGGTCCCACCGGTAGCGAGGAGGGTCTCTGCCACCTCGTCAGCGATCTGGGCCAGATGGATCGAGCGCGCGTGATCGAGGTCGTAGTCACCACTCATGTTGGGAGCCATATCGCTGAGCACGAGGTCTGCCTCGGCCTCGATGACCTCCCTGAGGCGGTCGATCGTCGCAGACTCGGTCAGATCACCCTGGATGGTATCCACCCGAGCGTTGGCGTCAGTCACGGGCTCGATATGGCGTCGATCGACGCCGATGACGTGGCCCTCGCCACCAACCGCCTCTGCAGCGACCTGCAGCCACCCACCGGGGGCGCCGCCGAGATCGATGACGGTGTCTCCCCGTTCGAGCAGATCGAACTCCTCATCGAGCTGTCGAAGTTTGAAGGCAGCCCGGCTTCGATAGCCCGCGTCGTGGGCTCGTCGGGCCCACGTGTCCCGTTTGGCCATTCGTTGCCGATCGGTAGCAACGCCAACGCCTTGGACGTGTCGCCCCGGCCGCTTTCAATTGTTTTATGCCACGTCACCCTGTGGGAAAGCGTATGTTTACAGCAATCGTCGGTGCGGAGACGTTGCGAAGTACACTCGACTCAGTGAGTGTACTCGTCGACGAGTGCAAGATCCACCTCGACGAGGACAGACTAGAGATCCGCGCGGTCGATCCGGCCAACGTCGGGATGGTCGATCTTGGGCTCGATGCTTCCGCGTTCGAGGCCTACGAGGCAGATGGTGAGATCCTCGGTATCGATATCGAACGGCTCGATGATCTGGCCGGGATGGCCGACAGTGGGACGCTCATCGACCTCGAGCTCGACGAAGAGGTCCACAAGATCCGTCTGCGGATGGATGGTCTCGAGGCGACGATGGCCCTGATCGACCCTGACTCGATCCGGGAGGAACCAGATATCCCCGACCTCGATCTGCCCGCGACGATCGTCCTCGAGGGTCGCGACCTGAATCGAGCCATCACGGCGGCCGATATGGTCTCCGACCACGTCGAGTTTGGTGTCGATCCCGACAGAGAGGTGTTCTATGTCGACGCCCGCGGCGATACCGACGATATCCATCTCGAACTTGGACGCGAAGAGCTCATCGAGCTCGAGGCAGGCAAGGCCTCATCGCTGTTCAGCCTCGACTACCTCCGCGATATCAACAAGGCGATCCCCCGCGATACCGAGGTGCAGATCCGCCTCGGCGAGGAGTACCCGGTGAAGTTCACTTTCCCGTACGCTGAGGGACGCGGCCAGGTGACGTACATGCTGGCACCGCGGATCCAAAGCGACTGACGGCGCTGGTTGCTCTCCAGTAATTCCGTCGAATCGAGTGCTCACAGGGTCAGCTCGCGTTCGATGACTCGCTTGGCGGCCTCGGCCTTCTCACGCCAGCCGTACCCCTGCTCGTAGACGTGTCGTTTGTTATCGACGAGCTCGCCCGGGGACGATTCGTCGAACCCACCACGAGCCCACGTATCGCTCTCGTGGAGCCAGGTGATGACACGTTCGCGGGTTTCCTCCCAGGAGAGACCGACCATCTCGTACCAGGCGATCATCGCGAAGATCGCGTTATCGTGACAGCCTGGCACGCTGCCATGCTCGTTGACGGTGCGAATCGGCTCGACGGTCGGCTCGATGAGCCGTTCGGCTTGGACCGCCGCTGGCGCGATTTCGAGGGATCCATCGTCGTCGGTTCTGACCCGCCCCTCCCGGCGGAGTCGTCCCAACGCCGCTGTGTGCAGGCCCGTCCAGTCCACGACATCCATCTTGAGCTGTGCTTCATCTCGCGGGCGATCGCCGAGGGTCGCCATGATATCGATATACGCCTGCTCGACCGCCGACCGGCTTCGGTCACCGAAGCCGCAGTCGGAGTCGTGAATAGCACCCCCGCTGCCACAGCCAGGACAGGGGAACGCGAAATATCCCATGTACCTGACGGATATGGCCACGGGTGGCTTGTAGCTGTCCGTCCATGCTTCCAGATGGTTTATTCACGGTGGACCAGTTAGGCAAATTACGGTACATGGACCCCACCCTCGCCCGGTATCCGTTCCTCGAGGCCGCCAGGGAGGCGGTGACAGAAAGCGGCTCCTCACTGGAGGCCATCCTCGGCGAAGAGGGTCGATCTGCGGCCGTCGACCGGGCACTCGAACGCATCAACCGGGCACTCTCAGGTGAGACCGTCGGCGAGATGCGTCGGGACAACGAGGTCGAGTTGCTCTCGTACCCGATTGCACGGATTCTCGTCTCGCTGGTCGACGACAGACGGGTGACGAACCGGTATGTCCAGGCCGAGGGACGAACGGCTGCTGAGCGGTTTCAGGACGACCTGCAACGACACCGAGGCGAGGACGAGGGAATGGATCATGCGGCGATATTCGACGAGTTCGACATCGATGCACAGGCCACTGAGGATGGGTTCTTGCTCGATGTCATCGACTACCTATCGGTGATAGGCGAGCTCGATGACGAGCGATGGGGTCTCGTCAACCGCCACCTGCACAACGGCCTGGTTCCGATCACCGAGCAGGAGTTTCCCCGCCTGCTCGAGGCGGCCGTTCGGTTGCGTGTCGGTCGTGATCTGCCGCTTGTCGTCCCCGAGGGTATCGCCGAGCGGCTCGGTGATGCGGTCGAGGAGATCACCGCCGCCATCGGTACGATCAAGCTCCCAACCGAGTTTCCGGTCGTCGATCCAGCGGCGTTCCCGCCGTGCATGACGAACCTCGTCGAGCGGACCGAGGCCGGAGAGGAGCTCTCGCCCTCCTCACGCTACGCGCTGGCTTCGTTTCTTACCAGCCTCGGGCTCGCACCTGAGGCGTTGAATCACGTCATCGAAGAGCCCGTCTCGGAGGATCTCGTCGCGATGGCCGAGGCGGTCGGTGGTGATGAGGGACCCACGCAGTTCCCACCAGGGACGTGTGAAACGATGGTTGCCTACGGGGATTGTGTCAACAAAGACGAGCTCTGTGCGCGGATTGACCATCCACTGGAGTATTACGACGAACGCCTCGAGGAACTGTCCAACTAGTCTGTGACCGCAGCTTCTGCCTCTTGAGTGGTGATCGTGAACGCCAGCACGTAGCCGATGACACCCATCATCAGGACGAACAGCAAGATTGCAACCACGAGCATCAACCCGCCAGATTCGCCGAACTCCCCATTGGTGGTGTATTGCTGTCCGATGAGGGCGAGAATACCGATCATCAGCACGACCGCTGAGAAGGAGGCGACTATCTCGACGACCCGGGCCCGCTCGATTTCCATGATATCCGCTACCGACTGGCCTCGAATAAGGACTTCGACACGGCTTCGTTACCCGATTAGCGCCTCGAGCGACTCGCCATCATCGATCGCCGTCGACCGTTTGACCCGGTAATTTCCCCCATCAGTTCGATAGAGCTCGCCGGGGTGGAAGAAGTACCAATCCTCCCGGTCGAATCGCACGCCGACACGGGGACGGGCCCCGAAGCTCTGTGAAAAGTACAACAGCGCCTCGAGCTCCTCGCCGCTGAGGTAGATCGGATCGCCGCTTGAGGACTTGGCTTCGATTGCATAGAACTGCTCGCCGTCGCCTGCAAGCAGATCCGGTTGTGCGCGACCGGTGCCACTACCGCTTGCAGGTGAGCGCACGACGGCGAATCCCGCGTCATCCAACAGATTCACCAGCTCTCGTTCACGACGATCCCCCTTCGCAGACATCAACTCGGAGCTATCGCGTCACCGGCAATAGAACTAGCGCCTCGACCAGCGCATCAAGCGGGGCCCATCCCGAGCAAGCTCAAAAACAACGAGCCGATACCGACGATGATCGCCGCCGTCCAGGCGGCTGCTGGTTCGGCATCGTGGGTGCCCTGGATACCACGAGCGAGGATGAACACGCTCCAGACGATGACCCCGAGCATCACGACCCACGCTATGGTAATATCTGCCCCGGCCTGGAAACTCTCGACGTCTCGGGCGAACGCAGCAGGGGTCGTGGCATCGAACGTGACATCTCGAATCTCCGTCCAGATGAGGCCACCTTGAATCGGTATCGCGATGAGTTCAGGAGCATAGGACCAACCGGCGAGACCGAGGGCGTCAAGGAAGCTACCGTTGGTCCCTATCCCACCGATGATATGCATGACTGCAGCGACCAACAACCAGACGATCACCATGATGACGAGGGTGAAGAACCCGACCGATACGAGCTCCTTCAAGAGTTCACCTCGGACCCCACCTGGCGCGTTCGCGACCCGGGCGAGAATCCATTCCAAGGTGACCCAAAACAGGACCAATATCCCGATGAAGTAGCCAAAGAATACCAGGCTACCGTGGCCAAGGATACCGTCGCTATTGGCAAAATACGCTCTCGGTCGAACCAATGGATCGACGGAAACCATCGTTACGTACCTCGAGCTATGCGATTTGCTATAAAATAGATTGCTTAACGTAAAACGACCATTTACCCGGCGTTCAGGTCCCGTGAGCCCAGCTTTGTAGGTACTCGTGTTGGGCCTCGCTCAATTCATCGTAGCCGATGCCTTCAGCGGTGAGCTTGATATCGGCTACCTCACGATCGAGGGAGTCCGGTACCGCATGGACACCGCCTGCATACTCGTCAGCTCGTTCGACGAGTTCTCGCACGCAGACAGCCTGGATCCCGAAGCTCTGATCCATCACCCCGATGGGATGACCCAGGGCGATCGGCGTGGCGAGGTTCACCAACCTACCCTCTGCGAGGACGTTGATGCGACGGCCATCGGGCAGCTCATAGGCCGTTATCCCCTCTCGAGCCTCCCTTGCATCGACGGCGATCTCCCTGAGATACTCCAGGTCGATCTCCACATCGAAGTGACCGGCGTTGGCGAGTATCGCCCCATCTGACATCACGTCGAAGTGACGCTCGGTGAGCACATCCCGGTTACCGGTGGTCGTGATGAACACCTCGCCCTCTGTTGCGGCCTCGTCCATGGGCATCACCTCGAAGCCCTCCATGTGTGCCTCGAGCGCCTTGCGGGGATCGACCTCGGTGACGATGACGCGCGCGTTCTGTCCGGACGCCTTGCGGGCGACCCCCTTGCCACAGTAGCCAAACCCAGCGACGACGACGGTCCGTCCCGCCCACGAGACGTTCGTGGTCATCGCCATGCTGGCCAGCGAGGCTTCGCCGGTGCCATGGACGTTGTCGAAGAGTCGTTTCATCGGCGTATCGTTCACGGCGAAGACCGGATACTCGAGCGCTCCATCGTCGTCCATCAGGCGCAGTCGGTTGACCCCGGTGGTCGTCTCCTCGCATCCACCCCGGATGTCGGTGAGTAACTCGCGCTGGTGTTCGTGGATTCGAAAGATCAGGTCGCCACCGTCGTCGACCGTGATCGTCGGGGTATGATCCAAGACCCCATCGATGGCAGCGTAGTAGTCGTCCTCATCGACACCCCGATAGGCATAGCTCGTGATCCCCTCCTGTTGATCGAGCGCCACGCTGACGTCGTCATGGGTGGATAGCGGGTTGCACCCGGTCAGGGCGACCTCGGCGCCGCCGTTTCTGAGCAACTCAACCAACACCCCGGTCTTCGCCTCGACGTGCATCGCCATCGCCACGCGCTCGTCCTCGAATGGGCGGTTCTCCTCGAAGGATTCGTTCAGCTGCGCAAGGATCGGCATGTACTGACGAGCCCAGGACAGTTTCTGCTCGCCCGCCTGCTGGAGCGTCTCAACATCGTCGACCTGCTCGCTGACCGTCGGTGCACTCGAACTCATGTCTACCGTTCGGAGTACGCGAGCCAAAACGGTACCGACGTTCACCTGGCGCGCTCGGTCACCGCAGCAGCATGCGACGAAGCGGCTGTTCGAACCTGTTCCTCATCGAACGGGATGACCTCGCGGTCGCGCATGAGGACCTCACCCGCACCGATGGTGTGACGGACATCACCACGGGAGGCGACGTAGACGAGATGGCTCAGTAGGTCGTGCGCGGGCGTGAAATGAGGCGCTTGCATATCCACGACCGCGATGTCCGCCGGTGCGCCGACCTCCAGGCGTCCAGTGTTGAATCCAAGGAGCGAGGCGCCTGCGGCCGTCGCCGCGTCGAAAGCTGCCTCAGCGGGGAGTGCGGTGGCGTCATCGCGTTCAACCTTGGCGAGCAACGCGGCCAGTCGGAGCTCTTCGAGCATGTCCAGATCGTTGTTCGATGCCGGGCCGTCGGTGCCGATCCCGACGGTGACACCGGCGTCCATGGCCTCGACGATCGGGGCGATGCCGCTGGCGAGCTTGAGGTTCGCCGTCGGGCAATGGGCGATACCAACCTCGGCCTCGGCCAAGCCAACGAGTTCGTCAGTATCGAGATGGACGCCATGGGCGAGGAACGCGTTTTGATCGAAAATGCCAGCGTTTTGAGCGGTCTCGACGGGCCGGTGTCCATCCCGGTCGACCACCGCCTCGATATCATCCATGGTCTCACTACAGTGAAGGTGGATCGGAACATCGAGATCTGCCGCACGAGCCGCGACCCGCTCAAGCGTGGATGGATCGACCGTCCTGATCGCATGCGGCATCAACGCGGTCTGTATCCGGCCGTCCCCGCGGCCCGCATAGTCTTCGATGAACGCTGTGGCGGTCTCGAGTTCGTCGTCGATGCCTGCCTCGTCCTTCCCGAGGGTGATGATCCCATGGCCGAGCAGACAGCGAAGCCCACTCTCGAGGGCCACGTCCGCGATCGCATCCTCATGGAAGTACATATCGCAGAACGTCGTGGTCCCACCCTTGATCATCTCGAGCATGCCGAGTCGAGCCGCAGCAGCCACATCCTCGGCGGTCAACTCGGCTTCGA
>CAZXER010000004.1:0-43504 GCA_964639975.1 uncultured Halobacteriales archaeon | reverse complement strand
AGCATGCCGAGTCGAGCCGCAGCAGCCACATCCTCGGCGGTCAACTCGGCTTCGACCGGGAAGATGTCCTCCTCAAGCCAAGCATGGAGGGTCTTATCGTCGGCGTATCCTCGAAGGAGCGTCATCGCGACGTGGGTATGTGCGTTGACGAGGCCGGGGATCACCAGTCCACCCTCGGCGTCGATCGCTCGGTCAACATCCGAGGCCGCCCCCGGTTCGACGATGTCCTCGATGGTCCCGACATCGACATCGACGATGATATCGCGAGTGACGATGCGGTGGTCCGGACGGACCATGTCGCCGCCGAGGATGCCCAGCGTCTCCATATTCGACGTGCTACCAAGGCACGACCAATATAGTCAGCGCACTCGCGCTACTAACGAGCGGCCATTTATTGCCACGCTCGCGGTACACGCGAGGGAATGACTGCGTCAGGAACGCTCCTCGACGAGTTGAAGACCGCCTGGAGGTCACACTGGCCGTACTTCAAGCTCTCAGTGGTCCTGTTCATCCTCGGCTCCATCGTCGGGGCTGGGCTCATAGTCCTCGATATCGACCTCTTCGCTGCACTCGGTTTGGGGGAGATCGGGGAGGCCTTCCCCGAGGAGATCACGACCATCACGCTCCTGCTGAACAACACCATCGTGTTCGCGCTCGCGCTGCTGGGTGTGTTTAGCTTCGGGTTGCTGAGCATCCTCATTTTGCTGTTCAACGGCGTCGTCGTGGGCTATATCGTGGCTCCAGCGATTCAGGAAATGAGCCTGGGCTTCGTCATCGTCGCCATCGTCCCCCATGGCATCCTCGAACTCTCAGCCTTCTTCGTCGCATCAGCGGTGACGTTCAGGCTCGTGCACCGCTTCGTCCTGCGGCTCCGGGATCGACGGGATCGCTTCCTCGATCCAGGCGATCGACGGCGTATCGGGCTGTTGCTCCTCGTGGCATGGGCGGCCCTCGCGGTGGCCGCGGTCATCGAGGTCCATGTAACCGTCTGGCTGGTCGAGACGCTGTATCCAGAGCTACAGCCAGCGGGCGTCTAGCCGAGCAGTCCGAGCTCGTCCAGCCGCGAGACGATCTTGTCGACCGCATGCTCGGCATCGACTGGTTGCTTGCCGCCGGTGATGACCAGCTTGCCGCTCCCGAATAGTAGTGCGACGACCTTCGGCTCATCGAGGCGGTACACGAGACCTGGGAACTGTTCTGGCTCGTACTCGATGTGCTCGAGTCCAAGTCCGATAGCGATCGCGTTGAGGTTGAGGTTCACGCCGAGGTCAGCGCTCGTGACGATGTTCTGTACGACGATTTCGGGATCCTCATCGACATTGATGTTCAGCTCCCGGAGCTTGTCGAAGACGATTTGCAAGCTCTCATGTACGTCATCGGTGGATTTGGCCCCAGTACAGACGATCTTCCCTGATCTGAAGATGAGTGCGGCCGATTTCGGCTCCTGTGTGCGGTAGACGAGTCCGGGGAACTGTTCCGGATCGTAATCAGCACCCTCGAGATCCATCGCCACACTCTGGAGGTCGAGTTCCTGGCCAATACCGGTAGATGCGACGACGTTTTCGATGTTGATGGTTTCCTTCGGGTCGTCCATGGTTGACTTAAAGGATGTATTTAAGGTTTATAAAGGTTGGTGGGCTGTGTTACGTCCGTTCACTCGAGGTGAAAGTCGGGTATTTCAAGCCGATTCGGGGCGTCCTTCCGCAGACGAGCTCCGACCGTGTACTACCTCGAACTCGCCGGAGAGGACGACCGACTCGCCACCGCCGAAGCCAGCTTGGCCTGCGGGTCTGTCGAGGCGCTTGCTCCCGGGGTCGCCACAGCCGAGACGGTCGATCAGCAACTCGCGGGGAGGCTCGCCCAGACCTACCAAATCCTCACTGCGGTCACACACGTCGAGGGTGATCTCGAGTCGCTCATCACGTCCCTCCGACGCGCACAACTCAACGGTCGTGACAACGTGGCCGTTCGGGCAACGGCAGTGCGTGGAGCCGTCGATATCGATTCACCGAAGATCGAACGAGCGGTCGGACAAGTGCTCGTCGATCAGGGCTGTTCGGTCGAGCTCGACGATCCGGATCACGTCTTTCGGATACTCGCCACGAGCGGGTCATCGATCACCTGGTACTGCGGCTGGGTCGCCATCAAACCCGAGCGGTCCTATGGGGCCCGACGTCCGCCGAAGCGACCCTTCAGACAGCCAGGGACCATGCGGCCGCAACTGGCCCGGACGCTCGTCAACCTCAGCGGTGTCAAGTCGGACGAGGTTCTCCTCGACCCGATGTGTGGGCCAGGAGCCATCCTCATCGAGGCAGCCCTCGTTGGTGCCCAGCCAGTTGGAATCGATGTCCAGCAGCAGATGGTCGAGGGGGCACGCCGAAACGTGCGGGCCTTCACCGAGGCGAAGACGGGCTCGCTGTTCATTCGGGGATCTGCTGCATCGCTTCCTGTTTGTCAGGCCGATGTAGCCGTCTTCGACGCCCCGTACGGGCGTCAATCACCGATCGGATTCGAGTCTGCCCCGGAGTTGGTCGAGGCGACGTTGGCTCAGCTCGAGGGTGTCGTAGACCGGTGTGTAGCTGTGTTCGATCAGCCAATCGACGACGTATCGGACACCGGTTGGGTGGTGTCAGAGCAGTTCACACAGCGGGTCCACCGATCGCTGACACGCCACGTGTTCGTCCTGGTGCACCAGCGATGAATCAGCCACTTGGAACCTAAGCGGTGATCTCGGGGAGTTCAGAGAGCAACCAGGACAGGTGGATCCGATCCCTGCCACCCGTGGCGAGCCCGAACTCCACCGCAGCGGCCTTCGAGGTGAGTGAGGCCGCCGTGGCCTCATCGTATCGCGCTCGTCCCTTCGCGACCAGTTCATCGATGAGTTCAGCCCCATCGAGACCCTCATCGACGAGCAACTCGTCGAGGATATCGCGGGCGTCGTCGAACCCGCCTGTTTCCGCATGGTTCAGCAATGAATCGATCTCGTCTCCATAGCCGATGTCACCGAGGGTCTCGAACACCGCCGTTTCCGTGACCGTCCCATCGCCATCGCGTTGCTGGTTCACGTGGGTGGTCTGGGCGGCGAGGATGGCCCGTCTGAGGTTACCGTCGGCGTCCTCTGCGAGCAATTCGAGAGCCGATCCCTCGTAGGGGACATCCTCGGCATCAAGGATCGTCTCGAGGCGTTCGGCGATAGCCTCGTCCGCAGGTACCGGCATGGGGACGGGCAGACAGCGCGATTGTAACGCCGGAATGACCGTCCCGAGTTGGCGGGTCGTCAGGACGAACTGCGTCGTCTGATGGTGTCGTTCGATCAGCCGTCGGAGCGCGTGCTGGAAATCCGCCCGGACCGACTCGGCGTTGTCCAGTAACACGGTGCGGAAGGTTCCCTCGACTGGCGCATGGGCGGTCGACTCGGTGAAGACCTGCTGGATCATCCGCCGTTTTGACCAATTCGAATCGGTTATGAACGGTGCAAAGCGTTCATCCTCGGCGATCTCTCGCTTCGTGCGGTCGAAGAAGTCGGCTACGTTCAACTCGAGGAGGGCCCCCTCACCTGCCTCACGCTCACGAGCGAGGGCGCGGACCGCGGCGGTCTTTCCGACCCCCGGCGGGCCGTACAGGAGTAGGTTCACCGGCCGCCCCGAGACCTGCTGGAGGTACCGCCGTACATGGGCCTGTGGAAGCTCATCGACGGAGGGCGCGTAGCGATCGGTCCAAAGCGGCCGGTCCATCGGTATACGACGAGGGGCAGGTCGACCTTCAATGGCCCGATACCGCCGCGATGCGAAGACCGTAAAGGCCACCGAAGCATTGAGACGGTCGATGACCTTGGAGGTGACCTTCCTCGGGACGAGTGGGGCGGTACCGACACCCTCGCGTAACCCGATCGGCATCCTGCTCCGCCGGGAAGGTGACCGGATACTGCTCGACGTCGGTGAGGGTATCCAACGGCAGATGATGCGCTTTGGGACCGGGTTCGGCCTCGACCACATCGTCATTACCCACCTCCATGGCGACCACTACTACGGGCTTCCAGGCCTGCTCGAGACGCTCGAGTTCAACGACCGCGAGCGATCGCTCTCGATACACGTTCCCGCGAGACGAACGAGGCGACTGACGGACTTCATCGACGTGACCATCGGGGAGACGTCCTTTCCCATCCTGGTGAACGATCTCCAACCAGGGTCGGTGGCTATCGACCACGAGGAGTACCGCCTCGTCGCGATCGATGCAGACCACGATACCGAGGCGATCGGAGTCGCACTCATCGAGGACGATCGCCCGGGGCGGTTCGACAAGCCCCGCGCCCTCGAGCTGGGCGTCCCAGAGGGACCCCTGTTCGGTCGATTGCAACGCGGTGAATCGGTCGAGCTCGAGGATGGTACCGTTGTCTCGCCCTCCGAGGTCCTCGGTGACCCTCGGCCCGGACGAACAGTGGTGTATACCGGTGACACCCGACCGACGGACGCCGTCGAGCAGGCTGCATCGGAGGCCGACCTCCTCATCCACGAGGCCACCTTCGGCGAGGACCGCGTCGAACGGGCCCACGAGACGGGGCACTCGACCGCGAGACAGGCCGGGAGCCTTGCGGCCAGAGCCGAAGCACGTCGTCTGGCACTGACCCATACCTCATCCAGGTATGCTGGTGAACGTGACCGGCTGCGCAACGAGGCCGAGGAGGCGTATGGCGGACCGACCACGTTGCCGGGCGACGGAGACGTCATCGAAGTCCCGTATCCGGACGAGTAGGTCGACCCCTGCGTCGGGTTTATGCCGGATGATAGTCTAACGCAACTCGTGAGTACGCGTACGAGCGCCCTCGATGCCGTCGTCTTCGGTGTCGACATCCAAAGTGGCGACGTCCGTGGTGGCTCCCCATCCTACGCACTGGTCCAGTTCGACGGTGAGGTACGCGAGCGAGATGTGATCTCCCTGCGGAAGCTGCGACGGCAGATCGCGTCCGTGGAGCCGGCGATCGTCGCCACTGACAACGTATTCGAGCTGGCACCCGATCGGGATGGCCTGGTCAATCTGCTGCGAGAGCTACCCGATCCCACTGCCTTGGTCCAGGTCACAGGTGACCAAGAGCCAGAACCGCTGTCCAGGGTCGCTCGTCGACACGAGGTGCCATACGACTCGTCACCGATGGGCGAAGCCGAGGCAGCTGCTCGCCTCGCGGCGGCGAACGTCGGCTGTCGGGTCCGGGCGTTCGAGGCAGCCTCGACGGTTCGCGTGACGCGGGGGCGATCACCGGGTAAGGGTGGATCTAGCGAAGATCGATATACCAGACGGATCCACGGTACCGTTCGCAAGCGTGGCCGGGAGGTGACGGCGAGCCTCGAACGCAGCAATCTCGAGTTCGACCGGGAGGTGACAGAGAAATACGGTGGCTGGTCTCGTGCGGTCTTCGAGGTGGATGCACCGCCGAGCGAGCTCCCGGTGACCGCCGGGCGCCAGGGCGATGTTCGCGTCGAGGTCGAACCGGTCCGGTCGACTGGCATCGAGTTCGAACCGCTGGCGAGGCGTCGTGACCACGTGATCGCCGGTGTCGACCCTGGCACGAGCGTCGCCGTCGGATTGATCGACCTCAACGGCTCCGTCCTCGACGTCTGGAGCTCACGTACGGCCTCGACCGACGACGTGGTCGAATGGATCATCGAGCGGGGCCAGCCGGTGATCGTCGCGGCAGACGTCGACGAGATGCCCTCGACCGTCGAGCAGATCAGACGTAGCTTCGATGCAGCCGGCTGGACACCGCCGACCGATCTGCCGGTGGACGAGAAACTCCACCGATGTCGTGATGCTGCGGTCGCCAACGACCACGAACGTGATGCGCTGGCTGCCGCCTTGTTCGCGTTCGACGACCACGTGGAGCAGTTGACCCGAGTAGCGGAGGAGACACCGCCAGGCATGGCCTGGGAGCGGGTGGCAAGCCTCGTGCTCGGCGACGGACTGGTCATCGATGCTGCCGTCGAGGAGTTGCGTGATGAGCCCGAACCCGAGCAGCCACCGACACCGACCGAGACGGCTACCCCGAGACCTCAGCAACGCCGGATCAGAACCCTCGAACAACGCGTCCAGCGCCAGGGAGCCCATATCGATGACCTGAAAGCGGAACTCGAGGACCGCGGGCAACAAATCGAGACCCTCGAGGACAAGCTCAAACAGGCCCGGACCGAGGAACGTCGGGCCGTTCGGCGCGAGCGGGCGGTGACCCGCAAGGAACGCGAAAAGCGTCGCCTGGAGCGCGACCTCGAGGCCGCTCGCGACGAGGTGTCCGCGTTGGAGGACAAGGTCGAACGCATGAAGGCACTGTGGCGACTCGATCACTCGAACTTCGCCGATGTCGAGGAGGCACAGTCGAACCTGGTACCGGTCAAACCGATCGAGAAGTTCACGGTCGACGCAATCGAGGCAGCCGACGTTGCCTACGGCCTCGCCCCGGACGATGTGGTCTATCTCCGCGATGCAACCGGCGCTGGACAAGCCGCTGCAGCGCGTCTGGCCGCGGTCGATCCACGAGTCGTCCTCAAAACCGGTGGGTTGACCGACACGGCCGAGGCGGTGCTATGGGAGGCACAAATCCCGGTCGGTTCGATCGACGAGGTTGCCATGCAGGAGGTCGACGAGCTCGCCGTGGCCCGAGAATCGGACGTCGAGGCCGTCATCGATGCCTGGCATCGCCAGGCCTCGGCCCGCCGGCTTGAGCAGAAGCAGGCGCTCGTCGACGAGCTCATCGACGAACACCGACAGGGTCGATCCTGAGCTTAGAACATGTCGCCCATCCCAAGGCGTGTCGCGAGGGCCTTGACGACCGCGTGTAAGATGAGCATCACCCCGAGGATAACCAGTGCCACGCCACCGGCGACGATCGGGTCGACATATCCGAGTACCGCGAACCCACCGATGAGGGCGAGCACCCCGACGACTCCGCTCCAACCGATATCCCGTATCATGGCTGCTTGGGTGTTGCGACGTGGCATAAACGCGGCGGTGTCTGCCTGGGGATGCCACCTCCCGCGGCTTTATAGGTGGTTGGGTCCAACGCCCGGGCAATGACCGACGAGGGCGAGGCGGACCTTGAGGACATCCGGATGCCGGATGACGACGAGAAGTTTGCCGTCGTCACGGAGATGCTCGGGGCGAATCGCGTTCGTGTGCGGTGTGCCGATGGTGTCAACCGAATCGCACGCATCCCCGGCCGGATGCAAAAGCGTGTATGGATCCGTGAGGACGATGTGGTGCTCGTCTCACCATGGGACTGGCAGGACGAGAAGGCTGACATCGAATGGCGCTATGAGAAAGCAGAAGCTGACGCGCTCCGTGACGAGGGGATGATCTCCTGACGGGGATGACACACCCGGTTGCATTCGATCCGTGAGCGACGACTTCGACCTCATCGACGAGGAGGCGACCGATGCACCGGGAGACGAGTGGGAGTCGATCGACGTTACCGAGACAGACGCGGATCGAATCGCTGGACGGCAGGACCGCGAGTTCGACGAGTTTCGAAAACGAATCAAGAACACCGAGGGGTTCAAAGTCGAAGCCTCGGTCTTCGACGATGCCACCTACGCCGCCGTGTACAAGCTCGTCCAGGATGGCTACCTCGAGGCGCTCGGTGGACCGATCTCGACCGGGAAGGAGGCCAACGTCTACGTCGCGCTCGGTGGGTCGAGATCACGGCGCGTTGTCGACGACGAGGAGGTCGCACTGAAGGTCTATCGTATCAGCGCGAGCAACTTCACCCAGATGCGCGAGTACCTCGAGGGTGACCCCCGGTTCGAGGACATCCGGGGTGACAAGAAACGGGTCGTGCTAGCCTGGACGCGAAAGGAGTTCTCGAACCTCGAACGGGCACAGGCAGCCGGAGTTCGCGTACCGCAGCCGATCGCCGTCGAACGAAACGCCCTCGTGATGGAGCTCATCGGCGAGGAGGTCGACCGGGCCAGACGACTCGACGAGGTCGAGATCAACAATCCAGATACAGCGTTTGAGGTGGTTCGAGAGTATATGCGGCGGTTGTATCGAGCTGGGTTGGTCCACGGCGACCTCAGTCAGTTCAACATCCTCATCCACGATGGGGAGTTAGTGATCATCGATATCGGCCAGGCGTTCACGATCCGTCACCCCAATGCAGACGAATACCTCCAGCGCGACTGTGAGAACGTCGGATCCTTCTTCTCCACCCAGGGAGCCGATGCCGATGCAGACGCCCTCTTCGAGTTCGTCACCGAGGAGTGAGCGGAAAACACCGACGTCGAAGTCTTAAAACGGGGTCACGAATTACAGCGGTGTATGCAGCATGTGAAGATTCCGCAGGACCGTATCGGTGTCCTCATCGGCGAAGGGGGTGAGACGCTACGTCGCATCGAGGAGCTCGCCGAGGTCAGATTGAACGTTGACTCCGAAAACGGCTCGGTCAGCGTCGAAACCGTCGGTGATCCAGTACTCGGGCTGAAGGGCCCTGACATCGTGCGAGCGATCGGTCGTGGCTTCACCCCCGAGGAGGCGTTGCGGTTGCTGGACACCGATATGATGATGTTCGATATCATCGATATCGAGCTCCATTCACGCAACAAGAACGACCTACAGCGCCACAAGGGTCGACTCATCGGCGAGGGTGGTCGCACCCGGGAGTTGCTCGAGGAGCTCACCGGTGCATCGGTCGTCATCTACGGGACGACGCTCTCGACGATCGGGGATCCAGAGCAGGTCGAAACGGTCAGGAAGGCCGTCGAGATGTTGCTCGAAGGTGCGCCCCATGGAACGGTGTACAACTACCTGGAGGAACAAAAACGCGAGCGCGAGCAGGGCGGGCTCGGGTACCACCCATACCAGCGGTAACCACTACTTAAACGGCTGTGTGTGATACCGTCACATAGCCAATAGCAGGGGTTCAACGTCGATTGAGTGAATTGAACCGTGCTCCTTATATTGAATGACAATCAATCAACTCACAGTTATGGCTCAGCGAGGTGGACAACCAATGATCGTACTCTCGGAGGATTCCCAGCGGACCTCCGGGAAGGATGCGCAATCGATGAACATCACGGCCGGTCAGGCGGTCGCCGAGGCCGTCAGGACGACCCTTGGGCCGAAGGGCATGGACAAGATGCTCGTCGACTCAAGCGGTGAGGTCGTGGTCACCAACGATGGTGTCACACTCCTGACCGAGATGGACATCGATCATCCGGCGGCGAACATGATCGTCGAGGTCTCCGAGACCCAGGAGGACGAGGTGGCAGACGGGACCACGACGGCTGTCGTGATCACGGGGCAGCTGCTCAAGCGAGCTGAAGAGCTGCTCGAGCAGGACATCCACGCCACGACGCTCACACAGGGGTTCCGCCAGGCAGCCGCAGAGGTCGACGCGTTCCTCGAGGAGAACGCCGTCGAGGTCGGCCCTGACGACGATGAGATCCTCCACCAGATCGCCGCGACGGCGATGACCGGCAAGGGAGCTGAGAGCGCCAAAGGATTGCTTGGTGAGCTGGTCGTCGATGCGGTCCGCTCTGTCGCGGACGACGATGGCATCAACCTGGATCACATCAAGATCCGAACCGAGGCCGGTGGGTCGATCCAGGACTCCGAGCTCGTCGACGGCGTCGTCGTCGGCAAGAGTCGCACACACGAGGACATGCCGACAGTGGTCGATGACGCCAACATCGCACTGCTCGAGAGCGCACTCGAGTTCGAGGAGGGCGAGATCAGCGCCGAGGTGAACGTCACCGATCCACAGCAGCTTGAGGAGTTCATCGAGAACGAGAAAGCGGCGATGCGCAAGCAGGTCGACGCACTCGTCGATGCAGGGGCCGATGTCGTCTTCTGTAGCGAGGGCATCGACGACTTCGTCCAGCACCACCTGGCCCAGGAGGGTATCATCGCCGCGAGACGAGTCAGCGACGACGACCTCACGAAGCTAGCCCGAGCAACGGGCGCCCGGATCGTCCACGACGTTACCGGTATCAGCGAGGACGACCTCGGATACGCCGGGCGCGTCGCGGAACGTGAGATCGGCGACTCCCACGAGATCTTCGTCGAGGATGTCGAAGACGGATCTGCAGTGACGCTCCTCCTTCGAGGCGGGACCGAACACGTCATCGACGAGGTCGAACGGGCCGTGGTAGACAGCCTGGGTGTCGTCCGTGTTACGCTCGAGGACGGTCTTGTCCTCCCGGGCGGGGGCGCACCAGAGATCGACCTCGCGTTGCAGCTTCGCGACTTCGCGGAGAGCGTGGGTGGCCGGGAGCAGCTGGCCATCGAGGCCTTCGCGGACGCGCTTGAATCGATCCCCCGAACGCTCGCTGAGAACGCGGGTCACGATCCAATTGACAGCCTCGTCGAGCTCCGTAGCGAGCACGACGCCGGTGCCTTCAGCGCCGGGCTCGATGCGTACACCGGCGATGTCATCGATATGGCGGAAGAGGGGGTCTACGAGCCACTGCGCGTCAAGACCCAGGCCATCGAGAGTGCCACCGATGCTGCGGTCATGATCCTGCGCATTGACGACGTCATCGCAGCGGGCGACCTCCGGGTCGACACCGACGACGATGAGGATGAGATGCCACCAGGCGGCCCAGGCGGCATGGGCGGTATGGGTGGCATGGGTGGTATGGGCGGGATGGGTGGCCTAGGCGGCATGATGTAACCAAGGTACCAACCGACACCCCCATCGGCACCCCTTCGTTTTCCTTAAGTCACGCCCCTCGGTAGCCTCAGCCATGGAAACCCGCTTATTAGATCGGTCGGCTGTCGAAGCGGCAGCTGACGTTCCAGCCGTGATCGATGCCGTCGAGGAGGCCTTCGGTGCCTACGCTCGAGGAGACGCCCTGATGCCGGCCAAGTCGTATATCGATCTCGAGGAGTACAACGGCGACTTCCGGTCGATGCCGGCCTATCTCGACACGGGTGAGTGGGATGCCGCCGGCTTGAAATGGGTGAACGTCCACCCGGACAACCCTGATGACCACGGGCTACCGACCGTGATGGCCACCGTGATCTACTCCGATCCAGAGACGGCGTATCCGCTCGCGATCATGGACGGGACGTCGGTCACATTGATGCGAACCGGTGCGGCAGCAGCGGTGGCCACTGACCATCTCGCGATCGAGGATGCCTCCTCACTCGGCATCATCGGTGCGGGGGTACAGGCCAACACGCAACTCACTGCGATCGCCGCCGTTCGCGATATCGAGACCGTCGTGGTCTCCGATATCGATGACGAGGCCGTCGCCGCGTTCATCGAACGATACGGCGATCGGTTCGATGTGACCGGTGGCTCCATCGCCGATGCCGCCGCCTGTGATGTGCTGTCGACCGTGACCCCGGTCGAATCGCCGATCGTCTCGCTGGACGACGTGGGACCACAGACGCACATCAACGCAATGGGAGCCGATGCAGCCGGGAAACAGGAGCTCGACCCGGAGATTCTCACCTCGGGGATGCTCGTCATCGATGACTACGACCAGTGCGTCCATTCGGGGGAGATAAACGTGCCCTATGGGAACGGGCTCATCGACGACGATGATATCGATGCGGAACTGGGCGACATCGTGATCGGTGCCGTCCCGGGACGCGAAGCAGGAGACGGCGTGACCATCTTCGATAGTACCGGCTTGGCGATCCAGGACGTGGCCACCGCCCGAATCGCCTACGAGGGTGCAAAGGCAACGGGAGAGGGCCAGAGTATCGACCTTCTCGGTGTGTAGCGTAGCTAAGCGAACTCGGTCTTTGTGACCTTGCGGTAACGAGGGACTCCAACTACGAGTGCAGACCCTGGATTGCTGAGTGACCACTCAGTCCAGATGGATGGCCGGGCGGCCAGGTAACGCCTGCTTGGCCCGATCGGCCGGATCGACTGGGTCGCCATCCTCGCGGTAGACCTCGACGGTGGCATCGAACTCTCGCTCGAGGAATCCACCGACATCCGCAATGAAATCGGTCTCATCGAGGGCCCGTAGCTGTTCGAAGGTCTCGCGAGAGCGGTCGTGGACGAGATCGATGACCTCCCCGACGACATCCGAGACCCGATCGCCGCGCTCGCGCATGGCATCGTCGGACATCAAGTCGCCCATGACTGCCCCGTGTGTCGGCTCCGCTGCATCGAGCACGGCCTCGAGCACCTCCTGTTTCCAGGCCGCTGCGGTGTATATCCGAATGGTGGATGGGTCCGAGCTCGTCACCTCCATGATCGAGTTGATATCATCGACGAGATCACCGAGGAACGTCTCCGCCGCGTCGCGTTCCTCGTCGATGTACTCACGATCGACCGAGGGCCAACCCGCCCGCTCAGCGGCCGTCCCCGTCAATCGCTCGTGGAGCTCGTTCGTCATGAACGGGATGACTGGATTGAGCAGCTGCAGGCGCTTTTCTAACACCGTTCGCATGGTCCAACGAGCTCCTGGTCGGTCGGTGTCAGTCCGGCGGCGGTACCAGCGCAGATCGTCCTCGAGGCCGTAGAACGCCTCCTGACTGGCCGTCCTGATCTCGTACTCCTCCATCGCCTCGGTGACCTCTTGGATCGTGTTGTTGAGTCGCCCGAGCAACCATTCGTCGATCGGCTCAAGCTCGCGGGCGCCAGCTGGCCCGTCGATGAGCTCCGTCGCTCGTCGCCAGAACCGTGTGAGTTGGTTGTGAGTATCGGCGACCGGATCGGCTCGCCAGTCGAAATCCTGCCACGGTTCCGCTGAGTTCATCAGGAAGAACCGCACCGTATCGGCACCGTGTTCCTCGACCGGTTTGTGGGCGAGGACGACCCGGCCCGCAGACGAACTCATGGATTGGCCTTCGATCAAGCCCATCCCCATGGTCGTGATCCCCTGGGGCCAGTGCTCCTCATCGAACAACTCGGCGTGGTGATAGAGATAGAAGGTGAGGTGGTTCGGGATCAACTCGCTGGCCGAGAACCTGACATCGACGGGGTACCAGTGTTCGAACTCCGCTCGCAGCTTGCTGGCTCGTTCGCTGGGAGCGTTCGCCAAGAAGACCTCCTCGAAGAGCGAGCGGTCCACGTCAGCATCGAGGTGGGGGGCCAGCGTGTAGTACGCCATATAGACCGTCGAATCGGACAGCGGCTCGATGATGAAGTCGTCATCCCAGGGGAGGCGGGTCCCCAGGCCGTAGTTCCTGATACACGGCCACTGTTCCAGCCATCCGATGGTGTGCTCGTACTGATCACGGGCGTTCGTCGGTTGAATCTCGGCGCCAGCCAGGGCCTGTTCGGTCTTCTCACGCCAGTCAGGCTCGTTGTACCGGAGGAACCACGTATCCTGTTCAGCCACCTCGACTGTGCCCCCACAGCGGCAAACCACGTGTGAGGAGAAGTCATACATCGAATCGAAGTGGCCGGCCTCCTCGTGTTGTGTGCGGAACTCGTCTCGGATCGTCTCGACGGTCCTGCCCCCGAACTCGCCATACATCGGGAGGAGACGGCCCTCGTGGAACTCGTGGTTGTACAGCTCCTGGGTGGCCTCTTCGAGGGTGGGATCCTCCTGGTCGGAAATCCCGTACTCCTCGAGTATATCTCGCGCTGGGTACTCGCCATAGCCCTCGATCTCGAGGATCGCGATCGGTTCGATGTCATCGAGGATGGCCGGATCCAGTCCGTATGCCTCGAGCTCAGATGGGTCTTCTCGGATCGATTCGAGGGCGATCCAGTCATCAGGACTGTGAGCCGGGACCGACATCACGATTCCCGTGGCGTTGGCCGGATCAACGAACCTGGCCGGGAGTATGGGGAGTTCGTCCTCGGTCACCGGGTTGTGGACCGTTCGGCCGATGAGTTCGGTCGGATCAATCGACTCCTCGACGGTCACCGAACGCTCCTGTAGGTCGAATTTCTCAGCCGCTCGTTCTGAGAGGATCCACTCCTCGCCGTCGACGGTCGCCCGGACGTACGATCCCGTGGGGTTGACGAAGGCGTTCGTCACGCCGCGGACGGTTTCCGGGCGTAACGTGGCCATCGGGAAGACCGTCTCGCCGTCGTGGAACTTGATGACGGTGTACGATTGGAACTCCTCGTTCTCCCCTTCGAGGATGTCGTGGGTGGTGACGGGTTGCTCCTCGTTGGTACAGTAATTCACCGGATGCGTATCCTTCTCGAGGAGGCCACGCTCACGGAGGGTCTCATACTGCCAGCTGATGAACTCCTGGTAGGAGGGATCGTTCGTGGTGAACTCCCGTCGCCAGTCGATCGAGAGACCAAGCAGCTGCATGGAGCGTTTGTAGTAATTCTCGATGAAATACCGTGCAAACCCCATCGGCGTCTCAAGCTCGGGGAAATCCTCCTCGTCAACATCGAATACCTCGGTGAGGATTCGCACTTGCTCCGGTTCGCGCTTTTTCAGCCGTTCGACCGCCCCGATGATGGGCGTGCCAGTGACGTGCCAGCCCATCGGGTACAGCACCTGATCGCCCTGCAACCGGCGATATCTGGCGTACACGTCCGGAACGGTGTAGGTTCGGACGTGTCCGATGTGCATCGCTCCGTTCGGGTACGGGTAGGCGACCGTGACGAAGGTGACATCATCGATATCCTCGTCAGGATCGACCTCGTACCACGCCTCTTCGTCCCATCGTTCGCGCCATTTTTCCTCGATAGACGCGGGATCGTATTCCATATGGGAAGCGGGAAGCCGGGAGCGCCTATAAGCCCTCCCGATTGGGTTTCGATTGCCGAGATTCGAGCTGGTTCTGCACCGTCTCGTGAACCCCAATCACCAGTGCCGGTACGACGATGATGAACAGGTGTTCCTCGAGTGGGATGCCAAGCAGGTAGATCTCGGTATGCAAGATGATATCGAAGATTCCCACCGTCAGCGTATACCAGTCCCAGACGAACCCGATCGGGTAGAGCACGGCGAGGGACACCGCCGCCCGCTTGAGCATCCCCGTTCGATAGAGCAATCCAAGGGCGATGGCACCCCAGAAGACGATGGTGACCAGGTAGGTGTACCGGCCGAAGACCGAGATATCCGGTAGCATGTGGGTCATCCCTCGTGCATGAGGTATAAACGGTCCGCAGGATGCGAGGGGGCCCTCGAGCGGCAACGCTCACTGTGAAAGATTATAATGGTCACCGAGCGTTTTCTAGATGTGGCTACAACGATGGATATTGCTGATATCGCGTCCCCGGACTACATCGAGGTCGACGCCGACACGAGATTGGGCAAGGTCAGGGCGATCTTCGAGGATGAGAATCCCAAAGGGATTATCGTGACCGATGATGGCGACTATGCGGGTGTCATCGACGAACGCGTCCTCCTCCAATCGCACGTCGAGGATAACGCCAAGGCCTCGGCGCTGATCAAGCCGAGTCGGAACACGCCCGTCCCCCAAATAGACAGACACGAGGACATCCGGGTGGTGGCGAGGTACCTCGTCGAGGGTGGGACGAAGGTAGCGCCAGTGTTCGAGAACGATGACCTCTGGGGGGTCATCACGGAAGATCTCGTCCTCGAAGCCGTCCTCGACAGCCTCGACGCCCTCGATGTGTCCGATATCTACACCGAGGAAGTAATCACGGTCCACGAAGACGACGGCGTCGGGAAGGCCATCAACATGCTGCGAGAACACGATATCTCCCGACTCCCCGTGATCGACGACGATGGGCACCTCGTGGGAGTGACGACGACACACGACATCGCCGATGTCGCCGTCCGCCGGATGGACAAGTTGACGACCGGCGATCGTGCCGGGGAGATCGATCGGATCCTCGACATCCCGGTGTACGATATCATGAACACACCGGTCGCGACGACGAACGGGAGCGAATCCGTTCGTGAGGCTGTCGAGCGGATGTTGGAGAACGACTACGCCGGGCTTCCCGTGACCGATCCGGATGACGATCGAATCATCGTCGGGATTCTCGCCAAAACGGACGTCCTTCGGGCGCTCTCGTACACCGAGGAGGATCACCTCGATGTACAGGTGACGAACGTCCACCTGTTGGACAATCTCACCCGGCAGGCCATCCGCGAAGATATCGAATCGGTCGCAGACAAATACCAGAAGATGCAGGTGCTACACGCCCACGTTCGCTTCCACGAGCACAAGGAGAAGCTCCGGGGAACACCACTCATCCAGTGCAAGATCCGCCTTCGGACGAACAAAGGCCAGCTCGCCGGGACGGGTGAGGGCTACGGGGCGAACAGCGCGTTCCACGTCGCGTTGGACAAGCTCGAACGCAACGTCATCGAACGCAAGGGCCTTCGGCGAGACCAAGAGATCAGAGGTCACGTCCTGCGGAAGCTCGGCGAGTTATAGGAGCAATCGTCACGGTGTGGGGCCGTCGCCGAGATCGAGACCGGTGAGCCCCGCATCGGTGAGTTCGACCATTATCGATTCGTCTGCAGGCTCCCCGTTGAACTCCTGAAGGGTCACCCGACGGCGTCCTCCACGGAATCGATCTAGCCTGAGTATCGTCTCCGACCAGTGGGCTAACGTCTCACCGCCGAGGGGCCTGATGGCCTCCTCGTCGGGGTCGGTGAAGACCTGGTTGGTGATGAGCACCGACAGCGTGTAGCGCCGGGCCAGACTGAGCAAGAAGGCCAATTGGTCCCCCAGGCGATCCAAGGCCTGCCCCTCATCCGTCTCCTCGCCTTGCTCGACGCGATACAACCCCGTCGCACTGTCGAGGACGATGAGATCGACGCCATCTGCCATCGTAGCCGCCTCACGGATCCGAGCGGCTTGTTCGTCGAAATCGTGTGCTCGCGACACCTTGATACGATCTAACACATCCGACAGTTCTGGGTCGGGGTCCACCGCCGCGACGATCTGTTCGAGACGCTCCAGTGAGAGTCCTTCAGTGTCGATATACAGCGCTTCGCCGCCATCATTGGCCACCGAGACGGCACTCGACATCGCCAGGGTCGTCTTGCCCGACGCGGGTGGGCCATAGACCTGCGTGATAGATGCTCGAGCGAGGCCCCCTTCCAGGAGCTCATCGAGCATCGAGGAACCAGTCGACACTGGCGGAGTCGCTGTCACGCCTATCCGTTCAGTCGAGGTGAGGAAAAAGCCGTGGGTGCGTGGTGGCGCGAGTCCTTTTAGTCAGGAACCAGCTAGTAGTAGGTGTGATAGTCGTCGCGACGGAGGATTTCGAACTCTACCACGACCTCGTCAACGGTCTTCGTCAGCGACAACTCGAGTTCACGACCATCCAGGTGGGTCAATCGGTCCCGGCAGACGCTCGTGTATTGGTGATGGGTGAGGACGATCCACGACCCGAGGAGGTCGATGTCCCGATCCTCCGAGGTTCACCCGATGAGAGCCGACAGTTGATCGACGAGGCGGTTGAGAGACTCAGCGAAATCGACGGCAGGACAGTCGTCGGTGTCGATCCGGGGTCCTACCCTGGCATCGCCGTTCTCCGGGGTAACCGCGTGGCATCGGCGTTCCAGGTGCCAATGGAGGACGCCGTGGCTCGGATCGAGGCGGAAGTGGGTGACGACCCAAATGCCATCGTTCGTATCGGTGATGGCGCCCGACTCAGGGGAGCAAAGCTGATTAACGAACTCGATGTACCAGTCGAACTCGTCGACGAAACAGGGACGACACCGTATATTGGGACAGGGGCGAACGGAGCGGGTGACCTCCTCGCAGCCGTCAATATCGCCTCCCGACCAGGCGAACTGGTCGATAACCGTGAAATCGAACCTACCCGCGGTGAGCTCTCCAGTATCAAACGCAACTCCCGCGAGCTGTCACAGGAGAACCGAGAGATCACTACTGACCTGGCCAGACGCGTCGCAGCAGGTGAGCTGACGCTCGAGGAAGCACTCGAGCGACACGGTGAGTGATAGTGGCACGACGAGTTCAAAGACACCCTCGAGGGTCCGTGATGGAGCTGTCACGCTCGGATTCCGCCGTGAGCTATACCGGTACCACCCGTGTATCCGACCACTGGTGACCGGTCTGAATCCCCATTATTTCTATATGTGATAATAATAAATGTAGTCAGTCAATTGAAATAGTCGTTTAAAACGGGTTCAAATACCAAAAATAGAACCTTTTATCTGTTAGAGCAGCTATATTATCAGCATATAGAATATGGGGATATTCCCTGAGGATGATCCGGTCACCATTGTCTGTCTAGAGCGTGATCAAGCCATCAGCAATCATCTCACCGAGTGGTGTGACTCAGCCGACGACCTGCGAGCGGTATCCGATGTAAAATCCGCCCTCAATGAACTCGACAATTCGGTGGATGTCGTCGTTGTCGGGCCTCAGTTGTCGGACGTGCGAGTAGCCAGCGCGATACGAGCTCATCCATACTTCGGACGGTTGATGATGGTTGCTGAAACGGTCGACGACGAGCAGGAGTCACAGCACATAGATATCGTTCTAGAGCAGCCGGTGAGCCGGGAAGACATCCATCAAGTAATCGAGAAACTCGTGATCGCCTCCCGTCGTTCCCAGTATGAACAGACCATTCTCGATCTCCTCACCGAGAAGATCTATCTAGATGAGACGGAACCTACCACCGTCTTGAACGACCACGATCGCTATCAGCAACTCATCGAGATGATCACCACCCGTCTAGAGCGATTGAACGTACGGGTCGTGCCGACGACGAGCAAGTACCGACCATCGACCTGTCCCCAGTGTGGTATCCGGTGGGACCTCCGTGTCGGATCGACAACCGGGTATCATCGTTTAAGCTCGTATTCCTGGAAGTGTAGCTCCTGTGGAGAGGTGGTCCCCAACATCGACTCGTTCGACCGAGCCGTTGCTAAGTAACGGGGAGATACCGATCAATCGTTGACTCCATCACCCCATCTGATGGTATGTTCGCTCAGCCAGGCGGCGTACCTCACGAACTGGCGTCCCGGTCTCTGCTGCGACCCGTCTCGCACCGCGGTCCTCAGCACTCACGTCGAGGACGGTTCCCGCAGCATCGTTGGCGACCTTCACCTCCACCTCGAAGGTCCGCCCTTCAAGCGTTATTTCAACGGTCTCGATCGATCGGTCCGCGATGAATCGGTGGGTCACCGGGAGCTCTCGCACCCCGAGAGTCCCCGTCTCCTCGACCAGCCGTCTCGCCACCGCGGCGGCATTTGGCTCCCTGACGACCACCTGAACAAGGTGACCGGGGCGGGACTGTTTCATCGTGGCGGGGATCGCGGCCACATCGAGGGCACCGACACTCTCGAGGGTTTGGTGTAGCGCCCCGATCGTCTCCGGTGTCGCATCATCGATGACCGTCTCAAGGACGACGATCTCCTCCTCGACAAGCCCTCCAGTGGTGGCTCCAAGCATCCCCCGCAGGAGATTCGGGCGCTCGGGATACCGCCTATCTCCGGCACCGTAGCCGGTGGCCGAGAGGTCTATGGTCGGCAACTGCGGACGACCCTCCGCGAATTCAGCCAGTAGCGCGGCCCCGGTGGGGGTGAGCAGCTCACCCTCGATCGGGCTGGGGTGGATGGACCAACCGGCTGTCTCTGCGATCGCCGTCACGGCCGGCGTAGGGACGGGATAGGTGCCATGGGCGGTCTCGACGGTACCCGACCCAGTCGTCACCGGCGTGGTGAGGATCGAATCGACGTCGAGATCATCAAGCAACGCAGCGACCCCACAGATATCCGCGATCGCATCGTCCGCGCCGACCTCGTGGAAGTGGACGGTCTCAAAGGAATCACCGTGGATCTGCGCCTCCGCCTCGCCAAGGCGTTTGACGACGGCGACTGCATCCGCTGTAACCGTGGAATCGAGGCCGATGGCCTCGATCTCGTCGATGACCTCCGGTGGCGTCCGGGGGTTGGAGCTACCCTCGGTCGAAATGGAGACATCGGTGGCAGAAATCCCCTGACGGGACGTTTGGGACACCTCGTACTCGACCTCGATCGCCGCCTCGACCGGCTCGAGTGTCGACACATCTGCGCCGAGGTCCAACAGGACCCCAAGGAGCATGTCGCCGCTGGCCCCCATCCAGGGGTCAAGGGTGAGGGTGTGCATACGTGGTTGCAGGCATGTTCGCCCAAAATCGTTGCGGGCTGGTCCGCTCAGTCTTCGACCACACGGAGACCGCGGTTGTTGACCTCGTGTGGATCGAGACCAACCTCCTGGAGGAACTGTCGATACTCGCGTTCGCACCGTTCGGCCGCCTGCTGTCGATCGCTCGCGTGCTGACAGGCGTTGGCCACGTCGGTGGGTACATCGTTGGTCTCGACTATCCAGTGATTGATGAGATCGGAGAGGCGGCGGATCGGGCTCGTGAAGTGGCCGTAGATCTCGAAATTGAGCGCGTGGTGCCCACCGAACGGGTCGCTCATGTACATGGCACGGGGCATTACCCGCAGGACCGCCCGTTGGATCTTGTTGAGCTGGTAGTCCGGGGCGGTCTCGAGCGTGGCATTGACGGCGATCCGGGGGTCATCAAGCGAGTCGGCCGGGATCGAGACCCCCTCGAGCTCTTGGATCTCCCTGAGTGCTTCGTCCCATTCCTCGGGTGACGGCTGGGGGTGAACCCGATACATCGCCTCTACCCCGCGGTTCCACATCAACTCGTGCGTGACCGCCTTGTTCGCTTTGAGCATGCACTCTTCGACGATCGTATGGGCCCGGTCTCGTCGGGGGTTGAGTACCAGCGAGCCATCCTCCTTGCGCTGTTCGTGCATGCGGTCGGCGAGTCGATAGACGAGATCGAGGTCGTCATGTAGGGGCGCCTCGGGGTCCTCGAGGCGGTGTTCTGCCTCGGTGTAGGTCAATCGCTCGTCGCTGCGAACCACGGATTTGTAGATATCGATCTCCTCGAAGGAGAGCGTCTCGCTGTCGAGGTGCATCTCGACGGTATGTGCGAACCGGTCCTCCGCTGGAACCAGAGAACAGACGGTCTCGGCCAGGACCGGCGGCAGCATATGAATCGTGTACCCCGGCAGGTAGACGCTGGTAGCCCGCCGTCTCGCCTCGTCCCAGATAGCCGTCTCAGGATGGACGTAATGGGTGACGTCGGCGATGTGGACCCAGAGTCGGTACCCATCGTCCTCCCGCTCGATGCTGATGCCATCGTCGAAGTCCTGAGCATCAACGGGGTCGACGGTGAACATGGTGAGATCGCGGAGGTCACGTCGTTCGTCGATACCGGCTTCGATCGCGGACTCGACGTCATCGGCGAGTTGTCTCGCCTCTGCCATGACATCCTCTGGGAACGCATCCGGAATCTCGAACTTCTCGAGGAGGTCCTCACGATGGCGTTCGATTTGCCGACCAAGCTCCTCGTCGACCTCGACCGGCCCCTGGTCGTCCACTGCGTCCTCGTCACTCATGCGCACCAGCTACGAAAGTAGGGCTCAAAGGCGTATCGACCCTGCCAGCCACCACGTACCTCAAGGATTAATCTGCCTGGGCGACCCAGTAGATGGCGATGGAAATCAAATCACGTCATCACCTGCGGTCAGATGCCGCCGATGACATCCGTTCGGCGCTCAGCGAACAACTCGGGATCGACCTCCCCGAGGCATCGTTCGAGCTCGTCGAGTTCGATGACCTCCCGTACGATGTCGTCCTCATCGACGGCTCACCTGACGTGTTCTACCTCGAATCTGGCGAGCCTTTCGTCACGGTCAGGGGGGCCAATCGGTACGAGCCAGCCGCACACGTCGTCACGGTGGACGCTGGAGCGGTCTCATTTCTCAGTAATGGGGCCGATGTCATGCGACCTGGTATCGTCGAGGCCGATGCCGCCATCGGAGCGGACGACCTCGTGGTCGTGAACGAGGAGACACACGGGAAGTTCCTGGCCGTCGGTCGAGCGACCGTGGACGGATCGGACCTACTCGGGGAGTCGGGCCGAGTGATCGAGACGATCCACCACGTGGGTGACGAGCTGTACGAGCTAGTTGTATAAGGGGCTCATTCTGCGGCGTCGAGATCGTCGTCCTCGTAGGCGTCTTCGTACCGCTCCATACTCGTCTCATACCCCTCGAACGCGAGCTCGTAGGTCCGCTTGAGATCCTCGATCGGTTCCAGGGAGGCGTCGACCCGCAGATCGTTGTAAAACGGGGTCACCTCCGATGACTCTGTCGTCGCGACCGTCACGGCCGCGCTTTGGACCCGGAGGTCCTCACGCTTGTCTCCCCCCTCTGCCTGTCCAGCAGCCAGGGCCTCGATGAGCCGTTTCGCCAGCGGGGTGTCACCACCGCGATCCGCTCGATAGGCATCGGCCGTCGATTGGATGACCGCCTCACCCGTCAACAGATTCCCAGCAACCGTGAACCCATCACCGCCGAGGTGTCCGTACCATCCCATACAGTCATCGCCGGAGAAGGTGAACGTGGTCTCACTATCAACACCGTGTAACTGTCGATTCGATGCGCCTTCATCCGCGTTCAACAGCGACGACAGTGCGTCATCGACGGCCAGGCCGTCGTCGATGTACTCGATCCCCTTGCGGCCGAGTTCGACGTTGACGAGACTTTGCGTCGCGACTGCACCCTGTTCCGAGACGAAGGGACACAGCGTTCCCACGCCTGGCAACCGTGTCGTGACGGCCACCCCGAAGCGATCGTGTTCGGTGCCATCCTCCCCCTCGTATGGCTCGTACACACAGATGCTGAAGGTCATCACGACGTTAGACTACGGGGAGGAGTAAAATGCTCCCGCTACCCGAGCGTGAACCGTACGCTCGCTGGCACGGCCCCATCCGGCGTGGCAAGGGACGCCACGGCGACATAACTCCCACCAGTGAGGGTGTCGATGGTCTCAGTGACCGTCATGGAGTCACTCGTGAGAGCGTCACCGACTCAACGGCCATGGTGTAGGCCCGGCCCTCACATGCTCGCCAACACGGTTCCGCCGCCTCCTGTGGCCTGACGACGAGGTCATAGCGCTTGCCCGATCGGAACGTTTGGGTCACCGCTTCGTCACCGGTATTCGACACCCGATAGGTGAGTGCCACCGACGGACCGTGGACATCGGCCGACAACTCGCTGGTGAGACCCATACCGGCCTCCCATGGTTCGAGAGAATACCGTTTGGCATCGATGCGGAGGGAGCCGTTGGGGTCTAAACTCTTATGACGCTGGCGGGAAATGGTTCCAAGCATGGGCTTTATGGAGAAACTGCTGGGTGGGCGAGATTCCCGATCCGCTGAGGACTATGTCGAGATCGAGCTAGACGATCTGGACGTCGGAACGGAGGATGCGGTCATGCTCGTTCACGTGGCGGAAATCGATGGGAAAGAGCACGTGATCGATATCAAGGACGCGGTCTACGATGGTGATATCGTCATCGCGGACATCACCCGATTGACGACCCAGGATCGGACCGTCGAGCACATCGTGGATGAGCTGCGCCAGGTAGCGAAGGAGGTCGACGGCGACATCGTCCAGAAGGGAGAGGACCAATTGATCGTCACGCCGACTGGTGTGCGTATCAGCCGAGAGAAGCTCAGTAGCCTGTAGGGACTCACCCGAGAGCGCCTGGCGAAACGGCGTATCGGAAGGGGTTTAAGACTACATAACTGACCAGTCAGTCAGTATGACTGCTGAGACCGATGAGTCAAAGGTCGCCATCATGGAGGCGACCTCTCGTGCCGTGTGTCGACACGGCTACGCCGATGTCACGATGCAGGATATCGCCGATGAGTTCGAGAAATCGAAGTCGTTACTCCACTATCACTACGATACCAAGGAAGACCTTCTCGTCGCCTTTCTCGAGCATCTCGTCGATCAATTCGAAGCCCGACTGGAGGAATCCGCAGACTGGGAAGGATCGCCCACGGAGAGACTCCGGACGTACATCGATTGGTTCGCGGTCGATCCGGATGAGACCGATCGTGCCTCGCTCCATCTCGCCTTGTTGGAGATGCGAAGCCAGGCCCAGCACAACGAGCGCATTCGAGCGCAGTTCCGACGGAGCGATCGGATGGCTCGTGAGGCGTTTGCAGACTTGATCGAAGAGGGACAACGAAGCGGTGACTTCGATGCGGCGGTCGATGCGGAGGCGATGGCACAGCTTTGCTTCGTGGCGATGGACGGGGCTCGAGCCCGACAGGTGACCCTCGATGAACCAGGCTATGCGGAGGCCGTCGGTGAGACGTTGCACACGCTGCTGCTCGCACAGCTCGGGACGTCCACCGAATGAACCCCGGGCCAGATGAGGAAGCCGATGCACCACCACCGGGTGGGGCACCTCGCCGCGGTACCGATCGATCGGTAGACGTCGTCAACGGTGCGCTGTTCAAACCGATGCTGTGGCTGGCCGCGCCCATCGTTGGAGCGCAGCTACTACAGGTCGGGTACAACCTCGCTGATACCTACTGGGTGGGTCGTCTCGGGGCTGATCCGGTGACGGCGCTTGCGTACTCCTGGGCGATCATCTTCCTGATGGTCTCCGTCGGCGGTGGCCTCACCGTCGCCGGGACGGTACTGGTCGCCCAGTATAAAGGAGCGGATGATCTCTCCTATACGGATCATGTGGCCGGGCAGACGTTCTCCTTCGTGACGTTGGTGGCAGCTGGCTTTGCCGCGGTGGGGTTCATCCTCACCCCGTTTTTGATCGAGTTGGTGGGTGGTACACCCGGTACGCCGCCGTTCGAAATGGCGGTGAACTACACGCGGATCATCTTCGCCGGCGTCATCCTCATGTTCTGGTTCTTCATCTTCGATGCCCTGTCGCGAGGGTGGGGTGACACGAAAACACCGCTGTACCTGATGGGGATCAGCGTCGCCATCAACGTCGTCCTCGATCCGTTCCTGATCCTCGGCTTCGAGGGGAATCCGATGTTCGCGATGGTCGGCCTCGATGGTCTCGGGACCACGTTGCATGCCGTCACCGGGTTCGAGGGGTGGGGCGTCGAGGGAGCCGCCGTGGCGACGCTCATCGCCCGGGGGTTCGCCGCAGCCACCGGTATCTACCTGCTGTTCAGCGGGAAGGTGGGTCTGCAGCCGAGGCTCAAAGACCTCATCCCAGCTCGTGAGACCGTGTCCGCCATCATCCATATCGGTGGGCCGATCGCGATCGAGCAGGGGGCCCGAGCCGGTGGACTGGCCCTCCTGACGGCGATCATCGCGATCGCCGGCGACGACGCCGTCGCCGCATACGGTATCGTCAATCGGCTGTCGACCCTCCTGTTCCTCCCAGCACTCGGGCTCTCGAGAGGGATCGAAACAGTGGTCGGACAGAACCTCGGTGCCGGCCAGGTCGATCGGGCGAAACAGTCGGTCTATCTCGCATCGGGGGTGATCGTCGCCATCTTCGCGGTCGTCATCGCGCTCTCCTATCCGAATGCCGAGGCGATCGTCGGGTTCTTCCTGGAGGTCGATACCGACGGTACCGTCCCGGTGCAGGAGGTGATCGACATCGGCTCGTTGTACATCTGGATCGCCGGGCCAGCCTACCTCTTCCTGGGGGCCTTCCAGATCATGCTCGGGGCGATTCGCGGGAGCGGAAGCACCCGAGCAGCGATGGTGCTATCGATCCAAGAACTGTGGCTGTGGCGCCTCCCACTGGCGTTCATCCTGATCACCATCGCCGGCCTCGGTATCACGGGTGTCTGGTACGCCGTCGCCGTTTCGTACGTCGCCTCGGCCATCATCACCGGGCTCTGGTTCGCCCGCGGTACCTGGACCGATAGCATCGTGTCACAGGACCGATCGACAACCCCCTCATAGCACTCACGAACCGATGGGTATAGGGAACACAATACCGTAGAGCGGTCGAATGCCGACTGACCGGATCGAGGTTCGCGGGGCGGCGGAGAACAACCTCAAGGAGCTCGACGTAGACATCCCCAGGGACGAGCTGACAGTCGTCACCGGGCTCTCCGGATCTGGGAAGTCCTCACTCGCGTTCGAGACCATCTACGCGGAGGGACAGCGTCGCTACATCGAGAGTCTCTCAGCCTACGCCAGGAACTTCCTCGGTCAGATGGACAAACCGCAGGTCGAGACCGTCGAGGGGCTCAGCCCAGCGATCTCGATCGACCAGAAAGCGGCCGCGAACAATCCACGCTCCACCGTCGGGACGGTCACCGAGTTGCACGATTATCTCCGACTGTTGTACGCCCGAGTTGGCAAACCACATTGTCCAGAGTGTGGCCGCCCCGTCGGCGAACAAAGCGCCGAACAGATGGTGCAGCGGCTGTTCGACCTGCCAGCAGGGACCCGGGCGAAAATCGCCGCACCGGTCGTCCGCGACCAGAAGGGCGCGTTCGAGGAGCTGTTCGACGAGCTGATCGCCGAGGGATACAGCCGCGTCGAGGTCGATGGAACGCCGATCGACCTCGCCACCGAGCGGCCGGAGTTGGATGAGAACTACGACCACACGATCGACGTCATCGTCGACCGCATCGTCATCGACCCCGAGGAGCGAGCCCGCATCACCGACAGCGTCGAGACGGCCCTCGAGCAAGCGGAGGGTGTCCTCAAACTCATCCTCCCAGAGGCACCCGATGAGGAGACGGTCATCGGCCGGGAGGCCCGCTCGACGGGCGATCTCGGTGGGGAGGGCGACGACCGCCTCATCGTCGAGTTCTCCGAGGCACTCGCCTGTCCGAGCTGTCACATCGACATCCCGGAGATCGAGACCCGGAGCTTCTCGTTCAACAGTCCCCACGGGGCCTGTCCCGAATGTGAGGGCCTCGGGGTGACGAAGGAGGTGGACGAATCACTGGTCATCCAGGATCCCGATAAGCCCCTTCGCGACGTCTTCGAACCGTGGAGCTACGGCCGATCGTACTATCGCGTTCGGATCGATAGCGTCGCGGATCACTTCGGGATCGAGGTCGACAAGCCGTGGAACGAACTCGATGACTCGATCCAGCAGGCGTTCCTGTATGGGACCACCGAGGCGGTGTTGTTTCGCCGGAGCACGCGGTCTGGATCTCGCGAGAAGCGCAAGCCCTTCGAGGGGGTCATCCCCAACCTCGAACGGCGGTACCTCGAGACGGACAGCGAGGGGACTCGCGACCACATCGAGGACTACATGGCGGTGACGTCATGTCCCGCGTGTGATGGAACGCGGTTGCGTCCGGCGAGCCGGGCCGTCGAGGTCGCTGGTGTCTCGATCGACGAGGTGAACGAGCGCTCGATCGGCGACGCCCTCGCTCACTTCGAGGAGATGGAAATGACGCTGTCCGATCGGGACCGGACGATCGCCGAGGAAATACTCAAAGAAATCCGCGAGCGCCTCAGGTTCATGTGTGAGGTCGGCCTCGAGTACCTCACGCTTGATCGAGAGGCATCGACGCTCTCAGGCGGTGAGAGCCAGCGAATCCGACTGGCCACCCAGATCGGCTCCGGTCTCGTTGGTGTGCTGTACGTGCTCGATGAGCCCTCGATCGGGCTTCATCAGCGGGACAACGATCGGCTCTTGAACACGCTTGCGGAGTTACGCGACCTTGGGAACACCCTCGTCGTCGTCGAACACGACGACGAGACGATGCGACGGGCCGATCACGTCATCGACCTCGGGCCCGGCCCTGGCAAACGTGGCGGTGAGGTGGTCGCCGCTGGCCCAGTCGAGGAGATCATGGCCTGCGAGGAGAGCATCACCGGCGACTATCTCACCGGCCGGAAGGCCATCCCCGTGCCGGATGATCGCCGCGAGGGAGACGGTACGATCACCATCCGTGGTGCCCGCCAGCACAACCTCAAGGACCTCGACGTCGAGATCCCGCTCGAATCGTTCGTCGCCATCACCGGGGTCAGTGGCTCGGGGAAATCCACGCTGATGCACGACGTACTCTACAAGGCCATCGCCCGCGAGATGCACGGGAACACGAGTGTCGACCCGGGCGATCACGACGCGATCGAGGGCTTGGACCACGTCGAATCGGCGCGGCTCATCGATCAGAGCCCGATCGGCCGGACGCCACGATCGAACCCGGCGACATACACCGGTGTGTTCGACTACATCCGCGAGCGCTTCGCGGAGACGAAGCTCGCTCGCCAGCGGGGCTACGAACGCGGTCGGTTCTCCTTCAACGTCAAGGGCGGCCGATGTGAGGACTGTGGCGGCCAGGGGACCGTCACCATCGATATGAACTTCCTCTCCGACGTCCACGTGCCCTGTGAGACCTGCGATGGTTCGCGGTACAACGACGCCACCCTCGAGGTGACCTACAAGGGCGCGACCATCGCTGATGTGCTCGACATGTCTGTCGAAGAGGCGCTGGCGTTCTTCGAGCACGACGATGCCATCACCCGGCGCCTCCAGCTGCTCGACGATGTCGGCCTCGGGTACATGCGACTGGGTCAACCCTCGACCACGCTCTCGGGAGGCGAGGCGCAGCGGATCAAGCTGGCCGAGGAGCTCGGCAAGACCCACGGTGGCGATACGTTGTATCTCCTCGATGAACCGACGACCGGCCTGCACTCCGCCGATGAGCGAAAGCTGATCACCGTCCTACATCGCCTTGTCGACGCCGGCAACACCGTCGTCGTCATCGAGCACGAACTTGACCTGATCAAGAACGCCGATCACGTCATCGACCTCGGACCCGAGGGCGGCGAGGCCGGTGGCGAGGTAATCGCCGAGGGAACCCCCGAAGCGATCGCCGAGAACGATGCCTCCCATACCGGCCGCTATCTCCGCGATCTGTTGCCCGAGGTCGACATCGACGGCCCACGGAGCGATCGTCGGCTCCAATCGGCCATCGGTGACTAGGAACGCTCGCGTCGGCCCTTTTTTGGCGGTGCCCACCCTTATGGGAGGCAATGCACCGACGGATTGCGGTCGTCACGAGGGACGCCGTTCTCGTGTCAGATAGTGACGGCAATACCTGGACCTCGAGGGTGACGTCAACCGGTAGCAAGCCTGAATGTCTCGCACTGGATGGTCGTCGGACTGACCGCATCCTCGTCGGGACCTTCAGTGATGGGCTCTGGCGCTCCGCTGATGGTGGCCACCAGTTCGAACGTGTCACAGCCGACGCGATCGATCCCACCGCCGTGACGGCGCTAGCCACGGATCCCGAGGACGCTGAGCACCTCCTGCTCGGGACCGAGCCGAGTCAGCTCTACGAAAGCGAGGACGGCGGCGAAACGTGGGCGAGGATCAGTGGGCTCTCATCGGTCCCATCAGCGGACGAGTGGTCGTTTCCGCCCCGTCCCGACACGCATCACGTCCGATGGATCGAGATCGATCCGAACGACCCTGATCGCTGGTACATCGGCGTCGAGGCGGGCGCTCTCGTGTACACACCAGATGGCGGAGACACGTGGTATGACCGACCGCCTGGCAGCCGGCGAGACAACCATACCCTGGCGACCCATCCGGCCGAGCCTGGTCGCGTCTACTCGGCGGCCGGTGATGGCTACGCCGAGTCGACCGATGGTGGGGCCTCCTGGACCCAGGACCACGAGGGGCTGGATCACCGCTACGTATGGGGGCTGGCGGTCGATCGAGGCGATCCTGAGACGGTGATCGTTTCAGCGGCCACCGGCGCATCCAACGCCCACCGCGAACCGGGTGAGGCCTATCTCTACCGGAAATCTGAGAATACGGCGTGGGAGCGCCTCGAGACGGGCGGTGTCCCGACTGGACCCACCCACCGGCGAGCGGTCCTCACAGCAGGGCCTGATGCAGGCGAGTTCGTTGCAGCGACCGACACCGGGGTGTATCGCTCGACGGATAGGGGCCAGCGATGGGACCCCCTCGATATCGAGTTGGGCCCACTCGAGGGCTCGCTTCCACGGGCGCTTCAGACGGTGGCGATCGCATGACCGCCGAGACGGCGACGTTGCCCGACGACACCTCGATGAAGCAGGTCACGCTAGCGGTGGACGATAGAGCCACCGTCCTCCCATACTACGAGGAGGTCATCGGGTTGGAGATCATTGACTCTCGTGACGACGGCGTGGATCTCGGTGTCGGTGACACCGCACTCATCAGCCTCCAGGAGCGCCCGGATCTCCCACCACGACCGGCTGATTCCGCCGGGTTGTTTCACCTCGCCATCAGGGTGCCCCAGCGAAGCGACCTGGCCGACGTGGCCAGGCGACTGACCGAGGGGAACCAGCTGACTGGTGCATCGGACCACGACGTCAGCGAGGCACTGTACTCGAGAGATCCAGCTGGCAACGGGATCGAGGTCTACCGAGATCGGCCTCGGGAGCAGTGGTCGAGCCGAGGTGAGATGGTCCATATGACGACGGATCCACTGGATCTTGAATCACTCATGGCGGTAGGATCACCATCACCGGAGGCGACCCTCCCAGCCGGAACCGATCTCGGCCATGTTCACCTCGAGGTGACACAGCTAGAGGAGTCCCTGCAGTGGTACACCGACCACCTCGGCTTCGAGGAGCGAGCGCGCTATGCCGGTGGTCGGTTCATCGCCGCAGGGGGCTATCACCATCACGTGGGGTTAAACACCTGGAACAGCCGGCGGGCGCCAGCGTCCGGGCGCGGACTGCTCGAGGTTACCATCGAGGTCCCTGAGCGACACACTATCGAGGCGATCGAGCGTCGCATGGCCGGCGCTGACACCTCGGTGACGGTGGGTGATGGTGGGCTGTCCCTCCATCTACGTGACCCAGATGACATCGATATCCGAGTCGTGAGTCGAGTCTGAGCCGGCGGCCTGTATCCGCCAAGGCCTAGTACTCCCAGGTTCACATGTCACACCGTGGTGCACGATTTCGTCGTGGTCGGTGCCGGCCCACCTGGGTCGCGATTCGCCAGGCGAGCGAGCGAGGCCGGTGCCTCGGTACTCGTGTTAGAGCGCGGCGAGCCCGGCCCACCACTGGCGTGCTCGGGTCACGTGAGCACTGATATCTGGGAGTTCACTCCAGACGGAGCGAGGGACGATTTGCTCCAGAACGAGATCTATGGTGCGAGATTCCACCTCGGGGGGCCGGGAAGTCGAGACTACCCGTTCTACAAAGACGACCCCGTCTCGAACGTCATCGACCGGGTCGGCCTCGATGCATGTCTCGCTGAGGCGGCTGTCGATGCCGGCGCTGAGCTCCGGACACACACCTCCTTCACCGATTGCACCGTTCACGAGGATCACGTCGAGGTCACGGCGAGCACGCCAGATGGTACGGAAACCATCGAGGCACGGATGCTCGTCGGGGCCGATGGACCGACGTCCAAGGTTCGCCAAGCGAGTAACCTACCGGCTCCGAGTGAGACGCTCCATGGGGTATTGGGCTTCAGCGACGAGGATGACCACGGTGACTTCGTCGACGTACACCTCACCGTCGAGCGGTTCTTCGCGTGGCGAATCCCTCGTGGGGAGGCCGGGGTGGAATACGGACTCGCCGTGCCACCAGGGTCCGCCGATGCGACCGAACGCCTGGACGCCCTCGCCGAGGGCTACGGGGTCGATCTCGTCACCCGCTGCTCCGGACTGATCCCGATCGGACCACCCTCGACGGTCACGAGCGACCGGACGTTCCTCATCGGCGATGCGGCCGCACAGACGAAACCCTTCACCGGTGGCGGTATCCTCTATGGGATGCGATCGGCGGATCATGCGGTCACCGAGATCGATCCGACCGACCCGGAAACGTTAGCGGACTACGAGCGAGCCTGGCGAGACGACCTCGGTCGGGACATCAAGCTTGGTGCCCTGATCCGCCGTGGCTATTCGCTGCCGACACCGATCCAATCCCTCGGGTTGCGCCTCACGAGCGGGGAGATCGGTGTCCACATGGACCGCCCCACGAGCTTCTTCAGCCGAGGCAATCTCAAGAAACTGCTCTCACCCTGAGTTCCTATTCAGGCGGGTGAGCTGCTGTACTGGGGACACCGTCGAGAGCCCTCACTACCCTCGATGAACGGCAGGGGGACCACCTTCGCCTCGATGGCGTCCTGTCCAACATGGACGGTGGTGCCGATCTCCACGGTGTTAGGTAGGAACGCCATCCCGAGTGCGGACTCGAGAATGGGACTCGACGTACTTCGCGTGAGGAGTCCGTCCCGGTCACTGGGTGTCGAGACGGGGGCCTCGCCATCGGGAAGGCTCACAGCGGTGAGTCCGAAGAGCCATCGTCGTGGCATCGACAGGTTGACCACCCTGGCAACGGCCTCCTGTCCGACGAAACAGCCCTTGTCCAGGGCAACCCCCGCGTGGAGTTGGCCACACTCGTTCGGCGTTCGACCCGCCAGCTCGGTGTCAAACAGCGGCGTTCCGGCCTCAAGGGTCAACCCTCGCCAGGTATCGTAGCCGAATGGGGTCGCTACAGCACCGAGGTTGACCAGGGCATCGAACACCGCTGCGCCATCGGCCTCGCGACAGAGGACCACGTAGCCGACCTCGCCGGTTGGAGCGTCCAGCCGGATGACGGTCACCCCCTGCTCTCGCACGACACCCCGATCCATCCGCAAGTCGGTCGGTGGTGGTGTGCCCTCCGGCATGACGCTTGCGAGCTTCGTCGCTGCGGCCGGGCCATGCAGCCCGAAGACGACGAAGTCGTCGGTGACATCATCGACGGCGACATCCTGGATGAACGTCCGAGAATTGAGGGTTGTTGCGAGCGAGCTGACCGTGCCGGGAGCGGTGAGACAGACGTACTGCTCCTCGGCGTTCGTGACGTACATGTCAGCCTCGATGGTGCCATCCGGGTCGAGCAAGAAGCCATAGCGCACGTCGCCGTCCGCTGGCGGTACGTTGCAGGTAATCGTGTCGTTCAGGAATTCCTCACGGTCACTGCCCTCGATGGTCATGACCCCCCACGGGTGGCGCGTCACACCCACCCCGGCCCTGACCGCCCGATGGCTGGCGGCAGGTCTGGTGAAGCGAGCGGGGATATCGATCCCGTCGATCTCGATGAGGCTTCCACCGAGGTGCTGCATCGTCTCCGTGAGGGACTGCACGCGTACACCAATGCGATCAGAAGGGAAGCCGTTCACGGATCTGATCGATCCACGAGGGCGTCTCAGAACGTTCTTCAGCCACGTCCATGGCGGCTTCTGTCGGCCGTATCGTGAGTCGATCGTCTGCTTGCTCCGTCTCGATCAGGTCGCGGCTCTTGAGGCGCTCGAGGGAGGACTCGATCGTATCGATGTCGGCATCGACCTGACTCCGTAGCTCGAAAATCGTCATCCCCTCCTCCGGACGCTCGGAGAGGACAGCCAACACAGCTGCATCCCGCTCGTCCTCCTGGCGCGCCATACACGCCCAGGATGAGGGGCATTTTAATAGTCATTTCGAGGGGACCCGTCGCAACCTATTGGAGCGAAGCCCGGTGAACGTATGAACTCCGTTCGTTTCAGCACGATGTCACGAAACAGGTAAAGGAAGCCGTGACCATCTCAGGACATATGCAGGAGTACAAGATGCGTCGAGGGGAATCGCTGGATGAGCGAGTGCCAGATTTGAAGGGGTTGATCGAGGAGTACTTCGGACCGGTCTCCGGGACACAAGAGTACGAAGGCAACGATCTCTACGTGGTCGGGGAGCCGACGAATCCAGTGTTCACCGAAGTCGTCGCTGGTGCGATGCGATATCCGAGTAAGAAGGCGAAACTCGCCGTCCATTTCGAAGAACGATCTCCCAAGGAACTCATCGAGTCGGGGAACATCGATGCCGCTGAAGAAGCAGTGTCGTTGAAGAACGATTTTCTCGAGGAAGTCACCGGCCGGGATGCGAAATCACGACGCGAATCGATGAAACGGTCCGTCGAAGACGCTGATACAGATATCCCCGAGTAACCGGGTCGTCATTAGTCGGGTGGCTGGCAGCCAGGTCCGCCAAAACCGCTCATTGCTAACGTACCGGATCGTTCTAATCCAACCAGTGAGGTGCCCATTGCTCCCGTCTTGAGGGATATCCGACATGCACACCAGCGATGCCGTATTCGACGTGTTTTACTGGCGATCATCGAGTTGGCGTTCGACGTACCTGGCGATCACGTCGACCTCGATATGAACTGGATCACCGGGCTCTTTCGAATCGAGCGTGGTTCGTCGATAGGTCTCTGGAATGATCGCCACTTCGAAACCATCCTCGGTTACCGTCGCAACCGTGAGGCTGATCCCATCCACGGTGACGGAGCCTTTCTCGACGAGATAGGGTCGTAACGCTTCGTCAAGCGATATCGAGTAGCGCCAATCCTCCCCGAGTTGCTGTGTCTCCGTGACGTGTTCGGTGGCATCCACATGCCCCTGGACGATGTGGCCGTCGAACCGATCATCGACGGCCATCGGACGCTCGATATTGACCACATCGCCTACCTCGAGGTCGCCGAGGTAGGTCCGATCGCGAGTCTCTGCAGCGAGATAGACCTCGAACGCCGGTGGGTCGACCGTCTCGGCGGTGAGGCAGACCCCGCTGATCGCGATACTATCACCGGGAGATACCTCGGCCGCAAGCGGCGACTCAAACCGTAACCGGAGGTCATCCCCGGTTTGCTCACGATCGCTGATCGTGGCGGTCCCCTCGACGATCCCGGTGAACATCTGGCGGAACTGGGTCCGGGCCAGCGAAAAGTATGTTGTTCGTCAGTCGGCCCCGACCGCTTCCCAGGTCTCAGCGAGGATCTCCTGTGGCGTCGCCTCCGTTTGCCGATTGCACAGGATGACGTCGATCGGAAGGACCGGCGCTCCCGAGATGAGCCCCTCAAGCAACACGAGCCGCTCTCGGGCCCGGCTCATACCCACATAGAACACCCGACGCTCGTTGTCGGTGAGGATCGGGACGGGGTTCGAATCCTTGGTGAACTCCTCGGTCCCTGCGATCGTGGTGGACTCGTCGACCGATGCGGCCATCTGCTCGACGACCTTCTCGGTCAGATCGGTCGACAGATAGATGTGATCGGCCTCGCGCCCTTTCGCGCTGTGGATCGTCCCGATGCGGATCCGATCAGGGGGGACATCACGGAACTCCTCGTTCGAGAAGTACGCTCCGAGGCTGCGCTGTTGGAAGTTGTTGACCCGTTGGATCATCTCTGAGGCGGTCGACGGGACGGGCATGAACGGCACCCACTCCTCGATGACATCCGAGTCGACGGCGATCGAGCGTTCCGGTGCGTCCTCCGGCGCTTTCGCTTCGATCTCGTCTAACGCATCGTATAGATCGGATCGATCGTTGGTGCCAAACGCCGAGGATGCGAGCATCTCTGCGATCCGTCGAGCTTGCCAGAGCGTAAGTGGCTCGCCCTCCTGTACCGCCTCGACACCATCGGAGAAGGCCTGCAGGCGTTCGGTCCACATTCGCTGGTCGGTCATCGCCTGGAAGCGAATACCCTCCTTGATGAACTCATCGATGAACTCGAACATCTGATAGCGTGCTCGAAAGAGGACCATGATCGAGCCATCGCCCTCCCTGACCGTCTGTTTGATATCCTGGATGAGCGTCAACAACGTCGGATTGTCTATCGTTTCTACAGACCCGCCCTCCTTTCGGGGCATGAGATCCTTCGACTGTCGATAGTCGATGTGGCGGATGGCCCGTTGACACGTCTGGAGTATCCGGGAGGGGAGTCGATAGGAGGTATCGAGGATGATATCCTCGCCAGTCTCATCCAGCAACAGGCGAGGGTCAGCCCCCTGCCAGGCGTAGACGACCTGGTCATCGTCGCCGGCGATACAGACCCGCTCCATGTGGGGCTTCCACTCCTGGTAGACCTGATACTGCAGCAGTGTGATGTCCTGAAATTCGTCGATGAAAAGGTAGTCTGCGGTTGGAACGAGCGAGCGTTGATGCACGCGTTCCAGCATATCAGCAAAGCCGATGAGGTCGTGTTCCCCCTTGTACGTCCGCCACGCGCGGATGGCCTCTGGGATATCGATCCGATCGTCGTCGCTACCCCACGTTGGGGTATACTTGTTCCCCTCGAGGGCGTGTGGGTCGATCTCGGGAGGGAGGCGCACCTTCTCGACGTTCCAGTGGAAGGGAACATCGTGCCAGTCCGAGACCTCCCGACGGGTGCGTTGCAACCACTGGCTCGTAGAGATGACCTTGTTACCGATGGTGGTCGATCGGGCCGTCCGCCTGAGGGACCCCTCGTATTCGTCCTCGTACTCGAGACCGTACTCCTCACAGAACGCCTTCTTGTCATCGTCGCCGACGACCTGATCCCGGCTGAGGTTGAGCAGGTTGTACGCCTTGGCGTGCATCGTGCAGACGTTGCCCTGCAACGAACGAGCGGAGACATCGAGGCGCTCGGCGAGCCGTTCGCGAACCTCGTTCGCCGCCGCACGGGTGTACGAAACGACGAGGATGTCGTCTACCGAGACTGACGGATCATCCTCGAAAAGATCTTCGACCTGGTCAAGGAGGGCCGTCGTCTTACCGCTCCCAGGTCCCCCGAAGAGGCGAATCACCGGGGTCTCGTCTGTCATATTCCCGTTCAGGGGAGGATCCCCCATAAGTAACGCGACTTGGTCGCGAGGGGCGATCAGTTGGTGCGTTTGACGTTAGTTGTTTCGTGGCGAGCGAGCCTCGCGAACATCGCCACCATCGCGAATCTTGTCCTCACAGGCCGGGCAGACTCGTGGATTGTCCATGCCCGGTGGCGTGAAAACCCGGGCATACGCTTCGGTCACGAAAGAACCACAGTTCTTGCATTCCGGCATCTGAATCTCCAATTGGCGATGACGCTGGTATCTATAATAATACTGTTGGGTTCGACCTCGATGCGACGGGCGACTTAAGTAAGTGAACCGGTCAGCCACGGGTATGGACCAGCTGATCCTGGCTGTCGGATTTGGAGAACCCCCTGAACCCGATCCGACGGCCGCTCGAACCTACCTCGAGCAGATTTTTCTCGAGAATATGTCGATCGAGGGCGACATGCCCGACGCAGTGGCTGCAGAACGCGCGCGTGAACTGGCCGATCGACGGGTACCGGGCCTCATCGAGGAGTACGAGGCAATCGGCGGCTCACCGATGCAGGCCCACCTGCACGAACATGCCGATCGACTGGCCGAGGCACTCGTGGATCGCGGACTAGATGCAGACGTTTCGGTGGCGACGCAGTACTTCGAACCGAGCATCCCCGAGGCCGTCGAAGAGGCACAGGCGGCAGGAATCGAGCACCTGATCGTCTTGCCGATGTACCCGTTGTGTGGACCCTCCACAACGATCGCGTCGATCACAACCGTCGCCGACGAGATCGCAGCGATCGGTGGCTGGGATCCCAAACTGTCACCGATCGGTGGCTGGCATCGTCATCCCGGATACAACCGGCTTCGAGTTGCCCAGATACAGCAGTACGCCAATGAGCGAGACATCGATCTCACCGACGACGACGTCGAGCTCGTCTTCTCCGCGCACGGAACGCCGCTTCACTACCTCGAAAGCGGTAGCCGGTACGATCAGTACGTCGAGGAGTACTGTGACACCCAAGCGGCCCTGCTCGGTCTCGAGGACTACACGCTCGGGTTCCAAAATCACGGGTCACGAGGTGTCGAGTGGACCGAACCGGACATCGAGGAGGCGATCGAATCGGTCGACGGTGAGCACATCGTCGTCGATCCGATCAGCTTCATCCACGAGCAATCGGAGACGCTCTCGGAGTTGGATATCGACCTCAAAGCGGATGCCGCCGAACTCGGCCTCACGTTCGACCGGGTACCGGTACCGCACGATACGCCTGCACTCGGGGCGGTCCTCGCCGATCTCGTCGAACCGTTCGTCGCCGGATTCGACGATACCTACTACGGATTCCGTGATTGTGAGTGTGCCACCACGCCTGGCACTCGGTGTCTGTGTGCACCGTTTTAGTGGTCGAACCGTACCACTCACGCTGTCTCGTTTGGGTAGTTCTTGGCGGTCTCGACGAACGTTCGTACCTGTTCAGGCGTCGTCTCCTTGAGGATGCCATGGCCGAGGTTCAAGATATGGCCGCGACAACCGCCAGCCTCGATGACCCGCCGAGTCTCCTCCTCGATCTGGTCGTGACTGCCAAGCAGGGTTGCCGGATCGAGGTTCCCCTGGACGGCCACGGCGGGACCCAGGCGCTCTCTGGCCTCAGCCAGATCGATGCTCCAATCGAGACTCACAGCCGTGGCACCGGTCGCCGCCAGATCCTCGACGTGGCCGCCCATGCCTCTGGCGAAGACGATCGTCGGTACATCGACAGACTCGACGATGCGACGATGACGAGGTAAGAGCCAGGTCCGATAGGCTGCCGGGTCGAGATGGCCTGCATACGTATCGAACAGCTGGATGACCTCAGCACCGGCATCGGCCTGATACTGCACGTATGCGATCGTCGCCTCGGTGAGGCGATCGAGGAGCGACTCCCAGAGCGATGGTTGTTCAACACGAAGTCGACGGATCGGGAGGTGCGACCGGGTTGGTTCACCGGCGATGAGGTACGAGCCAACGGTGAAGGGTCCACCGGCGAAGCCGATGACGGTTGCCTCGTCGCCGAGGTGCTCACGCAACCGTGTGAGTAACTCGCCCACGTATGGGACGGCGTCCGCCATCGGTTGGTGGGTCGACGGTAGATCGTCCGGGGTCGACACCGGTGCCTCGACCACGGGGCCGACACCCGATTCGATCCGATACCCGATCTCGAGCGCATCGAGGATCGTGAGGATATCGGAATACATCACCACCCCATCGACGTCGAAGCGCTCGTAGGGTAAGAGACTGATCTCGGTCGCGACCGATGGGGTCGAGATGGCCTCTCTGAACGTGTACCCCTCTCGGATCTCACGATATCGAGGGAGGTACCGCCCGGCCTGTCGCATCAACCAGACGGGCGGCCGCTCGGTGTGTTCACCGCGAAGCGCTCGGGCGAACAGTTCCTTCATATCGCCACCCTCGATGTCGTCACCAATAGACACCCCTGATTCGGATGCACGGGTCAGGAGACGTCGTCGAGGGATACCTGCTCTGCACGACGGGCCACCGCCGGCATGACCATCTCGATGGCGAGGGAATACGCACCGCGGTCATCGCGCTGTGGGTCGGCGGGTATTCGACTGAGTTCACCGCTAGCAGTCAGTGTCGCGGTGATCGCGAGCACCAGCGCATCGAGCACGTCTGCCCGGCTATCGTGGCTGAGTCGACGCGCATGGGGCGGTGGTTCGATGAAGGTCTCGACGGCATCGTCGTATATCGCCTCGGCGAGATCGTGGCGTTCGCTCAACAACGTGAGTCGATCCTCGAGGCCAGCATCAGTGTGTTTTGAGGTCAGCAACGGCCGCGCTCCGTTCATCGCCCAAAAACAGAGTTCTGGATGGGATTCCCGGAGGACACCGACCGTCTCCTCTGGTCGCATCGTGATGAAGTCATCCACCTCGCGGATCCGTGGACATAACCGCCACGCCTGGTTCTGGACACTTCGACCGATCGCCCGCTGGTTGACTCGCTTGGCCTCCTCGAGCGTTCGGCTGAACACGGCCTCTCGGACCGGTGTCCAGAAGATGCTGTGATGGCGTTCGGGTGCGAGATACTCAGCAGCAACCACCTCACATCGGCGCCGCTCATCGTCGGTAAGGCCGATCGGAACGTCGACCAGTGCCAGGCGGCAATCGGGATGGTCGAGCCACGCTGAACTCACCGAGGGGTAGAGATCGATCGCATAGCCACCGTCGGTGTCGAGGCCGACGCCAAGCCAGCCATTGTCGGACCAATCGAGACCAAGATACGCCGCCATGGCACCTGGTTCTCCGGGGAATGAATTAGGCGTTGTCCCCGAACGCGGCGGCGAAGCCACGGTCCATATCGGCCGTGAGGTCCTCGATCGTCTCCATCCCGACGGAGACGCGAATCAGCGTGTCGGCGATACCACGCTCTGTGCGGACCTCGGCTGGCACCGATTCGTGGGTCATGTTCGCCGGGAGTTCGATCAGGCTCTCGACACCCCCGAGACTGACCGCGAGTGCGAAGGTCTCCAGTGCCTCGAGGAACGTTCTCGCCTGTTCGGGGGTCCCGTCCAGCTCGAAGGAGAGCATCGCCCCGTAGTCGTCCATCTGCTCGCTCGCCAGCGCATGCTGGGGATGGCTCTCGAGGCCCGGATATCGAACGGACCTGACCCGGTCGTGGGAGTCGAGATAGTCGGCCAACGCCGTGGCATTCGCCGTCTGGCGCTCGACGCGAGCTTCGAGCGTTTTCAACCCGCGCATGACGAGGTAGGCATCGAACGGAGCCATGACGTTACCGAGCCCGATTCGCTGGAGGAACGATAGCTCATCGGCGAGTGCTGGATCGTCCGTGACCACGGCGCCACCGAGGCCGTCACTGTGACCGTTGAGGTACTTCGTCGTGGAGTGGATGACGATATCGGCTCCCATCGACAGCGGTCGTTGGAGCACCGGGCTCGCGAACGTGTTGTCGACCGCGAACGGGACGTCCCACTCGTCGGCGATCTCCGCGATGGCTTCGATATCACACAGTTGCATCAACGGGTTCGTCGGACTCTCCATCAACACCAGCGCAGTTCGATCGCTCATCGCCTCGGCGACGGTATCCACCTCACGGGCGTCGACGAAGCGAACGTCGATGCCCAGGCGCTCGTCCGCCAGTGCAGAGAGTAGCTTCAACGACCCTCCATAGAGGTCCTCGAAGGCCACGATCTCGTCGCCAGGGTGAGCCGTCGCCAAGACGGTCGAGGCCACCGCGGCCGTTCCTGAGGCCAGAGCGAACGCATCGGTCCCGCCAGCAAGCGATGCGAGGCGTTCCTCAAGCGCTTGCCTGGTCGGATTGCCAAGGCGGGTATAAAGGAAGTCGCCAGCGCCGGGATCGAGGTCTGTCAACGAGGTATCTACCGGGACCGAGTCCAGCTCGAACGTGCTCGAGAGATGGATCGGAGTGACTACATCATGGCCGCTGCCATCTCGCCGAGTCGCCCGTTCGTCGTCATGGATCGAACGCGTCGCGAAACCGTGGTCGTCGGGTGAGGCCATATCTGAATGTTCGAACCAGCAGAGGCTAATCATTTCGATTAGTTGATAATAATAGAGACCGGGATATGCGCAATACGCATATCGATTAGCTGTCGTCGAACGGAGCGTGGGTGACGGAATAGCCGTCATCGGCCTCCTCGAGCGTATCGATGCGATGGAATCGGATGTCCCGCTCTTGTTTCGTCTTCACCGGGAAGTCGTAGTGCTTCGCCGCATACGGGAGCGAGCCGCCATTGGCTCGATGATCTTCGACGAAATCACGATGTGCATCGATCCGAGCCTGAGCTACCTCCTTCGAGCGAGCTTCGAGCCCCTCGACACGGTTATCGAACGCCTCGATCAACGAGGACGAGAGCTCGATACCCACCGAGTTCCGCCCAGCGAGCATCGCGGCGAGCGTGGTCGTCCCGGTCCCCCAAAAGGGGTCCAACACCGTATCATCGTAGATCGAGAACATGTTGATCAACCGATGGGGTATCGCGAGGGGGAACGCACCAGATCGGTCTCGCTCATCGACGATACGTAGGCCCTGATCGGTTCCCGTTACATCGGTCCACACATCGGTGAACCACGCGTTTCGCTCCTCCCAGAAGAAGGCCGATTCGTAGCGTTGCTCATCACTCGGTGGGAACGAACGAGGGTCACTCCCGTTGCGACAGATGAGGAGGTACTCGTGCTCGAGGGTCGGGTAGGCGTTGGTCGGTAACATCCCCGATCCCATGAACTTCGTCGCGGAATTCGTCGGCTTGCGCCAGAGGATTTCGGGGAGTGCGACGAACCCAACCTCCGCCAGCGCTGAGAGGATTCTGGAGTGGTTCGAGTAGACCTGAAAGTCCCCATCCATGGACCTGGTGGCGTCGCCGACGTTGATGCAGGCGATCCCACCATCGATGAGGACCCGCGAGAGTTCCTCCCAGACAGCATCGAGTTCAGTATGCATCAACTCGAATGCACGCGATCCGTTCATCGAGGAGAGGGCATCCTCGATGGCGGGCTCCAACGACCCGAAGACGTCGTCCCACATCTCGATCATCGGATACGGTGGTGACGTGACGACGAGCTCGACGCTGTCATCTGGAAGCCCAGACAGATCTCGGGCATCGCCACAGTGGATCCGATGGGTCGTCCGCATGTACCTCACCTACTCGTGAGCCACCCGTGACCCTTGGGTGTTCGCGTCTGTCGTCGCCGTCGACGCAATTCGCAACGATAAGACCTTTCCGCGATTATCCGAACGTCAGGTATGGAACACTCTGCGCAGGATTTCTTCGACGAGCTCGCAGAACTCTACGATCCGGCGCACCGAGAGCGAGACATCGGGGACGAATCGTTCTACCGGGAGTTGGCCATGGGAGCGGATGGGCCCGTCCTCGAGGTCGGGTGTGGCACCGGGCGCATCTACCTCGAGCTCCTGCGCGCAGGGGTTGACGCCGACGGCTTCGATATCTCAGAGGGTATGTTGCAGGTGCTCGAGGAGAAGGCCGACGCCGAGGAGCTGGATGCCTTCGTCTGGCGCGACGACATGCGAGAGTTCGAGGCACCACGGGAGTACGAACTCGTCATCATCCCGTTTCGGACCTTCTTGCACAACCTCTCCGTCGAGGATCAACTCTCGACACTCGAACGATGTTACGAGGCCCTTGGCCCCGATGGTCGCCTCGCGTTGAACATCTTCACCCCCGACTTCGAGTTTATCTGTGACACCTACGGGCAGGCGGACTCATGGACGTTCATCCAGGACGGGAAGGAATACCGGGTGACCGACGTGACCGACTTCGTCGATGAGGTCGAGCAGATCATCGCCTCGACCAGGCGGGTCACCCGAGAGCGTGACAGTGTTTCGGAGGCCACCTTCGAACTGGCGATGATCTCCCGGCGGGAGTTCGAACTCCTGTTGCGCACGACTGGCTGGAGTGACTGGACCTTCTACGGCGGATTCGGCGGCGACGAACTGGAGTCACCAGGCCAAGAGATGGTGATTATCGCAGAGAAGTAACGAGGCCTCGGGTAGGCATCCAAAGCCGGTACCCAACCGAACGAACACTAGCGCCAATCGAGGGCGTTTCGCACGTGGGTTGCCGTCGACGGGACGTGGTTCCGGGCGATTCGCCAGCTGATCACGAGAACGGAGATGTAGGCGAACAGACTCAGATACGCGAGGTACGTCGCCCCCGAGCCCGAAACCGTCCCAATGACCCGGCTGAAGATGAGAAGGGGTATCGCCCACAGGATGACCAGGACCGCCATGGTGAGCGGGAGCCCAAGGAGAAGGATGGGAATAATCACCGCCCGTGGGGAGTTCGATGGATCACCCGGAACGAGCTTACTGATGAATCGAAGGGCCCGCGAGAACATGATGAACGTCCGATCACGAGGGATCGCTCCGGAGGGAGCGGTTCGCTCGGTGGAGGGTGTCGGATTGTAGAGACCAAGTTGATGGGCTTTCCTGACGATGTACCCGAGTACCCCGAGGCTGAGGCGGAGCCACACCATAGAGACGATCCCGATGAGGATCAGGAGGCCGAGCATATAGCCGACCAGATGGATGGTGAAGGTCGGATCGTATACCATACGAGCCACCGTCGGAAGCCAATCTAAATAATAGTTGGCGTAGCTCAAATGATAGTTGGCCCGAACGATCGGGATATCGAGAATGGAAAAATACGAGACACAGATGCACTCCTATCGGGGGGTTACAACGGGGCTAGTGACCTGTGATAATGAATCAACGCGGGGGTGAGACACA
>CAZXER010000003.1:0-89403 GCA_964639975.1 uncultured Halobacteriales archaeon | reverse complement strand
CCGAGATGGCCGCTGCGAAGGGCAATCAGAACGCCGTCACCGATGCAGGTACCGGGGCGCTGTTGGCGCATGCATCACTGAAGGCAGCGCTGTACAACGTCGATATCAACCTTGGGAGCATTGACGACGGGAAGGTGGTGGCTGCCATGCGCGAACGCCGCGATGCGCTCGAATCATCGGCAGCCGAGTCGCTCGAGCGCGTGGAGACAACCGTCGGCGACGCACTCTAGGTTTATTGTTCGTCCATCGGCAGCGTAAGGCCGCTCTTGGCGGCTTCCTCGATCGCATCGTCGTACCCTGCGTCGGCGTGACGGATGACGCCCATGCCGGGATCGGTCGTGAACACGCGTCGCGCGTTCTTCGCGGCCTGCTCGGTCCCGTCGAGCACGACGTGATTGTTCGTGTGGATGGAGTTACCGATGCCGACGCCACCCCCGTCGTGCACGCTCACGATATCGGCGCCCGCCGCGCAGTTGAGCAGCGCGTTGAGGATCGGCCAGTCGGCGATGGCATCCGAGCCGTCACGCATCGATTCTGTTTCACGATTCGGTGACGCCACGCTGCCGGCATCGAGGTGGTCTCGCGTGACCACGATCGGGGCGGCAAGCTCGCCCTCGCCAACGAGATCGTTGATGGCCAGCGCGAACTGTGCTCGCTCGGTAAGCTCCGCACGGTCAGCCTCGGAGACACGGCCGCCGGCGTCTGCGTCGAACCCAAGCCAGCACACCCGACTCGGCAACCCCTGAAACTCGACGCGCTCTTGGGCGAGCTCGATCCACCGATGCAACGCCGGCTTGTCGGGGAAGAGGTCGAGGACGACCTCGTCGGTCCGGTAGATGTCAGCTGGATCGCCCGACAGTGCCACCCACCGGAAGGGACCGCGCCCCCTACAGAACTGTGGCCGGATGTAGGCGGGGACGAACCCGGGGAAGTCGAACGCGTCCTCGTGTTCACGATGCGTCTGCACCTGTCCGCGGATGTTGTTGCCGTACTCGAAAGCGATGGCTCCGCGTTCTTGGAGCTCGAGGATGGCATCGACGTGGCGCTCCATCGTGTCGAGGCTGGCCTCGCGATAGGCGTCCGGGTCGTCCTCGCGCAGGTGGTTTGCCTCCTCGACGCTGAGCCCACTCGGGTAGTAATCGAGCTCGTCGTGTGCGCTCGTCTGGTCGGTGACGATATCCGGGATGAGGTCTCGCTCGAGCATCGCCTCGTGCAGGTCTGCGGCGTTCATGTGGATGCCGACACTGTACGGGTCGCCGGCATCGAGCGCCGCCTCCACCTCCGGGAGTGCCTCGTCGAGGTCGTTCGCCATGGCCGAGCAGTATCCCGTCTCGATGCGTCGTTCGATGCGGTCTGCCTGGACCTCTGCTGCGATGCACACGCCGCCGGCCATCTCTACCGCCAGCGGCTGGGCACCGCCCATCCCGCCGAGACCTGCGGTGGCGACGAGTCGTCCCTCGAGGGTCCCATCGAAGTGCTGGCGTCCAGCTTCGGCGAGCGTTTCGTACGTCCCCTGGATGATCCCCTGGGTCCCGATGTACGCCCAGGAGCCGGCGGTCATCTGGCCGTACATGATGAGGCCCTTTGCCTCGAGCTCGTGGAAGTGCTCCCAGGTATCCCATCGCCCAACGAGGTTCGAGTTGGCGATGAGGACCCGCGGCGACTGCTCGTTGGTCTCGAACACACCGACTGGCTTGCCACTTTGAATTAGCAGTGTCTCGTCATCGCCGAGGTCGTGCAACGAGTCGATGATGGCATCGTAGGCCTCCCAGCTGCGGGCAGCCCGGCCGCTGCCACCGTAGACGACGAGTTCTTCTGGCGCCTCGGCTACCTCGGGATCGAGGTTGTTGTTGAGCATGCGCAAGGCGGCCTCCTGTCGCCAGCCACGACACTCGAGATCGGTACCCGTCGGGGCACCTTGATACTGCGTTCGCCACCGCTCACTCACATCGGACGATTCTCGGTCAGTCGTTGTGGGTGCGTCGTTTGCCATTGGTCAATCGTTGTCGTGCCGGCACATATCGGTGCGGGTCAACTTCGGTCGGTTGCCGTCGCCGGCAAGGCCGGCAACCGGCGGGGGTCACCGCTCGCGCGAACCGTCAAGCGGGTCATCGATCCAGTTCCAGCAGCGGTACAGATTCGCTTCTGGCCCCTCGGTGAGCATCTCGACGGGGATGAAGCCCCGACCGCCGCGAGCCCCAGCAATTGGCTCCTCGGGATTGTCGGAACGTGAGATGAGCTTCGCCGACAGCTTGACGGTGATCTCAAGGGTGCCTCGCATGCCGTCATCGGGGTCGAATGACATCGAAATTGGTCCGGCACCGAGGCCGAATACCGCCATCGCGTTGCCATCGTCGACGGCCACCTCGTGGCTTTCGAGCCCCCCACCGAGCTCATCGAGCCAGGTTACGAGGTCATCGCGCCCGAGGGTCTGCTCGAGGTAGACGGATCCATCTGGATCAATGGCGCCCTCCGCGAAGGAGAAGGTGGGGTAGTTGAGCTTCTCATCGGGAAGCACGTGGGGCTCGGTATCCGGATCTGGCGGTTCCTCCGGAACTTCGAGATCCTTGCTGATGGTAGATCGGTTGTTTCTGTCGTCAGTCATCGGTCATGATCTCCGGGAAGTGACACTTCGTGGTTGCCGCCTCGACGGTGTGGACCCCCGGCTCCTCGGCTTTACATCGTTCCTCGGCATGAGGACACCGCGTGTGAAAGACACAGCCATTTGGCGGGTCCATCGGGCTTGGCACGTCACCCTCGAGGACGAACGCGTCTTCAATCGAGGTGGTCGGATCTCCATCGGGGATTGACTCGATGAGTGCGTGCGTATATGGATGACTCGGCCGGTCGAATACCTGCTCAGCCGGGCCGACCTCCATGAGTTCACCGAGGTACATGACGGCGATCCGGTCGGCGATGTGTTTGACGACGCTGAGGTCGTGACTGATGACGACGTATGTCAGTCCGAGTTCAGCCTGCAACTCGAGTAGCAGGTTGATGATTGAGCCCTTGACCGAAAGATCCAGTGCTGACACCGGTTCGTCGAGCACGAGGATACGCGGTTCGACCGCCAGTGCCCGGGCGATAGCGACACGTTGGGCCTGGCCGCCTGAGAGTTCATGGGCGTACCGATCGGCGAAGTGCTCCGGGAGGTTGACGAGCTCATACAGCTCCTCGACACGCTCGGTGCGGCGCTCCCGTGACCAGCCAGCCGCCCGGAGTGGTTCTTCGATCGCCCGACGGACGGTCAACCGAGGATCGATACTCGATTTGGCATTCTGGAAGATGACGCCGACTTGGGCCAGTTGCTCACGCGAGCGGGAGTGGACGCTCCCGACCGGGGTTCCGTCAATGGAGATGGTCCCCTTTGTCGGGACGTGCAGCCCCGTGATGAGCTTCGCGAGGGTTGACTTGCCACAACCGCTTTCGCCCACGATACCGACCGTCTCCCCCGGATAGATATCGAGGGTGACATCGTTAACCGCCCGAAGGGTCGATCTGGTGCTCATGAGCCGATCGAGCAACGAGTCATCGACGGTGAACTCTTTGGTCACGCTATCGAGCTTGATGAGTGGATCTCCAGCCGACGTCTCTGCGGTGCTGGTTGCGTGACTCGCCGTCATTATGTACCTCCGTCGCCCGGTTCGAGGACCGGTGGAGGTCGTTCGAGTTCGGGGTTGACCTCGTGGAGTCGACAACACGATGCCTGCTGGCCGTCACCGCAGTCACACCGAGGCATCTCGCCCTGATGGCATATGTCGATCGCGTGCTCACACCGATCCGCGAACGGACAGCCATCGATTCCGCCGAGTGCGACGGGGACCCGTCCCTCGATGGTTTGTAGTGGCTGTTTTCGCGGCGTCTGCTGTGGCATGCACTCGAGCAGTGCCTTCGTGTATGGATGCTTGGGTTCGTTGAGGATTTGCTCGGTCGTCCCACGCTCCATGATCTCACCCCCGTACATGACGAGGACGCGATCACAGATGTCGGCGATAACGCCGAGATCGTGGGTGATCAACAACACGGACATGTCTCGCTGGCGACGCAAGTCGGCGATGATGCGGAGAATCTGGGCCTGGATGGTGACATCGAGTGCAGTCGTCGGTTCGTCGGCAATGAGCAGGTCAGGTTTACTCGCGAGTGCGATCGCGAGCATCGCCCGCTGGCGCATACCGCCAGAGAACTCGTGAGGATAGGCGTGGATGCGCTCGCCAGGGTTTGGAATCCCGACCTCGGCCATCAGGTCGATGACCTGCGAACGTTTTTCGTCCCAGTCCTTCCGATTGTGCAACAGCGGCACACGGAGGAAGTCCCGAAGCGACTGCTTCTCCGGGTTGTCGTGGATCTTCAGGGACTCAATGATCTGCTCGCTTACGGTGAAGACGGGATTGAGCGTCGTCATCGGGTCCTGAAACACCATGGACATACCCGATCCACGGATGCGTCTGATGGTCTGCTCATCAGCTGCCGTTACCTCAGTTCCCTTGAAGGTGATTGCTCCGTCGACGATCTCGCCGGGGTCCTCGAGGCGTATGGTCGAGAGTGCCGTGACGGACTTGCCGCTGCCGCTTTCCCCGACAATTCCGACGATCTCGCCCGGTTCGATCTTGAAGGAGACGCCATCGACCGCGTGGACACGGCCCTGTGGCGTGTCGAAATGCGTCTTGAGACCGTCGACTTCGAGGATTGGTTCGCTCATCGTCAGAGTCCTCCCTTTTGTGGTTCAGCGGTGTCGCGTGGGTCGAGGATGTCTCGAAGTCCGTCGCCAAGGAGGTTAAACCCGAGGACGGCGACCATGATTGCGAGTCCGGGAATGTTGACGAGCCACCAGGCAGTTCTGATGTAGTCGCGACCCTCGGCGATCATCGTGCCCCACTCTGGCGTTGGCGGCTGGGCTCCGAGGCCGAGGAAGGACAACCCCGCGGTCGAGAGGATGACCCCGGCCATGTCAAGCGTCGCGAGTACGACCACCGGCCCCATCACGTTCGGCAGGATGTGGCGAGCGACGAGGCGGACCCGCCCGATACCCATCAACTGCCCAGCCTTGACGTATTCCTGTTGTTTTATTGATAATACGCTTCCGCGAACGACTCTCGCATACTGTGTCCACCCGACCAGGGCGAGTGCGATCATGATGTTCATCAGACTAGGCCCGAGGATACCAGCGATGACGAGTGCTAGCAACAGTCCCGGAAACGCGAGCACGATATCGACAAATCGCATCAAGGCCTCGTCGACGTATCCTCCGGCATATCCGGCTGTCACGCCGATGATCGTGCCGATTGACAGCGAAATCGCCACGACGGCGATGCCGATCTGCAGCGAGATCCGTGCACCGTACAGGATTCGAGTGAGGACGTCCTGTCCGAGCTGATCGGTCCCGAATGGATGTTCGATCGAGGGTCCTTCTAGACGGTTATGCAGATGCTGACCGTCGAACTCATAGGGGGTCAACAGCGGCCCGAAGAGAGCCGCAAAGATGATGAGCAAGACGAGTGCCAGCCCGATCAGGTTGAGACGGTTCGAGGTGAACTGGCGCATCCCGCGGGAGTGATAAAACCGTCTGAGCCGTCTAGCGACCCTCTTGACCCACCGTTTGACCTTCGATCGGTTGGGGATGTATTTCATTCGGCGGCCCCCTCGAAGGTGATTCGTGGATCGATGTACCGGTATGCGATGTCAACAATCAGGTTCGAGAACACGAACAATACGGCAATCAACAGCGCCATCCCCTGTACGACCGGGTAGTTTCTCGAGAAGATCGAATCAAGCAACAGGTCGCCAAGCCCCGGTCGTTGAAAGACTATCTCGACAACGACCGCCCCGTTCAGGAGAAATCCGAATTGCAGTCCGACGATCGTAACCACTGGAATCAGGGCGTTGCGAAGCGCGTGCTTGTAAATCACGATGCGCTCACGAAGCCCCTTGGACCGGGCAGTCTGAATGTACTCCTCGTCGAGCACTTCGAGCATCGAAGACCGCAACAGCCGCATCACGATGGCCGCGATGCCGGTCCCAAGCGTGACCGCCGGCAGGACGAGATACTCAAGACCGCCCGATCCGGAGACGGGGAACATGCTGAGCCAGAGGGCGAAGATTATCATGAGGAGGTAGCCGAGCCAGAAGTTCGGCATAGAGAGACCGAGCAGAGCACTGACCTGTCCACCGTAGTCGAGTGTGGTTCCCTTGTGTACCGCACTGATGACGCCAGCCGGGATTGCGATGAGCAAGGCGATGGCCATCCCGGCCACCGCTAGTTCGAACGTCGGATACAAATTGTCCGCAATGAGCTCGATGACTGCCGTATCGCTGTAGTACGAGGTCCCGAAATCTCCCTGGAGAACGTCGGTGATCCAATCGATGTACTGCACCAACAACGGCTCATCGAGCCCCTGTTCCTCACGGAACTGCTGGACGGCTTCCTCCGACGGGGTTCGACCCCCCAGCTGCTGTCGGAGAATCGTCCGCGCCGGGTCCCCCGGTGTCGCGAGGACGATACCGAAGGTGATGACGGATACGCCAGCTAGGACGGTGAGCGTGGTGGCGAAACGACGAACGATGAACTTCCACATTGTGGTGCGCCGACTCGGTGATGGCGGTGGTTACTCGTAGTACTCCATGTCCGTCCAACTCGAAAACTGCGGGATGGAGCCCATCTCGACGCCCTCGATGCCGGGGTCGAAGGCGGCTACCCACTCGTCATAATACAGCGGGATGACGACGGCTTGGTCCATAATCTGTTGCTGGACCTGGCCGAAGAGATCGCTCTTTTCGTCCTCGTCGCCAGTCGATTGGGCCTGGTCGATGAGATCGTCGACCTCGCTGCCAGGGTTGTGCAGGCCCGTGCCCTCCTCGCCGTACAGTCGCTCGTTGACGTCGCCCTCCGAATGGAAGCCGGCGTAGACGATGTAGCCCGCATCGCCGCTGTTGGAGCCGCTTTCTTGGACGACGACGTGTCCCTCGCCGTTGCGTTCGGCCTCGGTGAAGGCCGAGCGCTCGAGTTGGAGGACTTCGGAGTTGACGCCGACGTCGTCGAAGGCGCCCTGCAGGACCTGGGCGATCTCGCGACCGTCCGTGAGGTCCTCGGCGACGAGGATCGTGAGCTCCTCGCCATCGTAACTTGATTCCTCGACGAGCTGGCTCGCTTGGTCCTCGTCGGGCTCGTAGTCTTCGAGCTCGTCGTGTGCGGACCAGTAGATCGTCGGTGAGAAGGGCCCCCTCGCGGGCTCGCCGACGCCCTCGAGGATCGTGTCGACGATGGTCGTTTGGTCGACGGCGTGATTCAGCGCCCGACGGAGGGTGACATCGTCCGTTGGCGACCGATAGAGGTTGATACCAGCATAGCCGGCCCCGGGTCTGAGCTGGCGATCGACGGTGATGTCCTCGTTGTCCTCGAGGTCTGGCACCTGGCTGCGAGGCGGGTCGAAGATGAAGTCGACATCGCCGGCTTCGAGATTGAGCACTCTCGTGTTCGCGTCGGCGATGGCCTCGAAGGTGAGCTCATCGACGTTTGCCCCACCGCCCCAGTAGTCATCGAACGACGAGACCTCGATGTACTGCCCGTTTTCGATCTCCTCGACCTGGTACGGACCGGTACCGATGGCAGGTCCTTCCGATCCATAGCCACGGTCGGGATGTTGGATTGCGACCATGTTGTGCGCGATGTTGGCCGGGAAGGTGGCCATCTCGCTCCTGGTGCCGATGTTGATGGTGTAGTCGTCGATGACCTCCAGCCCATCCTCGGCGATGTTAAAGTCCGGACCGGCCCAGACGAACTCCTCCATGAACCCCTCGAACGACCACTTGACGTGCTCGGCGGTCAGCTCCTCGCCGTTGTGGAAGGAGACGCCCTCGCGGAGACTGAACTGCCACGTGGTGTCCTCGATTTGTTCCCAATCTGAGGCCAGATGTGGCTCCACTTCCATGTCCGGCGTGACCCACGCGAGCGGCTCGAGGATGGTGGTGTAGTACGCCGATACACCGCCGTAGAAGTCCCAGATTTCGAACGTGGGGTCGTCTCCGAGTGCGATCGATGCTTGGTTGACGGGAGTCGGCGTTGAACCGTTACCCTCATCGTCATCACCATCGCCGAGGCATCCCGCGAGACCGAGGACGCCAACCGCACCAATTCCCTTGAGCACTTTCCGCCGTGAGTTTGCGTTATCGGATGTCATCTATTCACACACAGACGAACACTGTATTGTGACTTTAATAGTATTACCGATTCTCGATCTTGAGTTCTTTATATAATTATTAAGAAATCGATTGTTTTTAGACAAGAAAATTACATCAAATTAACATTGGTAATTAAAGCTATCACTATTCAATCAACTGGCGTGGAGAATTCTTCTAGATGTTCAAATGGCTCTCGTCGATTGCTGGGCGCTCGCTCCCTTCACAGCTAGTGAGGCGACATCAGCACTACTGGCTCGTGGTGTCCAACTCATTCGTACGGCCATTCCCCGATGATTTTCATCCCTTCGGCTCGACCTTCTTCCTCGAATGAACGCGCTACCTCTGCCCGGTCCCGGTGGGGGATAGTGACGGAGTCCCGCGCGAGATCAAAGACCAGCTCGCTCAGGAGGATTGCCTGTTCACGGAGGTTCCTGATGTCGAGCTTGTCGAGGGTGTCAGCAGCGGTATGTCCGTATCCTCGTCCTTCGGTGTCTCGGACCCCCGAGATAAAGTATCCCGGCACGCCCTCGCGAACCAGTGGCCACTGGTCGCCTCGAAAGCCCTCTTTCGGGAGGATCCTCACGGGGTGATCGTACCGATCTGCCACCCGATCGAATGCGTTCGCTAGCTCGTCAAACGTATGGGTGAAGCACTGAAGGGTTCGCCCTCGAACCACTCCATCGATGTTCACGACCGCCTTCACCGTCTCGGGGTCACAGGTCGAGGCGTGGTACTCCGATCCGCATAGACCGACCTCCTCCGATCCGAATCCGATGAACTCGACTTCGGTTTCTAATTCATCAGCGTTCGACGAAAGCACCCGTGCTATCTCGACGAGCATCGCCGTGCCGGCTCCGTCGTCCATCGCACCCTGGCCGATGTCGTGGCTGTCGACGTGAGCGGTAACGAGCAGCCGTCTGTCGGAATCGGGTCCTATTCGCGCGTGCACGTTCTGGCTGGTCGTCTCCTCGATGTCGGCATCCACGGTGATGGTCACCGTCTCTCCATCGTGTCGTCGGCTGAGCGTCGACCCGACCTCGTGGCTCACGCTCACCGCTGGAATCTCACCGATGGGGTGGTCTGGACGGCCAACGGATCCAGTCGCAGGAAGTTGCCCTTCGATGTGGTTTTTGAAGATGAACCCGGCGGCGCCGTGCTCGACGGCGTAGTAGTATTTCTCTCGACGATGGATGAGTCGATCTCGATGAGGTGGGACGTTCGTCGCGACCATGACGATGGCCCCGTCCAGGTCACGTTCGGTAAAATCAGCAGGCAGCCCATAGCCCAGATCGACGAGTTCTCCGGTCGCGCTGCTAGCCGGACTCCGCGGCAACGCGATGCACGAGTGAGTGATGTCTTCCTCGTCAGCCCGAATCCCGCTATCGCCTCGCTTCCATCCCTGCAAGTCGAACTCCTCGATCGCTGTGTCGGTGACCCCGACCTCCTGAAATACGTCATGGAGCGCCTGAGCACCGAGACGCTCACCCTCGCTTCCGGCCATCCGGTGATCGATATCCACCAACGTCTCAAGCAGGTCCCATCCGACATCGCTGGTGAACGTCTCACCGATCCACGTCGTCATACTAACGGCGTTTCTCCGAATTACCATTAACGACCCGCTCACCCCACTCTATTGCCGGATTATTACAGATTACAAACATTCGTCCTAACAATCCTTTTGAGGGATGAGTGGATTGGGCGAACCGGTATGGCGAGTGATCAACCAGTCGCCCCGACCGTTGAATCGCATGTCGATGGTGTCGATATCGTGAGAGGGGTCACGGACCAACCCGGTATCGAGACGCTCGAGGGAACGATCGGGATGCTTCTTCAGGGAGAGGAGATCCAGAGCCATTACATCGAGATGCCCCCTGGATCCTATCTCGATGAACATGCTCACGAGACCGAATCGATCATCATGACGCTCGAGGGCTCATGGGTGCTTTGCTCGCGAGGCGAGCGCACCGTAATCGATGCCGGTGACCTCTTCTGGTTTGGCCATGACGTGCCAACCGGTTACGAGAATCCGTTCGATGAACCGGCGTTCTTGCTGATTTTCAAAGGGACGCTCCTCAATGAGTCGCCCGAAGAGTTCGCCGAGTATCTCGCGGAGGTCGATGACCAGTTCGCGAAGGAACGAGAAGAGGGGAGAGCATTCACGTTCGACGAGCTTCCCGAGGATCATCCCGCAGTCGAGTTCGCCAAGGACGCTGGCGCGTTCTAACGACACAGCTACTGTCGGTTTTAGCAGTCACAGATTCGTTCCAGTAACCCATCTGGCTCCAACAGTTTCAGAAGATGCCGACGATGAAGGCGAGTCCCATGATGATGAGGACCCATGCAGTGACGGTGGGGAGGAGGTGCTCGTATTTCTTCACTCGATCCTCGAAGTGCTGGAAGCCGGCGATGAGCAACAACGTCATCGTGATCACCGCGATGAGGACGGCAAGTGCGTAAGCAAGCATGAGCTCGAGACAGAAGGTGCTCCCCGTGCAGATGGCGATGATCTCTATCTCTTCATTGTGCGCGAAGCCGAGTGCGAACGCGAAGATGGTGATCCCCATCAACCCTCGCTGGTCTGCTTGTTCCTCGAGTGAATGGGTGTGCTCGTGGCCTTCGTCGCCACCGACGAACGGGATGGCCATCTTCAGTTTGGTGAGCCTTCCGGGCTGTTCCTCCTCATGTGGATGGTCATGCTCGTACTCGTGGTCTTGCTCATGGTCATGGCCACCACCGTGGTCGTGGGAGTGACCACCCTTTACGTACTCTCGAATCCCGAGGATGATGAGGATCCCACCAGCGACGTAGTTCATCCAATGGATCTCTGTCAGATCGAAGTAGCTGAGTGCCCAGAAGTAGACGACTACGACTGCAATACTGCTCACGAGATGACCGAATCCCAGGATGAATCCAGAGATAAAGCCGTGTAACCAGGTCCGTTCCTTGTTGATCGCGTACATGGACGCCACCGGCCATCCGTGGTCGGGGAGTATCCCGTGAACGGTACCGAGTACAATCACCCCAAAATACAATCCGAGCGTCCCATCGCCTAGCATGCTTGACGAGAGGAAATTTCCCCTCAAAAGGGTTGTTAAGCCCTCGTTCGACCATTCGTAATAAACCGGCATATCCTTCCTCGAACCGACCCCGACCGGTGAGATGCGCTACTCGTGATGATGGCTCTCCGTGTCGTCGCCGTTGTCGATGACCATCAGTTTCACGCGGCGAATCTCATCGAAATTGCGCAATCGGTTCATGAGCTCCAGGATGTCATCGGGGGTGCCGGTACAGTGGATCGTCTCGAGACACCAGTGTCCGTGATGGACGTGGCTCGTGGCGTGCACCAGATCGTCGAAATCGTGCTGGATTCGATGGATCTCCTCGACGACATCGTCGTAGCTGTAATCGAAGACCACGACAGCGGCGACGGTACCGGTCATCTCGGCTACATCCTGATGGGACTCGATGTACTCGAGCATCGCCTCACGAACCGCACGCGAGCGCGAATTCATCCCCTGTGACTGCCAGATCTTGTCGAACTGGGCGAGTTGGTCCTCGGGGATATTCAGGCTCGTTCGCACAGGACGATGTCGCCGTGGGACGGATAAAAGGCTACCGTCGCCCGGTGTATCGCGAGGATTTCGGCGGGTTCGACCGATCGACTCGGTCAATGCTGTGGTCACTGATGACCCACGATCATGGCAATCTTTGCACCTACTGGTCGTCCTCGAGGTCGACCTGGTAGATCGTCACATCCTCGTTCTCGAACACCGCCGAGATCCCATCGATGAAGAAGAAGTCGCGGAGACTGGCTCCATAGCGCTCACGTTCGGCCTCGCCGACCCAGATGTAGTCGACATCGAATTCCTGGAGCAATGCAACAGCTCGGTCGTCATCATCATCGAAGCCCTCGAACTCCCGGTTATAGATATCGTCGACCAGGTCTTGGCGCTCGTAATAGGCCTCGACGCCGCGATAGCCCCGCTCATGGGCCCACCCCAGCACGGTCGGGATTCCGGTGAACGTGCTCGCTGGATTTGACCAAGTGTATGTTTGCTCACCGGGTGCCTCAAGGATGACTGGGTCACCTGGTTGTGAATCTAGCCAGTAGATCGCCTCCATCTCGTCCGCGTTCCACCGATCGTGACCGTCGAGCGCGTCGATCGAGTAGTGTACGTCCGGATGTGACTCGGCGAAGTCCCCGAACTCGCCACCGAGGGTCAACACCGGGAACGTGCCAAGCAACAGGACCACCACGACGACGATGGAGACGATGCCGAGGGATGAGAGCGACACCCGGTCGCGAAGCGTCGCGATCTGCTCGCTGATGAGGACGGTTACAATGGCACCGACGCTGAGCAACCCGAACGTCATCGCCTGCATCGAGACCTTGTAGGTCGTGTTGAGGCGCTGTCGCTCGGGGGGCCAGACATCGGCATAGACCAGCTCCATCGCGAGGATCAACCCGAGGGTACCGACGATGAGGACGCCGATGAAGCCGATACTTGGTTCCCGTCTGAGGAGCCACCACGCGATAATCGCCACCGGCAGGGCGATCGCGAACGATCCCCAACCAACCACGAGAAGGATGCCCCCGAGGAGGACCGCTCCGCTCCCGATCGCAAGCACCTGTGCCCGTCGGTCAGCGACATCGTATCGCCGCCACAATGCCAGTGCGAGGAAGAGGATGAACAGGAGGAAGAACGCCCCCCAGAGCAACGCGTGGGGAGCGAACGGGCTGCGATCGGGGAGGAATCCGATGCCGTCGTTCGAGGGGAGTTGAAAGAGCAGGAACGGCGCGATCCAGGCGCCACCGATGAGACCCACACCAGCGGCACCAGCCGTGGCTGCCCCCAGGCGAGAGGCCTCTGAACGGATCCACGCACCTCGGTCGTCCAGCTCGATATCTCGCTCGAATCGCTCACCCAGGAGCGAGAGCGGATGAGCCCGTGCGAACGCCAACGCCAGCCACGCGATACCAATCGCTCCCGGAAGCGACCAGGTGTTCATCCAGCCGACCATCCCCGCGAGCGCCGGGAAGACGAGCACCAGTAATGCCCATCTGCGGACTCGCTCCTGGGCCGGCGTCTGATAGTAGGCGAACGCCACCGCGATCAGCAGGATCATGAACGGGATCGTGGTGACGTGACCGTGGAGATCGGCTTTCACCATCGAGAACAGCGGTGTCTCCACGAGTGTCCCATCGACCACCCGTCGTTCGAACCACCACGACCACTCGCCGAGAGAGGCATAGCCGGCGATGACCTCGGGCAACGGATCGGCCGAGGGAACCGCATAGAAGGCGAACTCGCCGACTCGAGTGGCGATCGATTCGGGCAGCTGTGCGATGAGCAAACGAACCGGAGTGGCGAAGGTCCCGGCCAACAGCAGGGTCGCGGCTCCGACAGCACCGCCGACGCGTCGACTGTAGCCGTATCGGTCAACGACGGCTCCGACGAGACCGAACGCGGCCGCCGCTGCGAGACCGAAGACCACCGCCAGACCGAGGTTGTACGCGAGCCTCGGTTCCGTGCCGGTCAGCCGGGCTAGCTGGTCGACCAGCACGTGTCCCCCGTAGTAGTAGTTCACCGATTCGCCGGCCCACCACATGTCCTGGGGCGGTAGCGCGGTGGCCCGTTCCACGGCGTTCAACAGACCAAAATGGAGGAACTGCTCGCCACCGGCGGCCCGGATGGTGGTGTCGGTCACCCTGACCGCCAGTGCCAGGGTGAATCCGCCGAGAAAGACCAGATATCCCTCGGTCAGATGGCCCCAGGTGGGTCGATACCCGCGGTGGTACAACGTGGCGCTGAGAGCAACGAGTACCACCAGGGCACCACCGAGGGCGACCCAGCCATACCTGAGATGGCCGACCCAGAAGCTCACCAGTCCGATCACCACGAGGCTGAGATGCATCGAGAAGGGAGCCCCATTTCCGGGGAGGCGCTCGAAGATGGCTGCCGCCAGTGGCGCCCCAACGATGGTCAAGAATGCCGCGATGACCAACCAGGTGGCGATGGTCACCCATTCCATGTGCTGGATGATGGTTGTCGGCTCGATGTAATGGGTTTTCGGTGCACTGAAGCGACAGTTGTACCGTCAGCTCAGGCGAGGCGATACCGGTTGGACGACGGCTCGTAGATCTCGCCGCTTTGCTTCATCTTCTCGATCTCGTGTTCGATGCGCTCGGCCTCCATCCCGCGTTCCTCGGCCTCCTCGATGAGCACGTCGAGTGGGATCCCCTCGTCGTGTTCCTCCTCGAGATGCTCCATCAGCTGCTTGAGGTTCTTGATGCGGTCGCGCTGGGTCTTTGGCGTCCCCGTCTCGATCATGTCGACGTCGTAGGCACCCGTCTCGGGATCGAAGCCGATGTCGCCCATCGAGGCGCGGACCAGCTCGATGACGCGCTCGGCGTCCTCCTGTGTGACCTCCTCGGCCAGGCGGATCCGGGCGCTCGCCTCCGCCAGGCGGACGAGGGCCTCGAGCTTCCTGGCGGTCATGGGGACCGGCGAATCCTCGTCGACGCCCTGTTCTCTGAGGTCGAGGTAGAACCCCTTGATCGTCTCCCTGGCCTCCATCGTCATCGTCGGAATGCACGTCTGCGTGGCGTAGGCGACGTACTTTCGCAGCAGGTCCGGCTTGATCGCCGGGGTGACCTCCTCTGTCGCCTCCTCGATCTTCTGCACGAGGCCTGCCTCGTCGGCGTGGGCCGTCTGGCGGGTGTTCAACTCGCCGGCGTAGTTCGTCTTGAGGATGTGCTCGGCGATGCGCTCGTCGCGGTCCGGATCTGGAAGATCGTCGACGGTGAAGATGAGGTCGAACCTGGAGATGAGCGCCGGCTCGAGCTCGATCTGTTCCGGGATGGGTTCGTACTGGTCGAACCGACCGTACTTCGGGTTGGCGGCGCCCAGCAGCGCACAGCGGGCCTGGAGGGTGGCGTTGATGCCGGCTTTGGAAACGGAAACCGATTGCTGCTCGAGCGCCTCGTGCATGGCACTGCGATCTTCCGGTCGCATCTTGTCGAGCTCGTCAACTGCTGCTATTCCCTGATCGGCAAGAACCAACGCTCCAGCCTCCAGCGTCCACTGTTGTCCGTCGCCAAAATCATCGCGGATAGCCGCGGCCGTGAGCCCGGCAGCACTACTCCCCTTCCCAGAGGTGTACACCGATCGTGGAGCGATTTTCGTGATATATTGTAGGAGCTGGCTCTTCCCGGTACCCGGATCACCGACGAGTAAGACGTGAATATCCCCCCGGACCCGCGACCCATCGGGGAGTGGTTTGCGCACCCCCGAGAACAGCTGCAGCGCCATCGCGAACTTCTCGTCGTCGTAGCCCCAGATCGAGGGGGCGATGGAGTCGACGACCCGTTCGTAGATATCCTCCCGCGCGGCAAGCTCTCGGATCTCCTCGACGTCCTCATCCTCGATGGCCATCACCTCGAACTCCTCCTCTTCGATCTCGATATAGTTCCCCTCGAGGAACACATCGAGGATGGGCGACGTGGCACCCCCCGAACTCTGTTCACGCAGCTTGAGGATCCCCGTCGCCGTCACCCGGTCACCGGGACTGACGATCCCCGTCAGGTCGGTCTCCAGATGGACGTCGATGTTCTGTGGCGTCTCGCCACCGCGCAGCCCCTCGGGACTCTCCTGGATACGCAGGCGCTGGGCGTCGACGAACCGCGAGCGGTCGTCCATGCGCTCGAGTTGCGTGTTGCGCTCGCAGTGGTGACACCGGTTGGGTTCGCGCAGCTCCTGGCCGCGCTGGGTGAGCTCGATCTGGCCGCCACAGGTGAGACACTCGTAGACGGCGACCTCGACCTTCGGACGGACGGGGGTCGCCTTGCGGATGATCCCCCGCACCGAGACGAGCGTGTTGACGTGTTCGGCACGGATGTCGCGGATCTGCGTGCGCGTCGGAAAGCCAGCGACGTAGACCTCTGCCTCGTCGAGATCGACGTCGACCGGCACGTCGAAAGTGCGCAGCGCCTCGCGGGCATCGGCGAGCAGTCTGGATGGGTTGCGCCGAAGCTCGTCGGCGAGATCTGGATCGAACTGATAGAGGTCGTCCCAGTCGACGACGAGCGCGCGCCCTTCCTCAGGATAGCCTCTGGCCAACTCCAGGATACGCTCTCGGTAATATCGGCGAAAGAAGTCCTCGAAGTCGGCCGTCGTCATCGGTACCATCTAGGGGTGCCTTGTTGTGTTATAGGCTCTGTGGAAGTGTGTGGACAGGAAGTGGCGGTTCCACCGGAAGTGAAGGGGGGTTCTGTGATGTAATTGCGAGACGGTGGGATGATTTGGTGGGTGCTTGCCCATAGTCCTCGATGGGCGATTTCAGGAGGATGCTGACGGTCAATTGGGGAGGAGGGTTCCTCGGTTCAAGAGGCCCACAAGGGGGATCAACATAGTGGAATAACCCGGTCAGTAGTCGGCTCATATCAGAAGCGATTATGGTACTATATCCACATTGAAAACCAGTTTAGCGCATGGGACCACGCGGATTTGAACCGCGGTCAACGGCACCCAAGGCCGTAAGGATACCAAGCTACCCCATGGTCCCGCAGGCGGGTCTTGGAGAATGGCGCGCTAAAGCGTTTCGTCGTGGCTCACCGCTCCTCCTCGGTCGCCTCAAAGCGCGCCACCACGTCGAGTGGATCCGCCTGGTGGCCGAGTTGTCCGAGCAACCAGTCCACCTCCGCGGGGGTCAGGAAGTGCTCGACTGCGACCCGTCCTCTGGGCGTCGCGGCAAGTCCATCGATGAGGCCAGCCGAGAGCAGTCGCTCGAGGGCTCGCTGGGTGGGAACCTCCCCGACCATCCGTTCGTTGAGCTCCTTCGCCCGTGAGCCACCGACGACGAGGTTGGCGAGCGTCTCCTCGGCGGCCGTCTCCACGTCGTAGGTTCCACCGACTGGGTCCATCTCACCATCGAGGAGATCGAATGCGACGGCTTCCTCGGTGCGCTCCATCCCGCCGAAGTAGACGCCACCCGGTTCGACGAGCAAGTAGACGACCCCTCGGTCGTGGTAGTCGGGCCGACCGGCTCTGCCGAGCATCTGTTCGAACTCCTGGACGCTCAGCCAGTCGATACCCATCGCTAGACTCTCGAAGATGACGTGTGACGCGGGGAAGTCGACGCCAGCACCGAGTGCGGCGGTCGTTACGACCGCGGCGAGCTCGCCCTCCTGAAAACGCGTCTCGATCCGCGATCGCTCGCTCGAGCCCATCCCGCCGTGGTAGGCCGCCGCTGGCACCGAGAGTGCTTTGGTGAGCTCGTGACAGCGCCGTCGCGCGTTGGTGAAGACGATCGCCTGCCCTCGGTACCCCTTCGATGAGCGTTCGCCCCACGCTCTCGTGACGATGCGGTCGACGACGGACGCCTTGTCGCGTCTCGAGGTGGCGAAGGTCAAGTGGCGCTCGATCGGCACCGGGCGTTCCTCGTAGGCCACCAATGTGGCGTCCAGCGCGCGGGCGAGTTCCTCGGGATTGCCGACTGTCGCCGAGAGGTACAGCCACTGGGTGTCACTGCCTTGGTCTCCGCAGTAGGTGTGCAGCCTCGCGATGAGCCCGTCGAGTCTCGCCCCGCGTTCGCCCTGGGAGATGGTGTGCACCTCGTCGATGACGACCGTCCCAACATCCCCGAGATCGCGTCCCGTCCGAAGCGCATGATCGATCCCCTCGTAGGTGCCGACGATAACGTCCGCGGTCGGGTCGAACGTATCGGGTGTGTCCCGGACCCGGCTTTGGCCGACCCGGAGTGAGACCTCGACGACGTCTCCATACGCCTCCTGGAGATCGCGGTAGGTCTGGTTGGCCAGCGCGACGAGTGGGACGAGGAACAACAGCGTCCCCTCGCCCTTGAGAACCCGTTCGATCCCGGCGAGCTCGCCGATGAGCGTCTTGCCCGTCGCCGTGGCACTGACGACGAGCTGGTCACGACCCTCGAGCAATCCGGCCTCCACCGAGAGGGCCTGCACGGGTCGCAGCTCATCGAATCGACCGCTCACCAGCTCGTCAAGCGGCGGGGTGAGGTCGAGCTCGTCGAGTCGGAGTCCTTCGACGTCGATGTCGGTCGCCTCGATGGCGTCGATGCGCGTCAGCTCCGGATCGAGGTCGCCATCGAGCAGTTGCCGGACCCGTTCGAGGTCCTGCACGCGCTCTAACAGGCCACGCAACCGCGTCGCCATCTCGCCCGATGCGGCGTCGTGGAAGGCGAGGTCGCGCTCGAGCTGGTCGGTGGCACAGTCGAGACACAGTTCACCGCCATCGGTCGAGATTGCAGTCTCTGCGGTGAGCGGTGCATAGGTCCCGCGCGCCGCACAGGCGGGACAGGTCCGTACGACCGACGACTCGAGTTGGTAGCCATCGAGCATCGCCTGGAGGCGCTCGCTGGCTCCGCGAGCCGTCTGGGAGGAGATACGGAGTCGATCGGCCGCTCTGGCCAGCTCGACGATCGTCTCCGGCGGTTCCGGTTCGAGCCCACCGTCACGTCGTCGGCGAAAGCGTTGGGGCCGTGGTCCGGCGTCCGTCTCACCGAGCTCGAGTTGGGCGCTCCAGCGACCCTCGGGTGTGTGCACCTCCACGAGGAAGTCCGAACGATCACGCCCGTGAAAGAAGACCACCGATGGGTCGTCGTTTGATACCACGCTGGGAAGCAGTCGATGCTGCCGAGACGTTAAACCTCCCATCCAGGCCGAGGCGATGCCTTATATCCCCACTTGCGGTAAACACGTCGTAGCCGTGTTCAAGAGCTTCCGTGTGGGCTCAGTGCTCGGAATCCCCCTGCGCTTCGACATCACCTTCTTGCTGATCATCCCGCTCTTTGCCTACCTCATCGGCTCGGAGATATCGGTCCTCGTCGAGCTGCTGGAGCCCTTGCTCCCAACCGGTTTTGAACGGGGATTACTCACCGATGGCGTGACGAATTGGCTCCTCGGGTTGGGGGCGGCACTCGGGCTCTTCGTCTCCGTCGGGTTGCACGAGCTTGGCCATTCCGTGGTCGCGATGCGCTATGGCTATCACATCGATTCGATTACCCTGTGGCTCTTTGGGGGCATTGCCAATCTGGCGGAGACACCGCGGACCTGGTACCACGAGTTCATCATCGCCGTCGCGGGACCTCTCGTCAGCATCGGCCTTGGCGTGGCGGCGATGGTGCCGTTGCTGGTAATCGAGGGCCCCGCAGCGATCGTCTTCCTGCTGGCGTACCTCGGGGTCATGAACATCGCGCTGGCCGGGTTCAACCTGCTGCCGGCATTCCCGATGGATGGCGGTCGGGTCCTGCGGGCACTTTTGACTCGCAACCGATCGTTACCTCGGGCGACGAAGCTGGCCGCTGAGACGGGTAAAGGGGTCGCGGTGTTGCTGGGATTGTGGGGGTTGTTCATCTTCAATATCGTCCTGATGGGCATCGCCGTGTTCATCTACATGGCTGCGACGTCGGAGGCGAAACGGGTGATGATGGATGCCGCGCTGGGCGGGGTCACCGTCGAAGAGGCGATGACGTCGCTGGAGAACCTCCGGATGGTGACGCCAGAAACGTCCGTCGCCGAGTTGTTGAATCGGATGTTCCACGAGCGCCATACCGCCTATCCCGTGATGCGAAACGATCGCCCCATCGGCATCGTGACGCTGGACGATGCACAGTCCGTTCCCGAGTACGAACGCGAGGCGATGGAGGTCCGCGATGTCATGTCCGATGAGAGGCGGTCGATCCACCCGAACACGACGGCGATGGATGCGATTAGGCGTATGCAAGGTACCGGCGACGATCAGTTACTCGTCATCGATGAAGACGGTGATCTCGCCGGCGTCCTGACCAGGGCGGACCTGATGCGGGTGTTCAACACCGTCCGGACCACCGGTGAATGGGATGCAGCCACGCACCGGCCTGAGGCACAACGGGATCGGTTATAACTCGATTATACCACTAGATTATATACCCTCACTCGACCAGGCTCCAGTATGGCATTCAGCGACCGATTACTCGAACGAGGCGAGGCTATCTGGGAATCGCAGTACGACCATCCCTTCGTCACCGAGCTCGCAGACGGCACACTGGAGGAGGACCGGTTTCGGGTGTGGGTCGAACAGGACTATCAGTATCTACTGGACTATGCCCGAACCTTCGCCATCGCAGGGGCAACGGCACGTGACGAAGCGAACATGACTCAGCTCCTGGGTGTCGCTCACACGATCCTCGATTTCGAGATGGATCTCCATCGAGACTTCGCGGCTGAGTTCGGGCTCACCCCGGCCGACCTCGCTGCCGTCGAGAAGGCGCCGACGTGCACCGCCTACACCAACTTCCTCGTCAGAACCGCCTACGATCGACCACTACCGGTGATCGCTGCGGCCATCTATCCTTGCGGGAAGGGGTACCTCGACGTGGCTGCCCATGCGGCCGAGCGTGCAACGGACGACCATCGCTACACCTCGTGGATCGAGAAGTACACGAGCGAGGAATTCCACGAGGCCGTTGCATGGATGACCGGGCTCGTCGATGAAATGGCCGAGGCGTATCCCGGATATCACGACGAGATGGAGCACGCCTTCCTCAAGAGTGCCCGGCTGGAACACGCCTTCTGGGAGATGTGCTACCAACAGGAGACGTGGCCGGTCGAGGGGTAACGTATCGGTTACACGCTCATTTACGGCGCAGTAGCCCCAAGAGATCACTATGACCGAAGCATGCACGTATTGCAACAGCGACATTCACGCACATGATCCCGTGTTCGTCGAGATTGGCACCGGGAGTGACCGAGAACCGGCGGGGCAGTACTGCAATTATGCCTGCCTTTCTGCCCACATCGACGACGCCGGGCTCGCTGATGGAGCAAGTTGCGTCTGGGAACCAGGGAGTGGCTGACCAGCCTCTCAGCGGTGAGCGTGGGTACGAACAGCCCGAGCCGGGAACGAATAGGTGAGTCCGGGTGCGAGAATTGAACCCGCGTCTCAGCCTCCACAAGGCTGAAGGATAGTCCACTACCCTAACCCGGACGCGTCTCGAACGTAACTGTGAGGACTTGAAATAGCTTTCTTTGCGACAGTAAATCCCCCGCGTTTATCGGGTCGTCAGTCGAGCTACTGATATGGAGTACCACTCGCCCGAGGTCGCAACCGACCTCCACGAACGTCCAGTCGATATACTCCGCGAGTTGATCCGTTTCGAGACCGTCAACCCACCCGGCGATGAGCGTCAGTGTATCGAGTGGATCGAGGAGGTGCTCGCCGCCTACGGGATCGAATCTGAGACCTACGCTAGAGATCCAGATCGTCCGAACCTCCTCGCCCGGGTCCCCGGTGGCGATGCCGCACCGTTGTTGTTGTATGGCCACGTCGATGTCGTCCCGGTCACCGGGCAGGAGTGGACCCACGATCCCTTCGAGGGTGTCGTCGAGGACGGATTCGTCTGGGGCCGAGGTGCCCTCGACATGAAGGGTGGCGTCGCCATGCTCCTGGCGACCGTCCTCCGGGTGGCAACCTCGGATGAGACACCAGCTGGCGACCTCCTCTTTCTGGTCGTCTCCGACGAGGAGTCCGGCGGCGATGACGGGCTCAGGTTCCTGGTCGAAGAGCATCCGGAACTGTTCGACGATGTCGAGTACGCGATCGGTGAGTTCGGTGGCTTCAACTTCGAATTCGGCGGTGTCGAGACGTATCCCATCCAGACGAACGAGAAGCAAATCTGTTGGCTCGAGGCGACGTTCACTGGGGCAAGTGGCCATGCATCACTGCCGACAGCAGGCACGGCCGTCGGGAAGGTGGCGCAGTTCCTGGAACCGCTCGATAGCGAGCGGTTGCCTGTCCACATCACCCCCTCTGCTGAGGCCATGATCGAAGCGATCGCCCGAGCGGTTGATGATGAACGTGCGGCCACCTTCCGGGCGTTGCTAGATCCTGAACAGACCGATGCCGTGCTCGACGAGCTCGGTGCGGAGGGACGGATGCTGGATGCCTTGCTTCACAACACGGCCAACGCAACGATGATTCACGGCGGCGACAAGGAGAACGTCGTCCCAGAGGAGATCACCGTCTTCCTCGACTGCAGGCTCGTCCCGGGACAGGGACCCGACGATGTCATCGAGGAGATCACCGAGTTGACAGGCGTCGACGACGTCGAGTTCGAGGTCCAGCGCTTCGACCAGGGACCTCCGGCGGCTGATCTCGACTTCTATTCCGAACTGGCCGACATCCTCGAGGAGGCGACCGACGGGGTGGCCATCCCGCTGTTGATGTTCGGCGCAACTGACGGACGACATCTGGCTACCGTCGGTGTCCAGAGTTACGGGTTCCTCCCGATGCAGCTGGGAGAGCTTCCGTTCCTCGATATCGTCCACAGTGGCGACGAGCGCATCCCAGTCGAGACGCTCGAATGGGGGACTGAGCGCATCCACGAGGCAGTACATCGCTATCAGGCGTAATCGAGCTGGCTCCCTGTCGAAGATAGTGTGGCTTTCGAGCTACCTGTGATGGCTCGTCCGTAGAGACTCCCAAGGGGGTCCGATCGACTCGAACGCACGTGGTACCCCAATCCATCGCGAAACCCGCAGCCGTTGTAACCGCAGATCTGCCCCTCTGACAGCGGTTGGCAGGAACCCGATTTGCTTTTGTGAGCTGGCTCGCTGTGTCGGACCGTGAGCCTGACAGAGAAGGTGTACGTGATCGATCATCACCGAATCGGTCGCCAGATCGGCCGATCGATCCCGCGTGCCGCCTTCGCTGGAGCTACACTCGATCACCTGTATACCGGTGATGGACTCGACCAGCTCGAACCGACAGCCAGGGACCGGGTTATCGAGTTCAACCAGGACTTCCTCGACTGCAACTGCCGCTCAAAGCCGTACTGTGGCCACCCCCAGGAGAAGTTCGCCCGTTGGATCCTCGACGAGCGCCTCGCTGGCAAGGAGCCCGACGAGATCATCGATGCCATGCGAGATGCCTATGGCGTGTACGTCTATAACGGCGATCTGCTCTCGTTCCTGGATGATGCGATCCGCCGACTCGACGCACTGGCCGATCTCGCAGCTGTCGAGGGGGCTGGTGCGTATGCAGAACACGTCACGGCGACCCGTCGAGGGCTAGAACAGGGGCGTCAGCCGAGTCGATAGGGCTGGTTTTCAGGATCGATATCGAGCTCTCGATCGAGCTCATCGAGGTCGATGACCCGTTCGTCATCACTGTCCTCACGTTCCTCGAGCTCCTCGAGCAGTTCCGTCACATACGCCTTATATTCCTCGAGCTGGGTCCTGAGATGGTCGGTTTCGAGCTCGAGGCGCTCGTGCTCCCGCACGAAGCTCGTCGGGACTTCGACCGTGGGTGGGAACTCGGTATCGTCGACACTCGATTGGTCGACGGCATGCTCAGGCATGACCGAGACCCGGCCGTCGTGCGTGACAAGCATGTTCGCATAATCGCGGAATACGGCCGAAAGCGGCAGATCACGCTCGTCGGCGATCGTCCGGAGCGCCTCTGCCGTGTCCTCCGTCACGCGGAAGGTGAGCGTGGTATCCTTGTTTCCCATACCGGACATGAAGCTCGGCTAGGAAGCCACTTAACACTTCGTCAGACACGTGTCACCTCGCAATAGTGGTGCTCAGGCCACGAAATTCTATCTCACGGCGGTGCTTCGACCGGTTCCGTCGTTTCGAGGCTCTCCAGGGCCTCGATCACGGCTTCGAGGTACGGCGACAGATCATCGCCGTAGTGATCCCGGGCTCTGATGGCGTCGTCGGTCGCTCCGGCCTCGAACGCGTCGATGCGCTCGAGCGTCTGAGCCGCCGTTTCGACGATCCACCGCTGTCGCTCGTTGTCACCGACTCCGACGACGTACTCGGGTCGTACTGAGACGTTGACATCACCCTCGTCGGTATCGTACGTCCGCGGTTTCCCGACGACAGCGACGTGTTCAGGGACCGATGCCTGCTGCAGGGCCGCCATGGCCTCGGGCTGGTACTGACCAGCGTAGACGAAGAACGTCCCCGTCGGGTCGATCACTCGGCCCCGCCAGTACTCGCCCTCGTCACCAACATCCTCGACCTCGGTGAGCGTGCCGACGGCGAAGAGACGGTTCATCCGTTCGCCCGTCGGCAACAGGACGTACTGTGGAGCCATCTCCTCATCGGATTCGGAGAAGGTGAGCGTGGCCGCGTTGAACTCGGTCGCGAAGGCCCGTTTGGCGACCTCGCGTTGGCTAGCACTCATCTCACATCGACCTCGCTTTCACGAGAAGTTCCTCGGACTCGTCGGTGTCTTCGAGATACTCGACCTCCTCGGCGAGGACGTACCGGCCGATCGTCGGTCCGTCGATCCGATAGTATCGACCGAGCACTCGATCGGCGATCTCATCGGCGACAACGGTGGTATCGAGCGCATCCTTCGCCATCTCCTTCGCCGTCTCGAGATCGATCTCGGCCACTTGCTCCGTCGCCTCGCGGTCGAAGAGTACGTCCTGGGTCGTCACCCCGTCGTCGACGACACCCTTGATGCGGAGGTCGAAGACGCCCTCGACCTCGCCGTGTTCGGCGCATCGACCGTTTTGGGTCACCCGGGTACAGCCCTCGTGCGGACAGCGCTTGATAAGCCCACTCCCCTGCTGGATATCGATCAAGGCGCCCTCGACCGAGTCCGTTGCCCGCCCGACCTCGATGTCCTCACTGAGCTCCTCGATGTTCGTCGTCCGATTGAGCTTCACCGAGTAGCGGCCCTGGTACTCGTCTGAGACAACGTTCTCGAATTGATAACTGGTGCCCTCCTCGAGCTGCTGGAGGTCTGATTTCGCCCACTTGGTGAACTTGATCGTCCCGGTCTCGTCTCCGATGAGGCCGACCTGGTCGATGGAATCACTGCGAGGCTCCCAGAGCTCGACCACCTTTGCTTCGAGTGTCAACCACTCGTCGGGCGTGTCGATATCTGCTATATCCGCGGTGGTGCTGCCACCGGTGTCGATCGCATCGCGTTCGATCCCGGCCAGATCGAGATAGTGGCTGATAACGCTCCGTCTGGCCTCCGAAAGGGGTACCTTGTACTCGTCGACGAGCGTCTCGAGACGGTCTTCGATATCGTCGACACTGAGCTCGAGGTGCTCCTCAAACTGCTCGTGAATCTCGGTCGCGTGGTCGTGTAGATCTGTCATGGTCGATATTGGCGTCGATGCCTACCAGCAGGTAGGTCGTCATCGGGTATAAAGGAGAACTGGGCGCGCCGATACTAAACGTACTGTTCTTCCCATTCGCGACGCGCTTCGATTTCGCGTCGACCTCGGCTCGTGAGGGTGTAGAAATTGGTCCGGCGGTCTTTTTGACCCTTCTCGACGAGACCCTTGTCGACGAGCGTATCGAGGTTGGGGTAGAGACGACCGTGATGAATTTCGGTCTCATAATATTCCTCAAGCTCCTCTTTGATCGCCAACCCATGGGGCTCTTCAAGGCCAGCAATGACATAGAGGAGGTCTCGTTGAAAGCCAGTGATATCGTGCATTGCCACTTACGTGTTGGACTGATAGATATATGGACTTTTTGGTATTTCCTAACCCGGGATAGTTTTACCGCATCGAAACTTCACACCCGTTTTCTGGCATATCTTTGGCATAGATCAGTCGAGGCGAAGGTCAGAATCCAGTAATCGAGGCGCTGAGCGGGGATATTCCTTCCCGAGTCCACCGGTGAATTTCCGATATTCTTCATTGAATATTGACAAAAACGGCACTATGTCGACATTTATGATATCTGTTGACGTGTCTTTATTTCGTTGATACGAACACTTATTTGCCGGAAGAGACAGTAAAATTAAGTCATCCCCGATTGAAGATTCGAGGTATCATGGATGAGCCGTTCGTCAACCGATCTATCGCAGATGTGTGCACCGAACTCTGCTCATTGCTGAACGATGGTGCATACCTCGTCAATCCCTCCACCACGATCATCGATGAGATAGCAGAGGCTGGTAACGAGGACCCGGACTCGTTTCCATCCCTGCGGATCCTGGCTGAGGAATGGACGCTCAAGCAATCGCTCTCTCAGTTCACGGTGGCAAGTCGCATCGCAGACCTGATTGACGCTGATACGCTCGAGATCCGCTATCTACCGAACCCACCGAAATCATCGCTCGCGGTGGATGAAGATCAGTTGCTCGTTCTCATCGAAGTAGGCGATTCTATCGGGGCCTTGTCCACCGCGGAGCCGTCATTCGTCGATGATGTCACCGAGAACTGTGCACAGCTGTTCGACGAAGCTGAGCAGTACGTCCTCCACACTCCGCCGATATCGCGTGTCAAATCGACACTGGAAGACCGGTTAGGCCCCGATCGACGCGAGGCGTTCGTTTCGTTCGTGGATGCCTCCGTGGCCCATGATGGCCTCGTCGATGAGGTTGTGATCAGCCTTCTCGTCGCGGCCAAACACCAGGACCTGTTGTATGATATCAGCAAATGGGGGGAGGACATCGGACTGGCCAGCAAGGCGACGTTCTCTCGCAAGAAGACCAAACTCGAGAAACACGGTATCATCGACACCGACCCCGAACCGATCGATGTCGGCAGACCACGACTCCGGTTACGGTTTGCCGATCCAGCACTAGAGACGGCTGCTCCACGGGCGGTAATACAGGAACTCAGCAGTCGGGTCCGATAGTAGACGAGGAAGGATTCGGTAACTAGCGGTGTCTACGGATTAGTAGTACGTCGGGAGTGACTCCCCGTCTCCTCAGTCGCCGCCCCAGAAGTTCTCTCGACTACCAAGCCGTTCGGGGCGTCTTGGCGCCTCGTCTTCGTCGTCGTCTTCTTCTTCCTCGTCGTCATCATCCGCTTCGTCGACCACCTCGAGTTCCTCGTCTGTCGCTTCGTCGTCCTCCGGATCCAATTCGAGGCGTTCGAGCTCCTCAGCTCGGGCGTGATTCGAGTGGACCCGGGTGATCTTCACCTTCGCCCGTGCATCGGGAAGGACCCCATCGACGAGTACGATGAACCCCTCCTCAGTTCGACCGACTCCGGCCCCACTTTCGTGGATATCGGTCACCTCAACGATGATCTCCTCGCCCGGCTTGACCGGTTGTGTTTTCAGGTCACTGATCGGTTGGTGATAGTGGTTACACCACTCACGCCCCCCGCGATCGCCGTAGTGCTGACAGCCCATCCCCTCGATCCGTTCGGTAAAGCTGGGACATTCATCTGCCAGCGGGCAATTTGCCATACGCGTGATACTGGAGGCGGAGAAAAAACGCTTGCGGGTGTGGATTCTCCCGTTTGAGGGCGTTATACCGCGATAGACGAGGGGTTTGGGTCAGCCAGCCCTGCTATCGATCATCGCCCGCAGATCGTCACTCTCGTCGATATTCTCGACCTCCTGGCGCTCGACGATCGCCGTCCCCTCGATGGAGTCCTCTCTGGCCCGTTCGACGATGTATACCGACTGCGAGTCGGTGACGCGACTGATCGACCCCATGATCCGCGCACGTTTCTTGGCCGTCCGGTTGTACTCCGACTGGCCGGTCAGTACGACCCCCTTGTCACCTTCATCGTCCTCACCGATCGCTCGAAACGGAGCGCGGGTGATCGCGTGGGCTCGAAAGCCCGCATGGGTGAGTAGCTTGACCGTCCGGCCTTCCGGGAGTGGATCCTCGTCCTCGATCGGCTGTTGATGCTCTGTGACCAAGGAATCCTCCTCGTCTTCGATGAGTGAAACGGGCCGCGTCAGTGGAGCCTCGAAGAGCTCCTCGAGGCGCATCGCGACGTCGATGCTTGCATTCATCCCGTCTTCGTACTTCGAGACGGTTCGCCGCGAGACCCCGAGTTCGTCTGCGAGCTGTCCAAGGCTCCAGCCGCGGTCGCGACGCTCGTCCTCGATGATGTCGCTGTCGATGGACACGTACAGTCCACCCGGTGCGGCGTAGATCAGCGGATCGACCTCCTCGATGAAGAGGTCGAAGGCGGTGTCTGGACTGATGACCGGTACGCCGTGTCTGAAGTAGACGACACTCGGCTTGAGCTCCTCGTCTCGACTGCGCATCCCGATGACGAGGGCGGTCCCGCCGAATAGCTCGCTCAACCGGCGCATCTCGACGCCGATGGTCCGATCGAACGCGTCGATGTTCCCCAGGATCTTGAGGAACAGAATCGAATCGTCACGGCGAGCCACCAGATCGAAGCTCTTGGGTCGGATGGCGCAGCGGTCGCTGACGACATATTCGGCATCCTGCAGCATTGCCGAGACGTTTTCGACCAACGCGCCACGCGTCATATGATGAGATAGGTACCTGAGTAGATATATCATTTATGCTGAAACTCCCGCCACGAGGGGCCGAAACCCGAAAAAGGGGCACCCACCTACACGCGGATGCATGGGCGCGGTGATCGGGATCGACGATACGGATTCGAAGACCGCGGGAATGTGCACGACGTACGTCGGTGCCACCATCGCCGATTCCCTCCTCGAAGCCGGCTACGAGGTCACCGACCGTCGACTCATCCGTTTGAATCCGGCTATCGAACACAAGACGCGGGGCAACGCCGCGGTCGCGCTACGGACGACTGCACCACCGTCAGCTGCTATGGAGACCGCGCGAGAGCAGATCGAACAACTCGCCGAGGTGGACGACCCCCGAACACAACCTGGCCTCGCGGTCGTCTCACCCGAGCGCGCGGCAGAACTGGCATCTCACACCTGGCGGACGATCAGAACGGAGGTCGAGTTAGCCGAGGCACGAGCGGTGCTGTCGTCGGTCGACGCGCTCACCTGGTCAGCGAGCGGGGGTCGAGGGCTCATCGGTGCCACCGCGGCCATCGGTGCGGCTCGCGCCCTCGATGAATGGACCGTCGAGTTGCTGCTGTATCGGCAACCAGACCGCTGGGGGACCCAGCGCGAGGTCGATCCGGACTCGGCGTTTGCCGCCTCATCTGCCACCTACCCTCGAACGTGGGATACCGTCGATATGGCAACCGGCGAGGTCGTCTGCATTCCCAACGCCCCCGGACCCGTGCTTGTTGGCATCCGTGGGGAAGATCGCGCAGCGGTGACGACCGCTGCGGACCTCCTTTCACACGAACCGATCGAGCGCACGAGCCTCTACCGGACGAACCAGGGGACGGATAATCATCTCACGCCGGGGACCCCGGCCATGGTACAGAATGGACGGAGTTACTACATCGACGCAGTGGTCGTCTCGACACCGGAGACGCGCCCCGGAGGTCACGTCCATTTCGAGGTGGCCGGCGACGATGCGACGCTATCGTGCGTGGCGTTCGAACCGACAGACCGGTTCCGAGACCGCATCCGACACCTCGAACCCGGAGACCGCGTCACCGTCTGTGGCGAGGTCGGGCAAGACACGCTCAAGCTCGAGAAGTTCGCACTTCGGCGTCCCAGGCGGTACCGACGGGTCGTCCCGACGTGCCCGGACTGTGCGGCCCGTATGGAAAGCGCCGGCACTGATCAGGGCTATCGCTGCCGTCGATGTGGGTCGACCCGCGACTCACGGGTGCCTACAGCGCTCGATCGAGCGATCGATGTCGGTTGGTACGAGGTCCCACCCACGGCCAGACGACATCTGGCCCGTCCGCTCGTGCGCGGTGGTATGGATGCCCCTGTTCACCCGGAACGATAGCTACTCGTCGCCCTGCGTGAAGGCGGTTGCGAGGCGAGGATGCAGCTCAGCGCCCTCCCCACCGCTTCGACGCAGCAGTGGTGGCCCCTGCAGCCGCTCTTCGAGAGAGTCGACACGTTTCTTGACGGTTCGTTTGGTGTACCCGGTCGCCTCGACGAGCTCGTCGATGGAGAGTGGCCCCTCGGCCTCGGCAAGCGCTCCGGCGATGGCGAGCTCAGACTCGAGATACTCATCGTTCATCTTCTCGACGAGACGGGTCAGTTCATCCGGGACCTCCTGCTCGGCCATGCCAACACCTCGGGGCCCGATAAGGTAAATCCGACGCCTCGCCCGTCTCAGCGGTCTCGGGACCGACCGGTCAGGACGACTGTCACGTCGCTGTCGGGCGATTCCACCCCCGTTTCAAGCAGGTGTTCCCACCCGACAAGCGCGACCACAGCGGTGGAACACACGTCGAAACCCCGGTGTGCGAGGCGTTCCCGCGAGGGTCTGACAGCCTCGGGATCGATCGCCACCACGCGACCGCCGCTTGCCTCGATGGCATGGTGCACCTGTGTTTCGCGGGCCGGTGCTGGGATCCGGATCCCTGGAGCGAGATCGTCGTCGACCGGCGAATCCGTCGTTTGGAGTGACCCGGCACCCCGAAGCTGGACGGCGTAGAGTCGAGGGACGCAATCCAGCAGGCCAACCTCGACGAGCCTGGCGAAGCCTCGATACAGGCCAAGTAGCAGGGTTCCATGCCCCACGGGCAGGATCACGGCCTCGGGAACGTGGCCACCCTTATCGCCGATCAGTTCCCATGCGAGGGTGGCGGTCCCCTCGTAGAATTCAGGACGCCAGGCATGACTCGCGTACCACCCGGTATCGGCGGCGACAGCTGCCGCAGCCACGTCTGATCGGCTCCCTTCGATCGGACGGACGTCGGCTCCGGTCGCTTGGATGGCATCGATTGTCGATCCAGTGGCATCGGCTGGGACGAAGATCGTGGCCGTGATGTCAGCATTGGCGGCATGTGTGGCGATGGCAAGTCCCGCGTTCCCGGAGGAATCCTCCTTGAGCTGCTCGACCCCGAGTGCCACGGCTCGCGACAGGGTGACCGCAGCTCCACGATCTTTGAAGCTCCCGGTCGGGTTGCACGTCTCGAGCTTGAACTGTGCGGCGAAGGCTGGGGCGTCGACGAGCGGGGTTCCACCGGCGCCGATGTCGATAGGTGGACCGCTGGGTAATGCCTCAGCGAACTCCCATATACCGCCGACAAGGGTTGTCGGAAGCCGTTCTGGCTGGCTAGTCTCGAGCAAATCGAGCGGTGCACCACACGCACACCGATGTGGTTCGGATGGGCTGGCCTCGTACCGCCGGTTACACTGACCACACCGGGTGCCAACGGGCTCAGACCTCATCGACGTCGGTTCCCACCGAACAGACGTACTCCCCGGTGGCGACGTGTGGCAAGCGCCGTTTACGCCAGAGAATACCCGCTGATTCCGCCGTTATCTGTGCTTTCTCTGCACCGAAGACGGAGGTGATGGTGCCCAAGGGGTCACCAGCAGCAACCTGATCTCCGAGCTCAGCTTCGAAGCGAACGAGTCCTCCATTCGGACTGTGATATTGGTCGAATTCACCGATCCGCTTCTGCGTCGTTGGTTCGACTTCACCGTCAAGCAGCCCGTACTCGCTGAGCACGTTCGTGACCCCCTCGAGCCCGATCTCGATGCTCGCTTCGTCCCAGCCGACACACCCGCCCAGTTCCGGGTCGACGACCGGGATCCCCTCGTCGGCGAGCACCCGGGCGAGTTGACCATCGGGACCTTGCTTGTCGAGGATGTGACCACAATTGAAGGTCTTGGCCAGTTCGAGGCACTCCCCGTGGAGGTCATGATGTCGACCACAGCGGACGCGCACCTCGTGGATCATCCGGCTTGTCCCACCCTGATGGAGGTCCAAGGCGATATCCGCTTTTTTCGCGACCTCGAATATCTCTGCGGCGATGCGTTCGCTCGAACTACCGTCCGGATCCCCGGGAAACGCCCGGTTCAACTTCGTGTTATCGATCGGGTTGAGGTGCTCAGCGCGCTGGTACGCATGCCAGTTGGCGACACCAATAATGATGACAGCTCCGCTGAGCTCCTGTGGGTCGAGCTGCGGCCACAATCGACTGACGACACCGACGCCATTGAGCTCGTTCCCATCGCTCGCAGCCTGGACGAAGAGGGTCGGGCCGTCGTCGCTTCCGTTCGCGATGGCGACAGGCAGCTCGACTGACGCCCCATCTTTTGCCTCGCCGATAGGGAGTCGACCTGTATCACGCTCCCCCGGGGTAGCTGTGACCTCTCCAACCTCTATCATTCGCTCGGAGAGGGTGAGCGGGGCGTATTGACGTTGACGGTCTTGCCCCGTGCAGCGGGCGTAGTACGCGAACAACCGCACGGACGCTATGGGCGATCGTGCGCGAGTATGTTCGGTATCATCGACGTGCTCACGTTCGTCACAGACGACCGTGAGTTCGAGCCCTCCCGTCCCACCTTCAGGTGAGGACCGAGGCTGTTTTGCGCTCGATGGTCAAAGGAAACGGTAGCATGTCGACCACGGCTGAAGATGGCGCCCTTCGCTCGGTACTCGCTGCGACCCGGGCACGCCGGAATTTCGCCATCGGCCTCGTCGTGGGAACGGTCATCGCAGCTGTCGTGTACTATCTCCAGGTGGTGTCGCCCGAAGAGACCGTCGCTGACTCGACGTTTTACCTCGTATTGGCCGCGGTTCTCGGCTTCTCGATTGCCCTGTTGCTCGCGTTCGTCCTCAGCCTGGTGACCCTCTATCGTCGCGGGAGTGCCATCCCCACCGATTGAGGCTAGACGGTACGCTTTTCCCCATTCCTCGGGTAGTTCTACGCATGTCCGACGAGCTTTCGAAGGGACTTGACGGCGTACTCGTCGCCGAGTCAGCCCTCAGTGACGTCGATGGGGACGCTGGAGAGCTGATCTACCGAGGATATTCGATCGAGGATCTGGCCGAGCATGCCACCTACGAAGAGGTCGTGTACCTCCTCTGGCACGATTCACTCCCGTCAGAGGCCGAGCTTGAGCACTTCAGTGGGCGTCTCGCCGACGAACGAACACTTCCCGAGGATGTACTCTCCACCCTCGAGGCACTTGCGGCGGCAGGCGAGACCCCGATGGCGGCGCTTCGCACCGCCACATCGATGCTCTCGGCCTACGACGATGAGCCCTCGTTCACGACCGCTGATCTCGACGAGAGTCGCGAGAAGGGGATTCGCATCCTCGGCAGGATCCCCACCATCATCGCTGCCTTCGAGGCGTACCGACAGGGTCGAGAGCCACTCGAGCCCGATCCATCGAGGTCATTGGCGGGCGACTTCCTCCGAATGTTGAGTGGGGAATCCGGCACGGCATTGGCCCGGGAGACCTTCGATATGTCGTTGATCCTCCATGCCGACCACGGACTGAATGCCTCGACGTTCACGGCGATGGTGATCGGATCGACGATGTCCGATCTGTATGCGTCAGTCACCGGTGGGATCGGTGCGTTGAGTGGCCCACTGCATGGCGGTGCCAACCAGGAGGTCATGCGCATGTTCCGGGATATCGAGGACAGCGATAGCGACCCGGTCGAGTGGGTCAAGGACATGCAACGTCGCAACGAGCGCGTCCCCGGTTTCGGCCACCGGGTCTACCGGGTGAAGGATCCACGCGCCCACATTCTCGATGCGAAGGCACAGGCGTTAGCCGAGGCGGATGCCGAGGAGACGTACGTCGGGTACGCGAAGGCCATCGAGGAGTACCTGACCGAGACCGGACTGGTCGAGAAGGGCATCGCCCCGAACGTCGACTTCTACTCGGGCGTCGTCTACGACCAACTCGGCATCCCGATGGATCTGTACACGCCGATATTCGCCCTCAGCCGGACGGCCGGCTGGATCGGTCACGTCATTGAGTACCAGGAGGACAACCGCCTCATCCGGCCCCGGGCGAGGTACGTCGGTCCTCGCGGGGCTGAGTTCGCCCCGCTGGATCAGCGCTGAGTCCGTCGCGACCGATTTTTGATACCCGCCCACGAGCGGTCCGTATGCGCAACGTACTCGAGACGGACGAGGCACCCGCTGCGGTTGGTGCGTACAGCCAAGGTATCGCCACCGAGTCGATCGTCGTGACCTCGGGCCAGGTTCCCCTCACGCCGGATGGTGAGGTCCTCGACGACGCATCGATCGAGGAACAGACCCGCCAGGCGTTGAACAACGTCGATGCGGTGTTGCGGTCGGCAGGGACGAACCTGGCGGAGGCGATCAAGGTCACCGTGATGCTGGACGATATCGAGGACTACGAGGCGATGAACGAGGTCTATGGCACCTTCTTCGACGACGAACCGCCGGCGCGAAGTGCGTTCGAGGTGGGGTCGTTACCCCTGGGCGTCGGCGTCGAGATCGAGGCGATCGCCCCTCGCCCGTGATCGATCGGTATGCGGTCGGAGCGGGTGTTGCAGCGGCCCTCATCTACGGGGTCCTGTACCTCGCCTACGGGGTCACGCAGGGATGGGACCTCCCCACATCAGTGGCCATCGGATTCGGTGTCGGTGTCGTTCTCTCCACCACGATCACGACCGAGTTTATCCTGCGGCGACTCGCTGCTGGGGAGTCCTCGAAAGAGGTTTAGTAGCCGCCTCACCTAGCCCGCAACTGAGCCAGGATGGCCGAACGGTAAGGCGCACGCCTGGAAAGCGTGTTCCCCTACGGGATTCTGGGTTCAAATCCCAGTCCTGGCGTCCTACTTGAGATTTACATCCCTCCTACTTAACGAAAAACTCAGCTGTTAATAGTGGTGGACTGGAGTTCACACCCTAACGGGATGGGTACAACAAGGTCGATCATGGCCGCCGCGTAGATCACAATCTCACCTCGATCGGTGAGAGCGTGCGATGGACCGGTCGTTACAATCGATACGCGTAGAGTGACTGACGAGGGTGTTCAATCGATCCCCACTGGCCTGGATTGAATTAATTTGCTGTACAAGGCTCAGCTATCGCGTCCAATACTCGGTCAACGACCATTGATTCGGGCATAGACGTCCCCGTTTCCGATTTCTTCTCTGAATCCCTCGATATTATCGGTGCAATGATGACTCAGCCGTATCGGTGGTACGTGAGACAACCATCTGGCTAACACAATACTCGAACTCTATGAGGAAGTTTCAGGTAGGACCGATTCGGAGTTTGTCACAGTGTGTGCACAGGAGATGTCACGGGAGGTCATCGAGGGAGTTTACCGATCGAATGAGCGTTCGGCAAAACGATCATGACTGGAGTTGATCGCCAGCCCGACGCTGAATCAGAGTATAGCTCTCACCTCCAGCGCAGCGAGACCGTTTGGAACCGCTGGAGCAATTGGTACCGAATGAGCGAACAGGACTTCGAACCGATCCGGAACAAAATGATCGCACAACTGGGTCTCGAGGAAGGCGATTCGGTAGTAGAAATCGGCTGTGGGCCCGGCGTGAATTTCGGTACTATTCGGGAGGCGATTGGAGACAGTGGCTCACTCGTCACAATCGACTATAGCCCCGAGATGGTCGAACAAGCTCGCGAGCGTGTCGAGACGCATGGGTGGACGAACATCGATGTCGTTCGCGCCGACGCTACGACGGCTGCGCTCAACGGCCCGTATGATGCGGCGATCGCAACGCTCGCGTTGAGTGTAATGCCTGATGTCGAACGGGCCGTTCGAAATATTCACGCTGCACTCAAACCAGGCGCTCCGCTTGGAGTTGTTGACATCCAGGAGTTTCAGTCTGGATTACGCCGGGTATTCAATCCGTTCCTGAAGTGGTTCTTACGCTGGTACGCCAATTGGAATCCAGATGGATTCGTTCGTCAGTCCTTGGATGAAGTCTTCGGTGGAGTCGAACCGCTCGATTCAGCCATGCTCGGTATGGTCTATGCGGTGAAGGCAACCCGTAGTACTCAATAACCCTACCGACATTCTGTGCCGGATGCGTGAGTCGCGTCCAACACGGAACTTCACTCGATCATAGCACCTGTCCTCGTTGCTCGATCCCCGAGAAAAGTCGACGCTGTGAGTCTCCGACGATTTTACCCATATTTATGTCCTGAATGGACCTCGAATTCACTGCATGGTCCCCGCCTCTATCGACACTCGACTCACAATCGAGGACCAAGCTTCGAATGGCACCTCGATCACGGTTGATGACGTCGAATCCGAGAGCCACGCCGAAGTACGCATCATCACCGATGAGGCAGAGATACACGGCCCGCCATTGAACCCCGGAGTCAGATACACCGATCTCCGTATCGGCCTCTCTCCTCAACTAAACGAAACGACGCGAATCGAAGCGGTCCTTCACGATATCGATCACGATGAATCGGTGGCATCCGACCAGGCGACGATCACTGTTGACCAGCAGCAGGCTGGCATCGATCCGTTCCTCGTCGAGGCTGATCCGGCGGCCGGGTTCAACTATCCCTATTTCCTGTACGCCCCGCCGTTCGCATCGGATCCCGATCCCGTCCCCTTGCTCGTCGAATCGACCAACATCCCCGGACCATCCGATGGTCTCGAGAAACCGAAAGAAGACACCCAGGTTCGGATCAACCGGGGGAGCGCGAGGCACATCGCGGATGCGTTGGCCGTGCCGCTGGTAATACCCGTTTTCCCGCGCCCGGTTTCGACCCCGGTCGATTGGACGCATTACACTCATCAACTCGATCGGGAGACGCTTCAGATCGACTCGGGACCACTGGAACGGATCGATCGACAGTTGGTCGCGATGGTAGACGATGCCATCGAGCGGTTAACTGACGAAGGCTATCCGATCCGAGAGACGTTCATGATGAACGGGTTCTCCGCGTCGGCCAAGTTCGCCAATCGCTTTGCGGCCCTACACCCCGATCGTGTGTTGTCCGTCACTGCCGGTGGGCTCAATGGGATGGCCTTGCTCCCCGCTGCCGAAGTGGACAACCACCCGGTGCCGTACCAAGTCGGGGTCAGCGATTTCGAAGCGGTGACCGGTACGGCCTTCGACCTCGAGGCGTTTCGGTCCGTTCCTCAGTACCTGTACATGGGTGGCGAGGACGACAGTGATACCTTGTTGTACCCAGATGCGTGGACCGGTATCGAGGCCAGGAAGGCTGCGATACTCGTCTTCGGTGAGGATATCCACGAGGAACGATTCCCCACGGCGAGATCGGTCTACGAGGCGATGGAGGTACCAGCGGCGTTTCGTATCTACCAGTGGGTCGGACACACCCCCCGGCCGGCAGAGGCTGACTGCATCGCGTTCCATCACCGATGCATGAACGGCGAGGATCCACATACCGTTGCCAACTCGTTCGATGGCGACCTCGCCTCGATAGCGGTCGACGTTACTGCCCCCTGAGGGTTCGAGCGATTTTGGTTCAGCGGGTACGAGAGCAACTCCCGGCAAGGACACCCCAAATATGGGCAATTATAGGTCTCGACCTACCACGTAGGCATATGGCTGTGAGCGACTCAGATTCAGACGTTCCTGACGCGTACGAGCAACTTCTCGAGCGGTTCCGCCGGCTGTCAAACCTCCAGTATGCCTCGATGTATCTCAACTGGGATCAGCAGGTCATGATGCCCGAAGGCGGTGCCCCAGGTCGGGCCCAACAGCTCTCCGCCCTCTCGGCGACCGCTCACGAGCTCCTCGTTGAGGACGAGGTTGGCGAGTGGCTCGATGAGCTCGCCGATGCTGACCTCACCCAGGATCAGGCAGCGTGCGTCCGAGAGATCCGTCAGGACTACGAGCGTGATGCCAACGTGCCCTCCGAGCTCGTCGAAGAGATCGCCCAGACCTCCTCGGAGAACCAGCAGATCTGGCAGGATGCGAAAGCAGAGGACGATTTCGATGCGTTTGCCCCTCGACTGGAGAAGATGCGAGAGCTCACCCGGGAGCGAGCCCAGCATATCGATCCGGACAAACCGCCGTATGAGGTGATGTACGAGGATACCCACCGGTACATCCCGATCGAGACGATGGAGGAGATCTTCGACACGCTCAAAACAGAGCTCCCGCCGCTGGTCGATGATATCCGGGCGAACGGTCGCGACCTGGCAGACCCGTTCGACGGTACGTATCCAGAAGAGGACCAAGAAGCGCTATCTCAGGCGGTGTTGGACCTGCTCGGCTACGATCGCGATCGCGGCCGCCTCGATACGGCTCCGCATCCCTTCATGAGCGGCAACCAATTCGATGCTCGGGTCACGACACGGTTCCATCCCGAGGATCCGCTGGACGCGTTGACGGCGACTATCCACGAGTTCGGCCACGCGACGTACCAACTCGGCCTGCCACAAGACAAGTACGGGACGCCACTGGGGAACCCGGTCTATAGCATTCACGAGTCTCAGTCTCGCTTTTGGGAGAATCACGTCGGTCGCACCCGCCCGTTCATGACACATCTGCTCCCGCTGGTCAAGGAGCATCTCTCCGGCACGGATGACCTGACGGAAGATGAGCTGTACGAGGCGATGAACCAGATCAACCCGGACAACCTCATCCGGGTCGAGGCGGACGAGCTGACCTATCACATGCACATCATCCTCCGGTGTGAGATCGATCGCGGGTTCGTCGAGGGGGATATCGAGGCCGACGAGATCCCACGACTCTGGAACGAGAAGATGGACTCGTACCTCGGCGTCACCCCCGATACGGATACCGAGGGCTGTCTGCAGGACATCCACTGGACCTCTGGGTTCGCCTCGTTCTGGACGTACACGCTCGGCAGTGTGGTGACGGCACAACTCGACGCGGCGATCCGTGACGATCTCGATGTCGACGGGCTGATCAGCGAGGGTAACTTCGAACCGCTTCACGAGTGGATGACGGAGAACATCCACAGCCAGGGACAGCGGTACACGACACCGGAGCTCATCGAGCGAGCCACGGGTGAACCGCTGACGGCGGAGTACTTCGTCGACTACGCCTACGACAAGTTCGAGCAGCTCTACGACCTGTAGTCACCCGCTGCATCGAGGCTGGCGGAACGACGTTCTCGGGTGTTTTCTCCCACGTCGATCGTTGTTCCGGTGTACATAAGAGCCGAAAGCGAGGAGTTCCAAGGAACGACTTTCATGAGTACGATACTGATCACCGGCGCCGCGGGACAGATCGGCTCAGAGCTCACGCCAGCGCTTCGTGAGCGATACGGTCAGGATACCGTGCTCGCGACCGGACTGGACGAGGAACCGCCGCTGCCTGAACCGTACGAGTACCTCGATGTAACCGAGGCGGATCGATTTCGCTCACTGGTTGAGTCCTACGACGTCGACACGATCTATCACCTGGCAGCGATCCTTTCTGCCAAGGGTGAGCGCAATCCGCGATTGACGTACCAGGTGAACGTTGACGGGTTGATGAACGTCCTGGAGATCGCCAAGGGGTACGACATGCAGCAGGTGATCGTCCCGAGTACGATCGCCGTCTTCGGACCGGAGACGCCCTCGAACCCAGGGGAGGAGACCATCCTGCGCCCCACGACGATGTACGGGATCTCGAAGGTGTTCCTTGAGTTGATGGCGAACTACTACTACGACCGATACGATCTCGACATTCGAGGCGTCCGCTTCCCGGGCATCTTGAGCTACAAGACGCTCCCCGGCGGGGGGACCACCGATTACGCCGTGGAGGCCTTCTACGGCGCGCTCGAATCCAGCGCGTACACCTACTTCGTCAGGGAGGATACTCAACTGCCGATGATGTACATGCCAGACGCGATCGAGGCGCTCACGCAGCTCGCGGCCGCGGACGATGGCGATCTCAGGTACCGCTGTGAGTACAACGTGAGCGCACTCGAGTTTACCGCCGGGGAGCTGACCGAGGCCATCCGCGAGCACATCCCCGACTTCGAGGCGACCTACGAGCCCGATGACCGCCAGGCGATCGCAGACTCCTGGCCGGATCGCATCGACGATAGTGCTGCCCGGGCCGACTGGGGTTGGTCCCCGTCATACGGACTCGACGAGCTGGTCGAAGATATGCTCGAGAACATCGAGGTCTAGGCTACTTCGCCGGCCGTCTCAGATGATGTCGAGGTCCCGCCCGACCGCTTCGTAGACCCGCAGAGCCTCGTTGAGATCCTCCTCGGTCAACCCGGCATTGAGCTGGTTGCGGATCCTGGCCTCGCCGCGGGCGACCATCGGGTAGACGATTGCCAGCGCGAAGATGCCGTTCTCGAAGAGCCGGTCGGCGAAGGTCTGTGCGGTGCGACTGTCGCCGACCATCACGGGAACGATCGGTGTCTCACTGTTGCCCGTATCGAACCCCATCGATTCGAGCTCGTCGACGAAGTACTCTCGAAGGTCCCACAGGTCCTCGACGCGGTCGCTCTCCTTCTCGATGATCTCGAGTGCCTTGATGTTCGCCGCGGCGACTGCCGGTGGATAACCAGCACTGAGGAGCCAGGTACGGGACGTGTTGTACGCGTACTCGATGACGTGCTCCTCGCCGGCGAGCATGCCACCGAATGAGCCCATCGCCTTCGAGAAGGTACCAGTCTGGAATTCGATCTCGTCACCCAATCCGAACTCGGCGATCGTTCCATGACCTCCACCGAGGACGCCCTCGCCGTGGGCGTCGTCGACGTACGTCATCGCGTCGTATTCCTCGGCGAGTGCGTGGATCTCGTCGAGCGGGGCGATATCGCCGTCCATGGAGAACACGCCATCGGTGACGACCAACAGCCGCTCATACTCGTCATGCGCCGACTCGAGCGCCTCCTCGAGGGAGGCCATATCAGCGTGGTCGTAGATGATGGTATCGGCACTCGAGAGTCGCATCCCATCGATGATACTGCCGTGGTTGAGTTCGTCCGAGATGTAGGCATCACCCTCGTCGAGGAGCTGGGGGATGAGGCCGGCGTTCGCCCCGAAGCCGGTCTGGTAGGCCAACCCTGCCTCCGTTCCCTTGAAGTCGGCAATCGCCTGGTTCAACTCCTCCTGGATGTCCATATACCCGGCGATGGCCCAGACGGAACCGGTGCCGTGACCGAACTCGTCGATCGCGTCCTTTGCAGCGGTCTTCAATCGTTGATCGTTCGCGAGATCGAGGTAGTTGTTCGAGGTCAGCATCGTGACCTCCGTGCCCTCGACGGTCGTATGTGGTTGGCTTGGACCCTCTAGTTGCCTGAGGTTCCAGACTTCTCCACGTTCGATCATCCCCTCCAGGCGCTCTTCGAGGTACTGGGTATTCGAGGCCATGCTTGCTCATGTTGGCTTCTCGCGGCTGGGCCTAAAACGGTGGTACTTGCGGCCGATCGTCGGGACAGCCGTCATACAGTTGTATAAAAAACCCCGAATTGGAGGGACACTAGTGACGATACGTGGTATGTCATCAGCTCACATGAAACCGGTATGAGACCCCTGTCATAGGTCATTTCAGCCACTTTATCGTCGAACGATCTCGTTGGTCAGTTGATCACTACAGCGTTATTCTTTTATAGAAGCACAATCAATCACTCACCGACTATGAGTCAGCGTATGCGGGGGAGTCAACCCCTCATCGTAATGAGTGAAGATGCGCAGCAAGTCAAGGACAAGGACGCCCAGGAATACAATATTTCAGCGGCTCGAGCGGTCGCCGAGGCCGTCCGCTCCACCCTCGGTCCCAAGGGGATGGACAAGATGCTGGTCGACAGCATGGGCAGCGTCACCGTGACGAACGACGGGGTGACGATCCTCACCGAGATGGACATCGACAACCCGACGGCCGAGATGATCGTCGAGGTCGCCGAGACGCAGGAGGACGAGGCCGGTGACGGGACGACCACGGCCGTCGCCATCGCTGGTGAGCTCCTGAAGAACGCCGAAGATCTCCTCGAGCAGGAGATCCACCCGACGGCAATCATCAAGGGATACCATCTCGCGAGCGAGCGGGCTCGCGAGGAGGTCGATGACATCGCTGAAGCGATCGATAACGAGGATGAGGAGATCATCCGACGGATCGCCGAGACGAGCATGACCGGCAAGGGTGCCGAGTTCAACAAGGAGCTCTTCTCCCAGCTCGTCGTCGACGCGATCAGCCAGGTGACGGTGGAGAACGACGAGGGCGACACCATTGCCGACCTCGAGTACATCAACATCGAGACCCAGACCGGCCAGTCGGCCGAGCAGTCCGAGCTACTCGTCGGAGCCGTCATCGACAAAGACCCGGTCCACGACGACATGCCGCGGATCGTCGAGGATGCGAAGGTCATGCTCGTCAACGAGCCGATCGAGGTCGAGGAGGCCGACGTCGACACCGAGGTCAGCGTGAGCGACCCAGAGCAGCTGCAGAAGTTCCTCGACCAGGAGGAGGAACAGCTCAAGCGGAAGGTCGATCAGATCAAGGCGACCGGTGCGAACGTCGTGTTCTGTCAGAAGGGCATCGACGACCTCGCACAGCACTTCCTGGCTCGCGAGGGCATCCTCGCGGTCCGCCGTGCCAAGAAGAGCGACATCGAGTTCCTCAAAGAGGTACTCGGCGCTCGGATCGTCTCCGATCTGGACAGCGCCAGTGCCGACGACCTCGGCCAGGGATCGGTCACCCGGGACGTCAACGACGACCTGTTCTACGTCGAGGGAGAGGACGGACACGGTGTCACCATGTTGCTCCGTGGGTCGACCGACCACGTGGTCGACGAGCTCGAACGCAGCATCAACGACGCACTGGACGTGGCTGCACAGACGGTCACCGATGGCCGAGCGCTGCCCGGTGGCGGTGCGGTCGAAACGGAGCTCGCTCGACGACTTCGCGACTACGCTGACAGCGTCAGCGGTCGCGAGCAGCTGGCCGTCGAGGCGTTCGCCGACTCGCTCGAGCTGGTCCCACGGGTGCTCTCAGAGAACGGTGGGCTCGACAGCATCGACACGCTCGTCGACCTCCGTGCAGCCCACGAGGACGGACAGATCCGCGCTGGGCTCAACGTCCACACCGGCGATATCGAGGACACGTTCGAGTCTGGCGTGATCGAGCCGGCCCACGCGAAGGAACAGGCCATCTCGAGTGCCACCGAGGCCGCCAACCTCGTCCTCAAGATCGACGACATCATCTCCGCTGGCGACCTGTCAACCGAGGGCGAAGAGCCCGAGGGCGGTGCCGGCGGGATGGGCGGCATGGGCGGTATGGGTGGCATGGGCGGAATGGGCGGCATGATGTGAAGTCGGTCACAGCCACCTCACCTGCCCTCTGCTTGTAACGACGTTCGAAGAATCGATTATTCGCGGATCGTTGGTGACTGATTAGTCCGGTGTTGGAATCGAGAGCGAGTCGTTCTCGTTGATGATGTTGAGCACGATATTCGTGTTCGTCTCGATGATCGCCGTGTGACCGAGCAGCTCCTTGATCTGTTGGTTCATGTCGTCGGTATCGACGTACTTCCCGATCGCGATGATGTCGAAGTCACCGGTCACCTCATAGACACTGAGCATCTGGTTCTCGTTCTCCAGTTCGCTCGATATCTCGGAGATGGCGTCGCCTTCGACCTTCAACTGAAGGACAGCGGTGACATCGTAGCCCAGCGCATCGTAGTCGAGATCGGGCGAGTACCCGGTGATGACGCCGTGTTCCTCGAGCTCTTCGAGATGGTTCGAGATCGTTGTCACGGAGACATCGAGGTCCTCAGCCAGACTACGCAGGCTCGCTCGACCGTCGGCTGTCAGCGCGTTCACGAGGCGAACATCCAGATGTTCGTAGGTCATCAGCCGGTTCGACGGCCCCGACGAGTAAAGGATTTACGAATGTCCATTTTTCTTCGATAAATTACCGATATCGTCAACGAAATCGTTAATATACTGGATACTTACGAGTCTATTGTCGTAATATATGGCAGGAACAGAAACGGCTGTTTTGGGTAATTCGAAGCAGGAACACATCGATCGCGTGTTCGAGACGATCGAGGAAGAGAACGTCAAGTTCGTCCGGTTGCAGTTCACCGACATCACCGGGACCGTCAAGAACGTCTCAATCCCGGCGAGCCAGGTCGAGAAGGCCTTCGACGAGGGCATCTGGTTCGATGGCTCGAGCATCGAGGGGTTCGTCCGCATCCAGGAATCGGATATGCGTCTCGAGCCCGATCCGAGGACCTTCACCGTGCTCCCGTGGACAAGCAATGGAGTCTCGAGCGCTCGGATCATCTGTGACGTCGTCAACACGGATGGGACTCCCTTCGAAGGCGGGCCGCGGCAGGTGCTCAAGTCGGTGCTCGCGGAGGCAGCCGAGCTCGGCTACGAGTTGAACTTCGGCCCGGAACCCGAGTTCTTCCTCTTCGAGACGGACGAGGATGGCGACCCGACGACGATCCCCCACGACAGTGGCGGCTACTTCGATCTCGCACCGAAGGATCTGGCGACAGACGTCCGCCGGGAGATCATCTTCGCGCTCGAATCGATGGGCTTCGAGGTCGAGGCGAGCCACCACGAGGTGGCCGAGGGCCAACACGAGATCAACTTCAAGTACGCCGACGCGCTCTCATCGGCGGACGACATCTCGACGTTCAGGGCGGTCGTCAGGGCCATCGCCGAACAACACGACCTCCATGCGACGTTCATGCCCAAGCCGATCAGCTCCATCAACGGCTCTGGGATGCACTCACACGTGAGCCTCTTTTCGGACGGTGAAAACGTCTTCGCGGATGATTCGGACGAATTCAACCTCTCGGAGACGGCCTATCACTTCATGGGTGGGGTCCTCGCGCACGCTCCGGCCATCACCGCCGTGGCGAACCCGACGGTCAACTCCTACAAGCGACTCGTTCCCGGGTACGAGGCACCGGTGTACATCGCCTGGTCCGATGTGAACCGTTCCGCCCTGATTCGCGTCCCCGATGCGGCCGGGACGAGTGCCCGCTTCGAGGTCCGCAGTCCCGATCCATCCTGCAACCCGTACCTCGCGTATGCGGCCATCGTCAAGGCCGGTCTTGACGGGATCGAGAACGAGATCGACCCCGGCGATCCGGTCAGAGAGGACATCTATGAGTTCGACGAGTCAGCCCGCGAGGAGTACGGCATCGAGATGCTCCCGGGATCGCTCGATCGGGCGATCGATGCCCTCGAGGCCGATCCGGTGATTATGGACGCCCTCGGTAACCATGTTGCCGAGAAGTTCATCGAGGCGAGCCGCGCGGATTACCTCGAGTACCGCACCTACGTCACCGACTGGGAGATCGAGAAGTACCTCAACAAGTTCTGATCGTTCGGTTCTACTTGCGTCGTTAGTCCCGCAGCTTCCTGATCGGATAGGTGAGGATACGCGTGGTGGTCCCGGTCACCACCATAAAGACGTACAGCCCGAGGGTGGAGAGCCAGATGACGAACATCGCTAGGATGGCCCAGCCCCCCTCGAGCAGGTAGAACGCACCGAGGGTCAGGATGACGCCATACAGCAAGACGAAGTACGGTCCCCAGCCCCGGGCGTGTCCGCGACGTTGGCGCCATCTGACGTACCTCCTGAGGTCGTCCTCTACCTCGTCTCGGTGGATCGTCCGGTCCTCGATCTCGGCCTCGAGGCGTTCGAATTCCTCGCGGAGCTCGTAGAACCGCTGGGCATCGACGTAGTCCTCAGGGCCCTCTCCGACGCCGTAGGCTGTCTCCTCTTGGCCATTGTCGGACATCGATTCTGGATCGAACTCCTCCATACAGGTCGGTCCAGACTATGCTGGGGCGTCGACATGTAGCTGCCGGTCCGCGCCGAGATCCGTCGCATTCGCGACCGCGCCGACGAGGATGACAACCGCGATACTGTACAACCAAAGCATGGCGACGAAGACACCCGCCAAGATGCCATAGACCGCGAAGGGGGCGGCGATGGTAATGTACAGCTGAAAGCCCGCTGTCGCGAGGGTGATGCCGACAGCCGCGAGGATCGCGCCTGGCAGCGCGTCTCGAATGGTAGCAGGACCGGGCGGAAACAGCGCGTACATCGGGAGGAGGACGAGGGTCAACAGCGGAATCGTAAACACCGGGAGGAGCTCCAGCGGGATCGTCACACCGATCGACGACAGACCCAGTAGCGCAATCCCGACCGTCCCCGCGATTCCCAGCAGGGCGAACAGGACGGCTGCGCCTTGGATCGCACTGGCGAGGAGGGAGGAGGCTCCGGGTTTACCGTAGATGCTGTTGAACGCACGATCGAGCGCCCTGAACACCCGCAACGACGCCCAGATGGCAAAGACGATACCGGCGAGGGTGGCCCCAGAACGCCCGCCATCGGCCTCGAGGCCAGTCTCCACAAATTCGACCGCCTCGGCGGTTATCAGGTGGTCGAACGTGGACACCAAGGGATCGATGATATCACCACCGCCGATGGTCGCGGCGATGGCCACGATGACGACGGCTAACGGAACGACCGACAGGAGGGCGAAGAACGCAATCGCACCGGCTAGCAACGTCGCCTGTACGTTCTTCACGGTATCGACCATCACGCGGATACGATCGACGACCTCGGATCGGTCGAGCACGCTAGTACGGCACACCGCCTGAATGCTTAAGGGCTGTCAGTAACGGATTCGACGACGGTTTCGATCGTTGTCATCGGTGCATCGGTCTTGAACGTGGTCCCGCCGAAGTGTGTCCGGGTCGCGATGTACTTTCGCTCACGTAATTCCTCAAGCACCGTCTCGATCGGTCCGGCCGGGAGGTCCATCCGGTCACACACCTCGTGATGATCGAGGTGTCCGACGAGGTCTGCCTCACCGGCGAGTCGGTCCAACAACCGGGTCGCTTGGGTCGCGGTCCCCATCGTCTCGTCGATGGCATCGATAACGGATGCGGTAAACGACCGATCTCGATAGTCACCCAGCCAGAGCGGTCCGATCCGCCGGAGATCAGCGTCGCACCGTGGACAGTGAACCCGCAGTGACGGGGCGAGTCCGGCGGTCTCCTCACGCCACCAGCAGGACTCGCAATGCTCGAGAAACCCCACCTGTTCGAGTGTCTCATCGGCAATCGTTGCGCCCTCAGCCAGCGCGAGATACGCCCGATGATAGTGGCGGGTCGAATGGCTGAGGACGGGCGTTGCGGCGACGTCGTGGCTCGCGCCTCGCCTGACGATGGCGCCGATCATCGTGCGCAGTCCGATCTCGGGATGGTCGACCGTCGTCGCTGGAACGCTCGTATACCGTCGGATCCCGGCCTTGCGGTGGGCCCCACACAGCGGCGCGGTATCCGTCGCCGTTACGCACAACAGTCCATCGGTCCCGAACATCGCCGCATCGATGTACGGGATCGGTGACCCGAAGGGATCGATATCGACGACATCGAATCGCGAGTCGAACAGCTCGCGGCGAGCATCGTCGTGGACGACGGTTGCGTCGATCCCATGGGCCTCGAGATTTCTCCGCGTGTACGTGAGGGCGGCCTCGCTGCGATCGCAACAGATCACGCGATATCCCTCGAATCCCGCTCTGACACCGCGAATCCCCGATCCCGCCATCGCATCGAGGTAGGAGGGCTCGTCGCGCTCGAGGAAGCGCTCCGGTGCCTGGCGCAACACCGCGACGGTGATGTCGCGGTTGAGCTCCATGGCCGGGTTGAAGAAGACCGGATCGTCCTCCCCTGGAACGTCGAACGTCCGACCGCCCTCGGTGGTCTCCATGGTACCGCTGGGGACGCCGAGGCGAAAAATCCCCGTTGATTGACCGGATACGGGTTCCGCCATCGAATTGGTTTTGTGCCGGGGTCTCGAACGTGCGTCGGGCTACCCGGATCATGAGCGCCTTCGACGAGTGGGTAAGCGACCTAGCGGACCACGGTGAGCTCACGCCGACGCTCGTCGACCGGATCGTCGACCTGCACGGCGAACGTGGCCGTCGGGCCATCGAGGCGGTTGGCGAACGCCGGGTCAAGCAGTACCTCGATTTCACCGTCGTCGTGGGCCATTCAGACGAGTACATCGTCGAGGGCGAGCGCTGTGACTGCAACGACGCCAGGTACAACCTCGATCGCGACGATCCGAACGAGCGGTGTTGGCACGAACTCGCGGTGATTATCGCAGATCGCACCGACGAGCTCGATCACCACGATCTCTGGTACACCGAGGTCCGTGATCTCGTCTGAGGCGGAACCGTCACCGGATCTCCGCGAGGTCGATCGCGGTCTCAACTGCCGATTCGAAGGTCGACAACACCGAGCGATCGTACATGGTGGCCGCTGGATGCAAGCCGATGACGAGCTGACGGGTGGCACCAGCGATGTCGATCTCGATATTCTCGCCGGCTCGTTTGGTCACGGCGATCGACTCATCGAGGAGTTCCTCTGCAGGCACCCGGCCGAGGGTGAGGACGACGGCGGGATCGACCGCGCCGATCTCGACATCGAGGTGCCCGCGACAGTTTCGCCGCTCACCGACACGTGGATCGCGATTGTCTGGCGGTCGACAGCGGACACAGTTCGTGATACGGACATCGTGTGGCTCGACACCGAACTTCGTCAGGGTATCCTCGAGGATCTCCCCACTCCGTCCGACGAAGGGGCGCCCCTCGGCATCCTCTACCTGGCCAGGTGCCTCTCCGATCAACACGAGTCGGGCATCGTCGTCCCCTCGTCCGTTCACGATCTGTGATCGACTCTCGACGAGGTCGGAACACAGCGTGCAGTTGCGGACCTCCGGTCCGTCGCGTTCGATCATGTACGACTAGCATCGACCGCACGGGCGGCTAGATTTGCGACTCGAAGCGGCTCGGGCCGATCGGTTCCCTCGTGCATGAACGTCCGGACGATCTCGGTGGCCCGGGGAGTCGAGACGTCAGGCGAGCGGACGAACAACGTCCGACCGGCCACTTGTATTTCTTCGCGAGGAGGTAACGCCCGATAGCTATCGAGCCGTTCGAGGCGTTGTTCACCAGAGAAGGCCGCCTCGATGGCATCCTCCAGTCCCTCACTCGCCTCGAAGGACACCGAGATAACCGGTGGTGTAACCGCCTCCGACAGTTCGTCGAGCTCGACGATATTGTACCACGCGAGCGCGACACCGGCGACGAGGATCGCTCGGGTATCCGCTCGGTTGAGGCGACCGATCAGGTCTGTGATCGACTCGGTGACATCCAATCCACCGACGGTACACGATCCGAAGCAAAAGTCATCAACACGACCGTCGCCGGTCATGAGCACACCGGCGAGCGTGCTTTCCTCACCCGTATAGGACTCTGCGATGCCGAGCGCTCGGGCCCCGGCTTTCATTCCTCGTCGTTGGACTCCTTGATCTCCTTGAGGTTGTCGAGCAACTGGTCTTGAGAGGCCCCGATCTCGAAATTGACATCCCCCTCGTGGTCGGATGCCTCGCTGCGCTCGGAGACGTCCGATGCCAACTCGTCGGCATCGATTTCTTGGCGTTCCTGTTCGGATTCATCGTAACTGCCGAATCCCATATGTGACGTATATGGGCCGTATAAGTAAAGGACTATGGGTCTCTCTATCAGTTTCTTGTACCCTCCGTACCTACCGGAGGTATGGATCCGATCGTCGTCACCGAGGGGGCAGCGGGATTCACGGCGAACGCGTATCTCGTTCCCGGTGACACAACCGCACTGGTCGATGTGGGTACTCCACCCGGCGTTGTCGATACCATTGCAGAGCACACCGATGACCTCGACGCCATCTACCTGACCCATACGCATCCCGACCACATCGAGCAGTTATCGCAGGTCGTCGACCGCTTCGACCCGGAGGTGTACGCCTTCGATTCTCATCCCCTGCGCACCAGCGCTATCGACGATGGTGCCCAGCTCCCACTTGGCGACTCGATGGTGACGGCCATCCACACCCCTGGACATGCAGCGGATCACGTGGTCCTGTTCGATGAGTCGTCGCTGTTTAGCGGGGATATCGTCGTCTACAACGATGGCGCCTTCGACGATGGCAGCTTCGGTCGCACCGATATCCCGGGGGCCGATAGAGAGGTTCTCATCGAGTCGATCGAGCGGCTGCTGGATACGGTGCCAAGCTCGATTCAGACCATGTACCCCGGGCACGGACGAGTGTTTGACGGTAACGTCATCGAGGTCATCCAGCGATCGCTGGAGCGGGCAAGCCGTCGCAACCCGAAGTACCCTGAATAAGAGCCTGCTTAGGCGCTTCGCGATTCGATCGCTTTCGGTCGAAGTCGGCCGTATCCGCACTTGCGACATTGGTCTGCATCCTGCGGGTTCCGGGCGTTACATCGCATACAGATCTGCTTGTGCAACAACCGTTCCTCCGCCTCGGGGAATCGAGCCATCGTGACCCGTCGTATCCGCTTGTGACCATTAAGCGTGCTGGTCCGAGGGTTCGAGGTACTCGTCTTGCACCTCGACGACCTCGCTCGAGTCAGTACAGGCCGCGTAGCGACGAAGCGGCTCTTCGTTGAGCGTGAGGAAGGTATCACCCCACCGGAACGGCTCGAGCAGCGATTCGGCGTGCTCGGTCTCGCCGAGGATCGCGAGCGCTCCAGCGAGTGCCTCTACGGTGGTCAGCCGGAACGGCCGGCCGTAGTTAACCGGGTTGGCGGCGACGAGGAAGGGAAGCGCCCGGTGGGTGCCTTCCAGGTCAAACCCATCCTCGTCCGCGGACGTCCAAGACCGATCGACTCCGACGAGGACCTCGTGATCGCCATCTGCTGGCGACAGCGCCTGTTCGGCGTAGGGATCGAGAACGATCCCTGACGGTGGCTGGCGAAGCGACCGATGGAGGGTGGCAAGTGAGAACTGCTCGAGACGACGAGCGGTACACTTGTCGGGGTCGTCGTCGCCCTCGTAGTAGATGTGTACCTCCACGCGCTATCCTTGGCGAGAGTCGTAGATAAGCGCCAGGGGCGAGCGACCCTACTGCTCGTGGATCGCCTCGCCTTGGTTGAGCCGTTCCGCGATCGAGAACGTCTGCTCGCCGGCACGTCTCGTCGGCGTGTGCGCGGCGAGGTACCGGGCGGTGGCGATGAGGTGGACGCGAGCTCGCTCGTCTGACGTCGCTAGATCGTACTGGTTGAACGCCGCCTCGACGTTCTGTCTCGGGTGAAAGCCAACGTCCTCTCTGACAAGCGCACCGCCGATCTCCCGTTTGAGCCGATCCACATCGCCGCCGCCGTCGAGATACCGGGCGGTGGCTCGACCCGCCTGGTTGACGGTCTCTCGTGACTCGGTCTCGAAGGTCTCGAGCAGGTCATCGAGGGCCCGATCTGGGTCGCTGTCTCCCTCTGGTTCGGGGATGCGCTGTGGTGGCGTGTTGAGGTAGCGGTCGAGGTAGACGTTCATCGCCCCGTCGAAGAGCCCGCGGTACGCTTCGATCGCGTCGGTCCGCCCGGCGAGGCCGTGCACCGCGTTCAGGTAGGTGTACGTGTGGTGGACGGTATTCCAGTCCCGGAACTCGTTGGCGGTCCCGAAGTGGGCGATCCGCCTGGCTCCACAGAAGGCGAGGATACGGGCGAGCTCGCGAGCGCTCGCTCCCGCTGAAATCGCACTCGTCAGCGCATCGATGATCGCTGCAGGATCGTCACCCATGAGCGTCTCGACGAACTCCGGTGGTTCCGTCCAGGTGTCGTCGCTACCGGCCTCGACGAGGGCTGGCAGCTCGTCTGCCGCCTCGAAACACAATGCGGCGATGTCGTCGGGTTGGCGCCAGGAGGCCGTCTCCTCCGCCCGCTGTGCACTCGCCAGACCAGGGACCAGGCTTGCCAGGGTGGTCTCGGCGCGGTCCCAGCCGACGAGATCGAGCGTCTCGAACGCCTTGTTGATGAAGTCGAGACGGTGGCCGGTATCGAGGTAGAGGTGGTCCGTCGCCGCTGCGACGAGCAACTCGGCCAGGTCGTCCTCCGCGTACCCGGCTCTGACGGCGGCCCGGAGCACCCGCTCTGCACCATCGCTATCGCGGACCTCGATCGACTCGAGGAACCACCGTTTGAGTCGATCTGGTGGCACATCCGTATTCGAGAGGGGGTCCTGCGCGAAACGAGGCGGTTCTCCCGCACACTCGTCTGCGACCTCCGAGATGCCGATGTACATCGCCCGTCGGCGATCGGCTGGCGCCAACGTGGGCACCAGATTGGCCATCACACCGAGCGTGGTCAACCCCCGTCCCCAGCCAGCCTCGCGGTAGGTGGTCCCGAATTCGAGCGCGGTTTCGACCGGTTCCCGGTAGTCGACACCCGCGTCATCGAGGCCGATCACGGCCTTCGCGATGATGAGGCTGAGATCCTCTCTGAGCCCGTGTTCGAGACGATTCTGCCAGTGTTCGGCCGGTTCGAGCTCTCGCGAGGCGATCGGCGAGACGAAGACCGACCCGTCTCGCACCTCCACGGGGTACGTCTGGACGTCGTCGGCGAACGGATCCAGGGTATCACCGCAGTTCAGCTCGAAGCGGGCGTGGTGCCAGGGACAGGTGAGGATCCCGTCCTCGACACTGCCGTCAGTCAGTGGGAACCCCATATGGGGGCAGTGCAGATCCGTCGCGTGAAAGTCTCCATCGTGATAGAACAACCCGATCGATTGGCCCTCGATTCGGATGACATGTGGCGAGTCAGTCTTCGCATCCTCGACGCTGCCGACTTCGACGAACGCATCCGTCATCGGGGTTCACCTCGGTGGATCGAGCGTGCTGGGTGCGTGACGCAACCGTGAGATTCGGGTACCATCATACACCGATATACACGGTACAGGACCAAAGGCGTTCGCTGAATCCGATTTATGTAGATGGCTTGAGGTATCGTGGCGACGGTACCCGTTCCCTAGTCCCGACGGCCGGCACCCACTGCGCTCTCGCCGATGGGATCGTGTCCCTCGATGACCGTCTGTCCGTTCATGTACGGCCTGAGCACCTCGGGGACGGTGATGGTCCCGTCGTCGTTCTGGTAGTACTCCATGATCGCCACCACGGTTCGTGCTAACGCGATACCAGAGGCGTTGAGCGTGTGGAGATACTCCGCCGATTCGTGGCGTTCTGGACGGTAGCGAAGCCCGGCGCGTCGAGCCTGATACTCGGTGAAGTGAGAGGCTGAGGACACCTCGAGCCAGCGACCGCCGACATCCGGCCCATCGGGCATGTCATCGGCAGGTGCCCACACCTCGAGGTCGTACTGACGGTGATGTGGGGCCCCCATGTCGCCAGTGCAGATCTCGAGCACCCGGTAGGGGAGTTCGAGCTGACGGAGCACTTCCTCCGCCTCCCGGAGGAGCTCCTGGTGTCTGTCTTCACCGTTGCTTGGCTTGACGAAGTTCACGAGCTCGACCTTGTTGAACTGGTGGACGCGGACGTACCCCCGCGTCTTCGTCCCGTGTTCGCCGGCCTCGCGGCGGAAGTTCGGCGAGAACGCGACGTGCTTGACCGGGAGATCGTCATCGAGCAGGATCTCATCGGCGTACATGTTGGTAACCGGCACCTCCGCGGTTGGGAGCAGCCACAGGTCATCGTCGTCGTATGCCTCTTCGTTCGAGCCTCCGATCCTGAACGCATCGTCGACGAAGAACTCGGGAAACTGCCCGGTTCCCCGCATCGCTGCGCTGTTGACCGGCAACGGCGGGAAGATGTCGTGATAGCCGTGTTCCTCCCGATGCAGATCGAGCATGAACTGCATCAGCGCGTACTCGAGGCGTGCCCCGTCGCCCTTCAGGAATTGAAAGCCACCACCGGCCACCTTGGCCCCACGGGTAAAATCGATGAGCTCCAGCTCCTCGGCGAGATCGTAGTGGGGGATGACCTCATCCGGCAGGTCACGCAAGTCATCGAATCCCCAGCGATGTGTCTCGATGTTGTCGTCCTCGTCCTCACCGATGGGCGCCTCCTCATGCGGGATGTTCGGTAGCAGCAACTCCTCGGCCCGAATCTGCTCTTCGAGCTCGCTCGCCTCCGCTTCGATAGAGTCGAGCTCTGCCTTGAGCGACTGGGACTGCTCGATGGCGTCCTCGGCTGCCTCGTCGTCGCCCGAGCGTTTGAGCTCGCCGATGCGTTCGCTGATCTCGTTGCGTTGGTGGCGTAACTCATCGCCCTGTGCCTTGAGTTCGCGCCAACGCTCATCCTTCTCGAGCAGCGCGTCGAGGTCGGCCGCATCGACGCCCTTGGCCTCGATGGCCCAGCGAACCTGCTCGGGGTCATCGCGAACCACGGTTCTGTCAAGCATTGATTGCGTCTCCTACTTCGGGGCTCGACAAAAACCGTGTGGCTCTCTCGTCCGGGAACGGGACGCCTATGGCGCTGCCGGTGACAGTATTCCCATGGGAATCGGTGACATCTCGACGGTGGATGCTGACCTGGTCGCGAACTGTTGGTACGTCGATACGGGGCTGTACGGCATCGAGGAGTATGGGGCAGTCTATCTCCTCGACGGAGAGCGCCCTGCCCTGGTCGAGACCGGTATCGGTAAGCACTTCGATCGGGTGTTAGACCTCCTTGATACGGCCGGCGTCGCCCGAGCTGATCTCGAGTACATCATCCCGACGCACGTACATCTGGATCATGCCGGTGGGGCTGGCTTCCTGGCCGAAGCATGTCCCAACGCAACGGTGGCCATCCACGAACGTGGGGTCCGACATCTCGTCGACCCCGGCCGGCTGGTCGCTGGAACCAAGGCGGCGGTCGGTGATCGCTGGCGTCACTACGTTGAACCCGAGCCGATCCCCGAGTCGCGTCTAACGCCACTGGACGATGGTGACGAGATAGACCTCGGCGATCGAACACTCGAGGCCATCGAGACCCCGGGTCACGCCCCCCATCACCACTCGTTGTACCTCCCCGACGAGGATGCTTTATTCCCCGCGGATGCGGCTGGACTGTACGTCCAATCGACCGGTGCGGTCAGGCCGACGACCCCGCCCCCGGATTTCGATCTCGACCAGAACCTCCGGGATCTGGAACGCCTCAGATCACTCGAACCAGCGGTGTTGCTGTACTCTCACTTCGGACCAGTGGCTGATCCCGCCGTACTCACCGAGTACGAGCACGTCCTCAGCGAGTGGGTGGAGACGGTCAGACGGGTCCACGAGGACTCACCAGACGAGGCGACAACCATCGAACACATCCTCGAACGAGAATCCACTGTGGCTGTATGGGGCAAGGAGCATTCCCTCGCAGAGACGGCGATGAACGTCCGTGGCGTCTTGGGCTATCTCGACGAATAATCAGCAACCGTTTTGCTATACGTGTCGTATGTCACCATATGTCAACGCTGCTAGAGGCCGAACGAGCCTACGACGACGCGACCATCGGTGACGATACCATCCCGGAAGCGTTCGAAGCGGCCGCTCGTCGACACGAGTCTCGCCCTGCGCAGTATTACAAGGGGGGGACACTCGATCGATCGCTCGTCGGTCCCGTCCTCGAGCCGGCCCCGGAGGGAGAGTTCCGATCGATCACGTACGGCGACATGCGCGATATCGTTCGCAACCTCGCCGCGGGGTTTCGTTCGATCGGGCTCACCGCGGACGATCGGATCGCGATGTTCGCCCACACCCGCATGGAGTGGGCGCAGGCCGATTTCGCGCTGTTGGCAGCGGGAGCGACTGTCACGACCGTCTATCCAACCTCCTCCGAAGACCACGTTATCTACCTGCTGAATCATCCCCAGGCAAGGGGTGTTGTCCTCGAGAATGCGGAGTTACTCGACCGGTTCCTGTCGGTTGAGGACGACCTCGAGACTGTCGAGTGGGTGGTCGTCATCGACAATATAAGCGACCATCCCGCTGGCGAGCGCGATGATGTCTACACGCTCGCCGACATCCACGAGCGCGGTGCCACATCGTTCGATCCCGACGCCTATCAGGGATGGCTGGATGAACGAAGTCTCGATGATCTCGCCAGCATTATCTACACCAGCGGGACAACCGGTCTCCCGAAGGGCGTCCTCCTGACCCATGGCAACTTCCGGTCGAACGTGAACCAGTGTCGCCGACGCTTTGGTCCTCGAGAGGACAGACCACGAGATGCGGGGGCCATCACCGAGGAGACCAGAGCAGTCTCGTACCTCCCGCTCGCGCACGTGTTCGAGCGACTTGCCGGTCATTTCATGATGTTCCTCTCTGGAGCGAGCGTCGCATACGCGGAGACACCGGATACGCTTCAGGAGGATTTCTCGCTCATCGAACCGACCACGGCCACGTCCGTGCCGCGAGTGTACGAACAGATCTACCGGGAGATCCGAAAGCAGGCCCGATCATCGCCGATCAAGGCGAAGATCTTCAGCTGGGCGACCGAGGTCGGCCAGGAGTTCCATCGAGTGGATGATCCAGGTGCGTGGCTTCGATTCAGGCGCTCGATCGCCGACAAACTCGTGTTCAGCACTGTCAGGGATGCGCTGGGCGGCCAACTCGACTTCTTCATCAGTGGCGGTGGCAGCCTCTCGGCCGACCTCAACGCGTTGTATCACGGGATGGGTCTACCGATCCTCGAGGGGTATGGCCTGACCGAGACGTCACCGGTATTGACTGTCAACCCGCCTGAGGCACCAAAGATCGGGACCCTCGGACCTGCCCTCGTCGATGTCGAGACCAGATTAGACTGCGACGTTCGTACCCCGGATGATTGTCCAGACGATGGGAGCGTCGGTGAATTGCTGGTGAAGGGACCGAATGTTACCCAGGGGTATCTCGACAATCCCGAGGCCAACGAGCTCGCCTTCACCGATGACGGGTGGTTCCGGACGGGTGATATCGTCGAGAAACGTCCAGATGGGTACTTCGTCTTCCAGGAACGACTCAAGGAGATCCCGGTCCTCACAACCGGGAAGAACGTGGCGCCGGTCCCGATAGAGGACGAATTCGCCACCAGCCGTCTCGTCGAGCAATGCATGGTCCTCGGCGATAACCATCCGTTCGTCACCGCGTTGATCGTCCCGAACTTCGATGAAGTCCGAGAATGGGCCGGGGAGAACGATGTAGATCTCCCCGACGAACCGGTTGACATTATCGAGAACATCCGCGTCAAGTCGGCGATAGCCGATGAGATCGACGAGGTCAACGGGACGCTCGAATCCTACGAACAGATCGAGGATTTCAGACTCGTACCGGAAGAGTTCACCGAGGAGAACGAGTTGCTCACCCCTTCGTTGAAGAAGAAACGTCGGAACATTCTCGAGCACTTCAGCGACGAGGTCGAGGATCTCTACGCCGAGGAGTAATTCACCCTACGTAGCGTTGACGTCGAATTCGATGGCCGCACCCTGCCCGAAGCCGACACAGAGGGTGGTGAGTCCGAGGCCGCCACCGCGGCGACCGAGCTCGTTGATGAGCGTCACCGGGAGTCGGGCCCCACTCGCGCCGAGTGGGTGCCCGATGGCGATGGCCCCGCCGTTGACGTTGAGCTTCTCGTCGTCGATCCCGAGTTGGTTCTTGGAGTAGACCGTCTGACTCGCGAAGGCCTCGTTGATCTCGACGAGATCGTAGTCATCGATCGACCGCCCCGTTCGCTCGAGCAGCCCCTTTGTCGCTGGAACCGGTCCGATGCCCATGATCTGTGGGTCGACACCGGCGACGTTGTTCGAGCCGACCTCGGCGAGGATCGGCAGGTCGTTCTCTGTGGCGAATGCCTCGCTCGTGACGAGGAGCGCGGCGGCACCATCGCTGATCTGCGACGAGTTGCCCGCGGTAACGCTCCCGTCACCGACGAATACGCTCGGTAGCCCCGAGAGCGCTTCGAGACTGGTATCCGGCCGGATCCCCTCGTCCTCCTCAACGACCCCATCGTCCGTCTCGATCGGGACGATCTCCTCGGTGAACAGACCGTCCTCGGTCGCTTTGCTCGCCCGTTGATGGCTGCGCAACGCCCACTCGTCCTGTGCGTCTCTGGAGACGTCGAAGCGGTCGGCGACCTCCTCGGCGGTCATCCCCATCCCGAGGGTGGCCACGTTGTACTTGGCATCGAGGTCCGGATGGATGTAGCTGTGACCTCCTCCCATCTCGACGCGGGTCATATGTTCGACGCCGCCGACCATGACGGCCTGTCGTTGTCCGGCACGGATGGCGTCGCTCGCGCTCATTATCGACTGCATCGACGAGGCACACCAGCGGTTGATCGTCGTTGCTGGGACGGATTCACCGAGATCGGACAACAACGCGATCACCCGCGCCATGTTGTTGTCCTGCTCCTTTCGCTGCTGCGCACAGCCCCACATGAGATCGTCGATGTCCTCGCCAGTCAGTCCGGATCGCTCGAGAATCTCGTTGATCAGGGGGATGCTCAGGTCCTCGGGCCGCACGTCGGCGAACACGCCGTCACTCTTGCCTTGGGCCGTTCTCACCGCGTGCGTGATGACTGGAGTCGTCTCTGCACTCATACAACCAACTTGGGAAGCCACTGACTTACAGGCCCCGTTTCCGTGACGAATGCCTTAAATCGACGTACCCGATATGTACTATGTTATGAGTGATGACGATGTGGCGGTGATCGAGTGTTTGCTCACCATTCGGAGCTTCAATGATCATCGCGAGCTCGATGAGAACGATCTACCACCGCGGTATCGGACGGTCCTCTGGTCCGATGGAGCCTTCGAGCGGCCGCTGTCGTCGACCGAATCCGTCATCGAGGCCGCGACCGGGGTAGACGAGCCCTGGGAGGCCGTGGGGGAGTTGATGTTCACCGATCGCGATGCGTTCACGGACACCATCTCGGTGACCGATGAGGAGATGGCCGCGGACTGGTTCCTCTCTCGGGTTGACCCGGAAGATCTTCGTTCCAACCCGGCGCTCGCGTTCGTGTACGAGGATGACGCGCCGTTCGAGGTCGATTACGAGCGTGCCCGTGAGGCCAACCGTCCGATCCAGGCCGACCGGAAATGGATCGACACGTTGCTCGCCGAGTTCTTCGACGAGGAGGACGAGGAGATGCTGGACCTCGTCAAGGTACACGCCCCCGAGGAGGTCCGTATCACGATCGACGACCTCGTCCTCACCAAGGATCAAGAGGAGGAAATCAGCAAGATCGCCACGGCGATCGAGCACCGCAACTACCTCGCGTCGATCGGTTTACACGAGATCGGCAAGCTCCTGTTCGTCGGTCCGCCAGGCACGGGCAAGACCTCCGTCGCTCGGGCGATCGCGCAAGATCTCGACCTTCCGGTCGTCGAGGTCAGACTCTCGATGATCACGAGTCAGTACCTCGGTGAAACGGCGAAGAACATCGACAAGACCTTCGAGGTGGCAAAGCGCCTCTCGCCGTGCATCCTCTTCATCGACGAGTTCGACTTCGTCGCGAAGACGCGACGTAGCGACGAGCATGCCGCCCTCAAACGAGCGGTGAACACCCTCCTCAAGTCGATCGACGACATCAGTCTCATCGATCACGATGTCCTCCTCATCGGGGCGACCAACCACCCCGATCAGCTCGATGCGGCCGCCTGGCGACGGTTCGACGAGATCGTGAACTTCCCCAAGCCGGATGAGGGGATGCGTGCCGACATCTTCCGCGTCATCACGCGAGACATGGACATCGAGGGCTTCGATCCCGACGAGGTCGCCGCCGAGACCGCTGGGTTCACCGGGAGCGATCTGCGTCTCGTCATGCGTGAAGCGGTGCTCAACGCCTTGACAGAGGATCGACGGACCCTGACCCAGGCGGACCTGTTGGACGCGATTGACGACTTCCAAGACCGCGACAACCTCCGCGAGCTCGATACCATCGAGAGCGATGCCGACGCCCTCATCGCTGGCGGGGACGTCTCCGGTCACGACCACTGAGGTAGCGATGACCGCCGGCGATGCTCGTCGGGCGATTCGGTATTTACTCGTCGTCGTGCTCGTCTACAGCCTCATCGCCGTCGCCACTGGCCGGGGTATCCGACCACTCGAGCTGGCGGTCTTCGCCGCGGGTGTTGTTGCCCTGGCGATGGTGGCCCATCGCCTCAGCGACTAACGCGTCCACTGCTCACCGAGGCGGCCCTGCCGCGAGCGTCGATCTGGGGGATCGCGCATCCATGGACTGTGTCGCTCTCGGATGCCGTCGAGGTCGAGTGCCGGCGGTGGGGCGCTGCTGTGACCCGGACAGGACGGGCCACAAGTGACGGACGGGTTGACGAGTTCGTCGAAGTACGTACAGTTTGGCAACCCGGGAGTGCGGTCCTCGGTCGGTTCGATGTTGGCACAGGCCGGCAACGTGTAGGTCCGCCAGCCCTTGCCATACGCTCGTTCTGCGAGCTGTCTCCTCGATCGTCGTTTCTGGGCAGGATCGACCGGTTCGACCGCCGTCTGTCCCGGTCGATGCTCGATTATCTCGAAGCCAGGTCGCGCACTCGCCAGCTGTGTCGGGGGATCGAGGACTTCCAGTTCGCGAGTCTCCGGATCGAATCGCCAGATACCGATCTCGTCGGGGAACCGATTGCGATGGGCCCGCGTCACGTAACTTTGCGTGGCAAGGATGACCTCGTCGACGAGACCCAGCGTCGCGTCGAATCGGAGTTGCTCGTACAGCCCACCAGGTGTCTCGAGGTCTGGTTTGTTCTCGATCGCGATGATCCGATCGAACCAGTCAGCTGGGTAGCGATCAACTGCCTTGACGCGTTCACGACCCGCCTCGTACTCCACCTCGAGATAGCCGATGTCGTGAGCCCGTTCGATGGCCTGTTCTGCCGCCATCCCATCGCCGAGCAGTGCTCGCCAGTCGCGAAACCGACCGGGCCCGATGTCCGCCTCGAGTACCATCGCGGGGATCGTCGAATCGGTCAATCTGGCCCGCTGCTCGAAGGCAGCTCCTGGCTCGACGAGCACCGTATCGAGCACACGATTGGCCCGTTCGATCGCCCCGGAGAGCTGTCTGGAGACGATGGCATCCGTCGTCGCCTCAAGGTGCGCACACAGCTGCAGTTCGAATCCGAACTCGTCCACGACCACTCTCTCGGCCCCGACTGTGCAAAAGCCCTGCCTGCCAGTACAGTGAAACTTAACCCCATCCTTTTTTCGTGGACTCTAGTCGGTCACCGTTGCGACGAATGGGAGGTGGCTATCGCCTTGCGAGCCTCGTCGAACAGCCACTGGAGGTCTGGGCCGAACCTATCCACGTGACTGGCTCTGAGGCTATACTCCGAGGCTTCGAACGCATCTGGCGAGAAGAACCGAGCATCAGTTGCGTCCGACCCGGCTTCGAGGGGACCGGCCGTCTTCGATCTCGGGACGGCGTAGTTGATGCCGACCATGTACATCTCCTCGACGGGTTGACCCGCATCGTCACAGAAGTACGTGAGATCGTCGAGCGCCACCGAGAGATTGGTCTCCTCCGCTAACTCGCGGGCGACTCCTTCGCGGGGCGTCTCTCCAAGCTCGATTCGACCGGACGGGAGTTTCCATTCTCCTGACGCACGGAAGTCCTCGACGAGCAACAGCCTGTCATCGTCGATGACAGCTGCACTCCCCCCAGGTGTCGGATTGTAGAACACGTAGTCATCGCAGGTCCCACACCGGTATACCATCGACGTGTCGACAGTGGTCGAGACGAAGGGGACATCGACCGCTTCGATCGCTGACCCACAGTACGGACAGTACTCCGGCGGTTGATTCATTACACGACTTGCAACCAGCCCGGCTACCGTAATTCTGGCGTCGAAATTTTCGTGATAGATTTCGTCATTGGATGGCTCGAAACGTGATTGCCACGCACCTTTCATGGGCTGCAGAGCCGCTCAAGGATGGAACCGTCAGTGATCGAGTGAGACTGCTCGTTCCACAGCCGAGGTGTGATCCGTTCAGTCTCCGTCGATCTGCACCATTCGCGTCCAATTCAGTACCTACGAGGTAGTGCCTCTGACGCCAATACAGTAGGTTTATCTGGCTGACAAGGTGAGAATTCATCAGCTTATTCGCCCCGTGCCATGACAGCATCACGCCGACAACCCGAGGTAAACATCGGCCTGGTTGGGCACGTCGATCACGGTAAAACGACGCTCGTCCAGGCGCTCAGTGGAGAGTGGACGGACCAGCACTCCGAGGAGCTGAAACGGGGTATTTCCATCCGACTCGGGTATGCCGACACGACGTTTCGTCGCTGTCCTGAGTGCGATACACCGGAAGCGTACACCGTCTCGGAGACGTGTCCGGAGCACGAGGTCGAGACGGAGGTCCTCCGGACCGTTTCTTTCGTCGACGCACCGGGTCACGAGACCCTGATGGCGACGATGCTCTCGGGTGCAGCGCTGATGGACGGTGCGGTGTTGGTCGTCAGTGCAAACGAGCCAGTGCCTCAGCCACAGACGGAGGAACACCTGATGGCATTGGATATCATCGGCATCGAGAACATCGTCATCGCTCAGAACAAGCTGGACCTCGTCGACCGTGAGACGGCGGTGGAGAACCAGGAGCAGATCCGTCAGTTCGTCGAGGGCACCGTGGCAGAGGGGGCACCGATCGTTCCGATCAGCGCCCAGCAGGATGTCAACACCGATGCTCTGATCGAAGCGCTCGAAACCGAGATTCCCACCCCACAGCGAGATCCCGACGCGGCCGCCCAGATGCTCGTCGCTCGCAGTTTCGATATCAACCGGCCCGGGACGACCTGGGACGAACTCATCGGTGGCGTCCTCGGTGGGAGTCTCGTCCAGGGCCAGTTGGAGGTAGACAACGAGCTCGAACTTCGACCGGGTCGTGAGGTCGAGCGCGAGGGCCAGACCACCTACGAACCGATCGAGACGACCGTTCGTTCGTTGCAGGCCGGGGGCGATTCGGTCGAGACGGCCAGCCCGGGGGGGCTACTCGGCGTCGGTACCGGTCTGGATCCCTCCCAGACGAAGGGCGATGCGTTGGCCGGACAGGTCGCCGGCGAACCCGGCAGTCTGCCACCGACGTGGGACGCGTTTACGATGGAGGTCGAGCTGTTCGATCGGATCGTCGACGATGCCGTCGACGAGGTCTCGGAGATCACCACCGGCGAACCTCTGATGTTGACCATCGGGACCACGACGACCGTTGGCTCGGTGACGAGCGCCCGAGACGACGAGTGCGACGTCCAGCTCAAGCGGCCCGTGTGTGCGGAGGCCGGTGTGACGGTAGCCCTCAACCGGCGTGTCGGAACGCGCTGGCGGCTCATCGGTATCGGAACGCTGCTCGATGCGTAGGGTATGACGCGAGTAGCGGTCGATACCAGTGCGTTGATGCTTCCCGTGGAGCTCGATATCCGACTGTTCGAAGAACTCGAGCGGCTGCTCGGTGCGGTCACCCCACTCGTTCCAGCGCTGGTACTCGCCGAGCTCGAGCACCTCGAATCGGACGGTGGCCGACCAGGGACGGCCGCTCGAGTCGGCGTGTCGTTGATCGAGGAACGCTGTACGGTCGTCGAGACCGAGGCGAACGAGGCGGATGACGCCGTCCTTGAGCTCGCACGTACCGGTCAGGCCGCATATGTCGTGACGGCCGACCGCGAGCTAGCTGAACGCGTTCGCGCTGCCCAACGTCCGGTGATTACCCCCCGGGGTCGCCGTCAGCTGGCGATTCAGCCACCGTGACTGGGATATTGTCTATCACAGCTTCGTTTCAACAACTAGTTTAAGGGGCATCTCGAACCACGGGAACAGCGAACTCGACAGCTATGTATAAACGGGTCCGATTGCGTGATACGATTGAGGTGCCCCCGGCCCAGCTCGGTGAGGTGACCCGGGGGTTAGTGAAGCGGCTGCTCCAGGACAAGCTGGAGGGCCGTATGGATGAAGAGGTCGGGAGCGTCGTCAGCGTCGTCGAGGTGCACGATATCGGCGACGGGACGGTCCTTCCGAATCGGCCGGGCGTCTATTTCGAGGCTGAGTTCGATGCCGTGACGTTCGAACCGACGATGCAGGAGGTCGTCGACGGGACGATCGTGGAGGTCGTGGAATTCGGGGCGTTCGTCGGTATCGGTCCTGTCGATGGCTTGCTCCACGTCTCCCAGATCTCGGATGAGTACCTCGATTTCGATGGCGAGAACCAGCAGCTCGTCTCGAATGAATCCAATCGAACCCTCGGGGTCGACGATGTGGTGCGAGCGAGGATCGTCACCAAGAGCATCGATGAGCGAAACCCACGCGAGAGCAAGATCGGACTGACGGCCAAGCAGGTCGGTCTCGGCAAGCACGGGTGGCTGGAACAGGAACACGAGGAGCGGCAAGTCGCCGCCGGTGAGTAGGGATGGCGAAAACACGCGTCGTCTGTCGGGAATGCCATCTCGTCCAAGAGAGCGAAGAACCCGATGCCTGTCCCCACTGCAATTCGCAAACGTTCACCGAGGACTGGGCAGGATACGTGATCATCGGGCATCCCGAGGAGAGCGAGATCGCCCGAGAGATGGGCGTCGACCGCCCCGGCAAGTACGCCCTGAAGGTCCGGTGATTGGCCATGTCCGCGCCAGGCGCGGCCGATGATGTGTTGGTACGTCTCCCCGAGGAGCATCGCCACGCCTTCAAGGAACCCATTGGTGAGATTTACACCGACGCTGAGACCCTGCTCTCGGTCCACTCTGCACCATTCATCGCCGTCGGTGATGTGGTAACCGCGGCGCTCCTCGATGCGGGCCATCCCCCAGCTGTCGCCATCGTCGACGGCAAAACCGAACGTGAGGCGGTCGATCCGGCGCTACGACGACAAACGCGAGCCCTCGAACACGAGATCGCGGTGACCAACCCGGCTGGGACCATTACACGCTCACTCGTCTCGGCGATCGTCACCGCGTTGAACGCAGCTGATCCGGTTCGGATTGAGGTCGATGGTGAGGAGGACCTCGCTGTCGTCCCGACCATGCTCGCCGCACCGATGGGTTCGACGATCATCTACGGACAGCCAGGAGAGGGGATGGTGGCGGTGGCGGTCACCGAGGAGACCGTCGATCAGGCCAGATCGCTGCTCGGTTATTTCGACGGCGACCAAGGAAGCCTTTTAGAGCTCATCGCCGACGGCTGATCGCAAGACCCCCTTCGAAATCCTTTTACGGATTTCAAGCTACCCTCAAGTAACTGGATACAACCATGGAAGTCGAAATTATCGAGGATACGGAAAATCCCATGTTACACCGGCGCGATGTGACGTTCAAGATCGTTCACGAGGAAGCGACGCCTGAACGCCTCTCTGTTCGAGATAGTCTTGCTGCCACGCTCGGTAAGGATGCGAACGAGGTCGTCATCCGCGATCTGAGCACGAAGTTCGGCATGCGCACGACCATCGGTGAGGCCAAGGTCTACGACGACGAGGACATCGCGAAGGACATCGAACGCGAGTACGTCCTCGAGCGAAACAAGATAGCTGGCGATTCCGAGGCGACCGGCGAGGCAGAGGAGGCGTAGTCGACCGATGCCCCGGTACGAGCTCTATGATGATGAGGGTGCCACGACGAACGAGCGGTGTCCCGAGTGTGAAGAGACGTTCCTCGCCGAGCACGAGGATCGCCGACACTGCGGCCGCTGTGGCTACAGTGAGGCGGCCAGTTAAGCGAGCGGTCCGGAGGCCTAGTGGGCGTGGCCCGTGACGTCTCCGAAGGATGCACCGAACCGTGCTTCGAACTGCTCCAGTGTCGCTTCCTCGAGCGCCTCCAGGGTCTCATCGCCCTCACCATGACCGTGGTGGATGACACCGTGGATATGCTGGGCAAGCGCCAGCATCGCGATGTCACCGAGCGCCTCCGCGTTCGTCGGATCGCCCTCGATGAGGTAATCGAGCAGCCCATCTGGTACCGTCAGTTCGTCACTCGAACCATCGTCGGCCGTGATGGTGAAGGTATGATCGTCGGCCATGGTGGATCTTCACAACCCGAACGTAAAGCCACTGGCTTACAGGAACAGCCCTCTCGAGGGAGCTCTCATTGATGCGGGGGGATGACCCCGGGCGGGTGTTGGGTATCGAAGGGACCGCCTGGGCGGCCAGTGCAGCGCTGTACGATGGGGCGATCGACGACGTGCGAATGGAGACGGATCCCTTCCGACCACCGCAGGGGGGGATCGATCCCAGCGAAGCAGCCGAACACATGGCAACCTCGTTGTCCGGCGTCATCGAGCCCATCCTCGAATCCACAGACGAACCGATCGATGCGGTGGCCTTCTCGCGGGGTCCTGGCCTCGGTCCGTGTCTCCGGGTCACGGCGACCGCAGCGAGGACGCTCGCCGGTCGCCTCGGGGTTCCCCTCATCGGAGTGAACCACATGGTGGCCCATGCTGAGGTCGGACGGTTGCTGGGCGACCTCGAGGATCCGATCATTCTGAACGCTAGCGGTGCCAACGCACACGTCTTGGGCTATCGCGACGGGCGATACCGGACTCTCGGCGAGACCATGGACACCGGGGTCGGGAACGCGCTCGATAAGTTCGCCCGTCACGTCGGCTGGTCCCACCCCGGTGGACCGACGGTCGAGCAGCACGCGAAGGCCGGGTCCTACGTCGAGCTGCCCTACGTCGTCAAGGGCATGGATCTCTCCTTCTCCGGGATCATCAGTGCCGCCAAGGAACTCGTCGATGATGGGGTCCCGATCGAAGACGTCTGCTGTGGCCTGCAGGAGACGATATTCGCGATGCTCACGGAGGTCTCAGAGCGAGCGCTTGCCCTGACTCACCGTGATGAGCTCGTCATCGGTGGCGGTGTCACGCACAACCAGCGACTCCGAACGATGCTCGACACGATGGTCTCAGACCGCGACGCCTCGATGTATGTACCTCCATCTCGATTCCGCGGTGACAATGCCGGGATGATCGCCATCACCGGAGCGCAGATGCTCCGCGCCGGTGAGACGATCTCGATCGCCAACTCCGCGGTCCTACCGGACGATCGCCCGAGCGATGTCGAGATCACTTGGCGTGATGAACCGACCCGACGACGATCGCTCGACGAGGCCGTCCTGCGAGGTGCTGAGGCGACGGTCGAGGTCAGCTCGGATGGGACGGTCGTCAAGACTCGGGCACCGAAATCGTACCGCCATCCCGCACTGGATGATCGACTACGACGAGACCGGACCGTACTCGAGGCTCGACTGCTGCATGGCGCGCGACGGGTTGGAATCCCGACGCCACCGGTTCTCGACGTTGACCCGACAGCCCACCGGTTGGTCATGTCCCATGTCGGATCGGCGGATCTACGCGACCGGGTAGGTGAGCAGGCGGTTTCGACCGTTGGTGAGCACCTCGGCCGGCTCCACGAGGCGGGTATCGTCCACGGCGATCCGACGATCCGGAACGTTCGCATCGAGGACGGCCGCCTCTTCCTGGTCGATTTCGGTCTTGGCTACCACAGCGACGACATCGAGGATGCGGCGATGGATCTTCACGTCTTCCTCCAGAGCCTCCGTGACGTCGCGCCCGGGGCGTACCGAGATGCGCTTCTCGACGGGTACACACAGACCGGCGCCGCTACCGTGATCGAGCGGCTTGCAGCCATCGAAGGTCGGGGACGGTACCAATGATACCAGCGGGTGAGAATGGCGGGAACGTTAATGCCCCGGCTCGTCGTATATCGTTGTATGAGCGACGAGACTCCCAGCGGCGAGATGTTCGGTATCCCCTACAACTTCGAACGGCCGAAACTGTCCAGGATGCTGAAGTCGTACTGGCAACCCGGCGAGGGCATGTTGGTACCGAAACCTTTCGGTGTCGGCTATACCCTCAACCTCGCCAACTGGAAGTCGTGGGTGGTCCTCGCCGTTGCAGGGGCCATGTACCTCTTCGAGCAAAAGCAGGCGGCAGAGGAAGAGGCGGTTCCGGAGGAGCAAGAGCCCGTCGAGGTCATCGTCGACGAGTAGGTACCCGGGTAGTCCTTCGAGAACGTCGGTGCCTCACATGACGATTCGATTCGTGACCGGCAACGAGGACAAAGTGGCAGAGGTAGACGACCGACTCGATGAGCCCGTCGAGCAGCTCGACTACGATTACGCCGAGATACAGGCAGACGAGCTCGAATCGATCGCCCTCGCCGGCGCCCGGGCCTCCTTCGAGGCGGTCGGTGCGGGGGAGGCAGTGATCGTCGAGGACTCGGGACTGTTCGTCAATGCACTCGATGGATTCCCGGGGCCGTATTCTGCCTTCGTCGAGGACACCATCGGCATCGAGGCGGTCTGGGATCTGGTTGCAGACGAGGCGGACCGCTCGGCGTACTTCGAAAGCGTCGTCGCGTTCGCCGATGGGGCGCGTGAGTTGACGTTCACCGGGCGTGTCGATGGTCAGATCGTGGCCCCACGGGGACGCGGTGGGTTCGGTTATGATCCGATCTTCGAGGTCGAGGGTCGAACACTCGCCGAGCGAACGACCGCCGAGAAGAACGAACTCTCCCACCGCGGGCGCGCCATCGATGCGTTTGCCACGTGGTATCGCGATCAGGCGCGTGGTTCCACATCGGGGCCGGGATAGGTGTCACCGACGGTCGCCTCGTAGAGAACATCGATTGCGACCGTCCGGACGAACGCATCGGGTGTTCGCACACTGATCGGCATCGCTCGACGCATCTGGACACCGGTTTTGGCCGAGGCGAGAGCCTCGTCGTAGGTGAGCAGGTGGCCCGCACTCCCGGCGTATGCACTCCCCAACGCCGGGTTGTCGCGAGGTGGATGCTCGACGATGTGGCATTCGGGTTCGATGAGCGCGTACCAGTCCTCGGCGAGCGCGTGATCCCCGAGATGACTGATGATGGTCTTCGCATCATCGAGGAGCACCTCACTCGCGATGAGCTCGAGCCAACTGTGACGACGTATCCGCTCCATGGCGATCCGAGCGGTTCCGTCCACGAACACGTCTGCAGTGAGCACATCCGCATCGGCGACAACCCGGGTTGGATCAGGCGTCTTCGCCATCGTGGCCTCTGGTTGCAGAACGTACCGTTTTGATGTCATCAACGGTGACATCGAATGCGGCCGCACGATCGAACAGATCGGTCCAGTTCATGGATATATCAAGGATACAGTGGTGGGATATGTTGGGACGTTCACGACCGTCTGACAATTGTCTGACACAGGTTTATGGCTTCTGCTTGAGTATCGGACCAATCGGGCGCGCCTCCCTCTGGCAGCTTCCCCCCCTTCCCCCTCCCACACACCGCGCGCCCGCTTTTGAACCGGCGAGCGTTCGCATTGTGGGCTAGTCGCTGTCACCAAGGAAGTAGCTCCGCGTTTCGTCCATGGCCTGACCGTCGACCAGCAGTGCCACCCGATCACCCGCCTCGAGCGTCGTGCTGGGCAGCGGGATTGTCAGCGATTCGTCACCGCTGCCGTGTGCGTACAGTCGAGCACCGGCTGGCAGCTCCAAGCGTCCGATGGTCGTCCCGACAGCGGCGGTATCGGACTTAACCGTGAGGACGGTTAGTTGGAGGTTCTCCGCAAGTTCGGCAAGAACCGAGACGTCACCTCCAAGGAGGGCGGTCTTTGCCCCTGCCGCCCCGAGGAGCTCGGGATAGATGATCGCATCGGCGGTCTCCTCATACCGCTCGTATTGCGCCTGGGGATAGTCGGCATCGATGCGCAACACGGTGCGCAAACCCCGTTTGGTGGCGTGAAGGCACGCTGAGTGGTTCACCTCGACGTCACCAGTCAGCGCCGCGAGGACATCCGCCTCTGGCTCGATGGCCTCGTCGAGGACATCCGGATCGTCTCCCTCGCCAAAGTGCGCCGTGAACCCCTCGTTGTCTGCGCGAGTGATCTTCTCTGGGTCGTTGTCGACAATGACGACCTCATGACCCTCTTCGTTCATGATCCGGGCGGTTCGGATACCGACTCGCCCGTAACCGACTATCACGGCCCGCATAGTTACGAGATACTAAAGGCGACAATAAAAAACCGTGCACCCTGCCCATCGAGGATACGTTCGATTCGAACCGCGGCTGACCAACTTTATGCGTTCCCTCCGAGCTTGTGAGCGTTCTACACTCCAGAGAATGGTCCCAGCTTATAATGGGTATTCCAGCTAAATATCACAGTTATGGTTGGTTCAGACAACGCATTCGTTCGGGCGTATCGAAAGTACATCGGTCCAGGAACCCCAGATGAGGCGATTGGGTACTGGATATTCTTAGTTGGAGCCCTCCTCGGGCTGCTCGGGGTCATCGCGTATTTCTATAGCACCACGCTTGAGGGTACCTCGGTGTTCACGCCGAGAGAAGTCGCTGTGGTGTCGGCGACGATCGGACTCACCCTGCTCCTCCTCGGCGTCGTGATACGGTTACCAACCCACAAGGGTGTCACCATGGCGGGGATCGTCGGTGCCGCGATATCGGTCCTCGCTGCGGGCTGGTTCTCCATGACCTATCCCGATGATTGGCCGACACCAGAGGGCGACCCAACGATTGTAGGCATGTTCGCACTCGGGGCAGCGATCCTCGTCGCGGCGGCGATCATCATGCCAGCTGTGGTCAAGACACCCGAGGATGTCTTCGAGGATCTCGCTCCGGCGAAAATACACTCGAAGGGGACCTTCGAGCTCTTTCGCGACCCGGCTGAGGAACACCGATGGCGGTTGCGCCACGAGGAGGGAACCATTGTCGGTGCCAGTAGCGAGGGATACACCTCCAAAGATGATGCTCGCAAGGATCTGGAGCGGGCCCGCAAGAACATCCCGGGGGCTGGCGTTCAGGAGGTCACCTCGCCCGAAGAGGCTGCACAGGCCAGTTTCGAGGTCTATGAGGACAACGCTGGGCAGTGGCGGTGGCGCCTGCGTCACGATAACGGGAACATCATCGCGGACAGCGGTGAGGGGTACGCCGACCGCTCTGGTGTCGACGACGCCGTCGAACGCGTTCGTTCGTACGCGGACATCGCAGACACCCTCACCCTCGATGACGGTGCGTTCGATCTATACGAGGATGAGGCGGGCGAGTGGCGATGGCGACTGCTGGCGAGGAACGGACGCATCATCGCCGATAGCGGCCAGGGCTACACGTCCCGATCGAACGGACAACGCGCGATCGAGACGGTCCGGGACATCGATGAGCACGACTTCGAGGTCTATGAGGACGATGAAGGGAGATATCGATGGCGCCTCCTCGCCGGTAACAACGAGATCATCGCCGACAGTGGCCAGGGCTACAGCGACGAACGGGGGGCGAAGGATGCCGTCGAGCGGGTCAAGGACGCCGCCCCGATCGCCGATACGTTGACCATGGAGACGGGTGCGTTCGAAATGTTCGAGGACGCAGCGAACGAGTGGCGGTGGCGGCTCCTCGCACCGAACGGTGAGATCATCGCCGACAGCGGCGAGGGCTACTCCTCACAGTCCAAAGCCCGTCAAGGTCTCCGCAGTGTCCACCGGAATGCACCTCGAGCCCCCGTCGAGGAACCGGGCTCAGACACGGCCTGAAGCCCGGCACCCACCGCCGGTTGTTCATTTGTTTTGATGTGATCGTATCGACGCCATAGCGTCGCGACGGCCTCACTCAATAGACGTCTGAGAACCTGAAACTCGCCCCACCACTCGAGGATTCCTCCACGTGGATCTCCCAGCCGTGTGACTCGGCGATTCGCTTGACAATCGCGAGGCCGAAGCCGGTCCCTTCGGCAGTCGTGGAGTATCCCGTTTCGAAGACGTTCTCAACCTCCTCTGCAGAGATACCGGGCCCGTCATCCGAGACGCTGAACCCGTCGGCTGTGGGTTCGACCGTGATGGTCACGTCAGGACCGCCATGGTCGACCGCGTTCCGGTAGAGGTTCTCGAAGACGTGCTGGAGTCGATCTGGATCAGCCTCAATGGTCGGGAGGTCCTCGTCGATCTCGATGTCCAGATCAGACGCAGAGACGGTGTGTCGACATCGCATGGCGAGTTCATACAGATCGACCGATTCGACATCCCCCATAACCTGACCGCTTCTGGCCAGTGTCAACGTCTTCGAGATAATGTTATCCATCCGATTGAGTGCGTTCTCGATGGTCGAGACGTCGACGTCCTCGTGCTCGAGGGAGAGCTGCTCGGTCGTCGCGGTTGCGACGGACAGGGGCGTTCTCAGGTCGTGACTCACCACGCTGGTGAACTCCTCGAGACGCTCGTTCTGTCGCTGTAGTTCTCGTCGTTGTTGCCGAAGCGTTACTTCTCTGTCTGCACGCTCCAGAGCTGCCTCGGTGTTTGCAGCCAAAATACGCGCGAACGATCGATGCTCATCGGCGAGTCCGTTCGGTTCAGGAGATCCGATCAGGAAGAATCCGTGGCCACCAAGCGGTAACACCAACGCGCTTCGCACAGGTGACAAGGCCGAAGGCCAGATATCGGACGAAGCCGTGTCGTCGAGCTGGATTTCGTCTTCGCGATCGATGGCGTCGACGAGGGGGTCGTCTGTCGGGATCTCCACGCGCTCTGGCATGGACTGTTCGAGGCTCGAGGTCAGATGGGCAGGGGTGAACATTTCGGTCCCTTCATCTAGCAACCAAGTAGCTCCCCACGGGACCCCGATCGTGTCGTCAACCGCGTTCGTGGCCACCTGCGCGATCGCCGCCTGCTCTTGCGTTCGCGCCAGTTCCCTCGACGTCTCGTGTAAGGCGTTCAGGGTGCGTTCACGCTGCTTGCGCTCGTGGATATCAGCGTAAATCGCGAACCCGTCGAACTCGTCATCGTCAGGCAATTCTATGCTTCTGAACCGAAAATAGCGGTCGCCTTCGGCGGTATTTCGTCTGACCTCGGCATCGACGAACTCCCCCGACCTGACGCGTTCATCCAACTGGGCTGCCTCGTTGAGGAGCTCGTCTGGGGCCACCAGTTCGTCCACATCGCGTCCAACTGCTGTCTCTGACTCGTACCCAAAGGTGTCCTCGAACGCCTCGTTGACGGCTTCGATACGGGACGATTCATCCTCGAATCGGTACGCGACCGTTGGTTCGGGGAAGTGTTCGAACAACCGCTGGAACCGATCGCGTTCGCGTCGGTAGCGTTGTTCTTCGGATTTTCGCTCGGTGATATCGCGTGTAAAGCCAGAGACAGCGATAATTTCCCCCTCGTCGTCAGTGATCGGATAGCCCTTCACCCAGACCCATATACTGTAGTCCTCCTCCCTGTTTACCCGAAATTCGAGTTCGACCTCTTCCCCAGCCGACACGCGTTCCATTGCACGCCGGACCTTGGGTCGGTCACTCGGGTGGATCCCCTCGAGAAAGTATTGTGGCCGTGCGTACAGCTCCTCGAGAGACAGGTTCCAGATCCGCTCGAACGCGGCGTTTGCATACAGTAGTTCGTCCCATTCGTGAGAGATGATCCAGATGACATCCTCGGCATGATCGATCAACTGACGGACGTGAAACCAGAGTTCACGGTCTCTCCGTTGTCGTCGATGGCGTCCCACATGGAACTTGATACGGTTACGAACGATTCGACTGGGTTCGTCCAGGGTCTCGAGCGGTATCACTTCGGAGACGCCATCCTCAAGGGCACGTTCGAACGTCGGATCGTGGGTCGCTTCGACAAGGAGGATGAGGGGACGCCGGTCACCCGTCTGCCTGAGTTGTTTGGTGTTCTCGACAGAATCCGAGTCATAGACCGTCTGATCACTGATGATGCAGTGGAACCGTTGGGACTCGACGAGATCGACTGCTTGCTCAGGCGTGCTCGCGGTAACGAGATTGATGTCCTCTTCTTGGTCGGCAACTCTCTGGATCACCGAGGCTGGTTTCGTCCCTGATTCGCCCACAAATAACGCTGACAGGGGGGAGGGGTGCCCAGTGACCATCACTGATGCTGAAAATCTATGTGTGAACGCAATAAGGTTGCGCTCGTCAAAGTCCAACTGATACCACTCTCCACCAGTTATCGGTATCGCTGACCCATACAGCAGCAACTACCGGCCTTCGTAAACGGCCGATGAGGACGGAAACAATCGAAGCTGACCGGGAACGGTCAGCCCTGGACCTCGATCTCCCGTCCGCTCACGCGGGCCTCCGGCGGGATCGGCAGGTAGATCTCGAGGACGCCGTTGTTGTACTCCGCCTTGATGTTGGCGTCATCTATGTCTTTGGGGAAGCGGAAGCGGCGGTGATAGGTCCGCCGATGGCCACGCGTATCGTCCTCGTGCTCACCGGCGATGTTGAGGACGCCATCATCCCAGCTCACGGTCAGGTCTTCGGTCTCGAAGCCCGGCATCTCGATGGTGAGCACGAACGCATCGTCTTCTTCGTACAGCTCGTAGTCGCTTCGACTGAACGTGTCGAAGAGTCTGCTTGAGCTATCTGTGCTGTCCAAGAATGACCGGTTCATGGGACTTGGTAGGACCATGATTACCACCGAATGCAGTTATAGATTGATAGCGATTCTACATAAATATTACGCTATCATGCAACCTCAGATTCGTTGGAGTACCGGTGATAAACGAGCACGAACGAAACGTTCTCGGACCGTCAGAACGCGAGCGTGAACATGGTGATTGCCGTCTCTGCGGTGGTTGTCGTCTCGCTCGTGTTTCTCATTCTCGGTCTCGTCGGTCCGATGCTGGCACAACTTCGCTTGCGTACCTGGCGTGAACCTACCCTGACGGACGATGAACTCCTCGAATCGAGGCGGCCACCAATCTCCATCGATCCAGCTAGAACGGTGATTATCGAGACAGTTGGAGATGCCTCCGTCGAGGTTTCCATCCGTGGTCCTCCCGGGTACCGGGTGCTGTTCATCTCAGATTTCGTCCTCGAGGAACTGGAGCCGACCGTCACCAAGGCGCTCCTTGCGGGCGAAATCGCCAGATCTCGACTGTACTACCGGGAGTATCAGGTCGTCGCGGCAACCGTTGCTATCGCCCTCGGCTTGGCCGCATTGTTGGGGGTGATCCCCTTCGAGCTCGGCTTCGGCGGTTTGCTCGTGGTCAGCGCACTCATGCTGGCGATCGGTCGGTGGCTCCAGTTTCGGGCAGATTCGAACGCTGCCTCGAGAGTGGGGGCAGCTACGCTTGCTGATGCGTACGAGACCATCGCCGAACTCCACGACGTGGACCTGTCACCGGGGGGATGGCGGTCGTATCTCGAGGTCCAACCACCGCTGGGCGACCGTGTCGCTCGGCTGCGTCGAGACGGTTGAGACTCTCGAAGGGCTTTCAGCCATCGAACCCGTATAACGGGCAATGGCAGACGGCGACGCAGATTCAACGCTCACGGTGTATCGCCTGCAGGGGTGTCCCTTCTGTGAACGGGTAGTCACGACGCTTGACGACCTGGACGTACCGTACGAGTCGGTGTTCGTCGAGGCACTGCACTCCAAACGAGACGAGGTCAAGCGCGTCTCGGGGAGCCGATCTGTACCGGTCATCGAGGACCCGTCGACTGGCGTCACCATGACCGAGAGCGCGAACATCATCGAGTACCTCGAGACGACCTACGGGAGCTGAGTCCCATGGATCTGGGATTCGACGTGGTCGAACTACCCGCTTGCTCGCCCCCGGTGGTCGATGACGCTGCCCCCGATTTCACTCGTCCACTAGTCTCCGCAGCGTCTTGGCGCGATGAGACCCTTTCAGAACTCGTAACTGAACGACCCGTGTTGCTCTTGTTCCACCCGATGCTTGGATCCTTCCCGGCGACGTACATCTGGCAGACCGTCACAGATCGAGACTGGGTATCGGCGTACGATATCGCCGCGGTCGGTATCGTGATCTCAACCCCCTATGATTGCAGTCGGTTCATCAACGAGCGAGACATCGATGGTCGGTTGTTCAGCGATCCGACGAACGGGGTCGCCGAGCGCTACGATGTCGTCCACGACCTCGATGGGATGGCCTCGATCGCCGAACCACGACCGGCTGCATTCGTCATCGACGAGGACAGATCGGTTCAATACAGCTGGGCGGCCAGCGAGTGGCCGCAGTTCCCCGATTACGACGAAATCGAGTCTGCGCTTGCGTCGCTGTGAGGCGAGTTACAGCACGACCTCCTCGAGGCAGTCGACGCCACCGCAGTAGGGACAGTGGAAGTCTTCGACGCCGACATCGTCAGGCATGTCGTAGGTGTAATGGAGTTCGAACATATCGAGTTCGCACTCGTCGTCTGAGCAGACGATCTCGAGGGTCGCTGGCATGGCTTACGTGTTGGTCGGCACCGAAATAACGTCCACGGATTTGCTACCACGCGTGCGCACCTGCGGTAGATGTCCAGCCTTATTCCCTCCGCAGACGAACGATGCACATGGAGTACACGACTCTCGGAGATTCCGGGCTCGAAGTCAGCCGCATCGGCATCGGTTGTGGGCGATTCGGCCGCGATGATCCGACGAAGATCGACGAGGACGCGGCGGCAACGCTGGTCGATCGGGCGATAGATCTCGGTGTCAATCTATTCGATACCGCGAACATCTACGCGAACGGTGAGAGCGAGGAGATTCTCGGCACGGCACTGGCTGGACACGACCGTGACTTCCCCGTCGTCGCGAGCAAGGTATACTTCGAGATGGATCCTGACAATCCCCACGCGCAGGGACTTTCTCGCAAGGCCATCGAACAGGCCGTCGAGGGCTCGCTCGATCGCCTGGGCATGGAGACCATCGATCTCTATCAGATTCACCGGTGGGACTACGATACGCCCATAGCGGAGACGCTCCGGACGCTCGATGACCTCGTCCGTCGCAACCAGGTTCGTTACATCGGAGCCTCGTCGATGTTCGCCCATCAATTCGCCAGCGCTCACCACGTTAGCGAACGACTCGGCCTCGACCGGTTCATCACGATGCAAGATCACTACAACCTCGTCTACCGCGAGGAAGAGCGGGAGATGTTGCCCTACTGCACGCGGGCGGGTGTCGGCGTACTCCCGTGGAGCCCGCTTGCCCGAGGATTCCTGGCCCGACCGATCGAGGAACTCGATGCGACCGCGAGGGGCGAACGACTCAGCGAATCTGAGCGACTGCCTCTGTACCGATCAGGTGGTGGAGAGGAGATCAACGAGCGAGTTCAGGAGCTCGCCGCTGAGTATGATGCTTCGATGGCGCAGATCGCCATCGCCTGGTTGCTGCATCAGGACTGGGTGGACGCTCCCATCGTGGGCATGCGGTCGATTGAGCACCTAGAGGAGGCGGTGGAGGCGGTTGACTTGTCGCTCTCCTCGAGCGATGTCGAGTACCTGGCGGAACCGTACGAACCCAAACCGATCGTCGGCCACGAGTAGACGATTCGACGCTCCGTCACGGCGTCTCGCTAATCTCGCCGCTATCGTTACCGTGATGGGTTGGACCTGATTGTCTCAAGCTATGGCCGGGTTGCGAGGTCGCGTGTGGGCCGTGTGGAAGCGGACGCTGTCGCTGTCGTGGCCCATCGCCGTCCAGCAGATCCTCAACACCCTCATGCGGACGGTCGACATCATCGTCACCGGGTTATTCTCACCAGCTGCGGTGGCGGCGGTCGGATTGGCCGATCTCTATGCACAGTTCCCGCTGCGGGTCGGTCTGAGTCTCGGCACTGGTGCGATCGCCCTCTCGAGTCAGGATACCGGGCGGGATGCCACCCTGTCTCGCGACCGAGCGATCACCCAGGCGCTGGTGATCGGGTTCCTCGTGGGGTTGCCGCTGGTCGGAATCGGGTACGTCCTGTCGCCGTTTCTCATCGGCGTTCTCGGCGCTGAAGCGACGGTCGTCGGCCTCGGTGGAGCCTACCTGGCGATCATCTTCGCCGCCGCTCCCATGCGTATCGTCGCGTTGATCGGTGCGAGGTCGTTGCAGGGCACCGGTGATACCTTCACACCGATGGTCATCAACGCGGGGACGAACGTCATCAACATCGCGCTGACCGTCTCCCTCGGCTTGGGCCTGTTCGGGTTACCACGCCTGGAGATCATCGGTGTCGGTATCGCTACCGCGGTGAGTCGGACCATCGAGGCGACCGTGATGACGGGGGCCATCGCGAGCAATCGAACCGGGTTGGGCCTGGCGCGGCCACAGGGGCTGACCATCACCAAGCAGCTCATCTGGATCAGCGTCCCGAACTTCGCGGAAGGGATGACCTCATCCATCGCCCAGTTCCCGTTGAACGCGATCATCCTGCTCTTTGGCACCGAGGCCAATGCAGCCTTCCACATCGGGCGACGGATCTATCAGCAAATCGGTGGACCGTTGTACCGGTCCTACAGCGTGGCGACCTCGATCATCGTCGGCCAAACCCTCGGTGAGGGAAAGCCAGACGAGGCGCGATTCGCCGGGCTTGCCATCACCGCATTCAGCCTGTTGACCCTCGGCGCTGCGAGCTTGAGCCTCTTCCTCGCTGCAGAGGTAATAGCTGGCGTATTCACCGGTGATGCGGTGACTCTCGAGTACGCCGTGGTCTTCACGCAGGTGTTCGCCGGTGCGATCGTCATATTCGCCGTGTTTTCACCGATCGCCGGGACCTTGCGAGGTGCCGGTGACACCTTCACGCCGTTTATCGGTCGGCTGATCGGCAACTTCGTGTTCCTGCTCGGGTTTTCGTACGTGCTCGGGGTCGTCTTCGAGGTCGGCCTTCCCGCGATCTATGCGGGGATTATCCTGAATTACCTCTGTTGGACGGTCGTGGTCACGATCGGGTTCTTCCGTGGATCCTGGGCCGAGAAGGCGGCCGATCTCATCGACGAGCGGGAGGCGGCCGTCGATTCCTGAACCGAGCTCGATTCCAGTTGCTGATCCCTCGATCGTGTCGGTTCAGTCTCTGATCTCGATGATGTCGATGATCGCGGTACCGGGCACAACGAGGTGGTCTCATCCGCTGAACTCTCAGGTTGACGGGGCCGGTTATCGATTGAAACCCCAAGTGCCCGGCCTGATGGCATCGGGGTACCATGGCAACTCGACTGCTAAGAAGCAAGCTTTTCTACGAGCCCCGCGGGGGAACAGTTGGTGCGCGTCGAGAACAGTTTCATCCCAGCTCGTGGTGTCGGTGAGACGACCGAACGGCGTCTCTGGACCCGTGGGGTAACCGACTGGGATGCGTTCGACCCCGCCTTGTTAGGACCGAAACGAGGACAGCGCGTGGCCGAGTACATCGACACCGCAAGAGATCACCTCGCGGCCGATGACGTCTCGTTCTTTGCCAAGACCTTCCCCGATCGTTGCCACTGGCGGTTGTACGAGACGTTCCAATCAGATGCCTGTTTTCTCGACATCGAGACGACCGGGCTCGATCAGCGGGCACACGAGGTGACGGTCGTCTCGACCCATCGTGGAGATGAGACGACGACGTTGGTCAACGGTGATGACCTCACACGAGATCGGTTGCGGGCGGAGCTCGAGTCTGCGTCGATGCTGGTGACGTTCAACGGCAAGCGCTTTGACGTTCCATTCCTCGAGTCGGCATTCGATCTCTCGATCGATCTGCCCCACCTCGATCTCATGTATCCCTGTCGTCGGATCGGCCTCGATGGCGGTCTGAAGGCGATCGAGCAGACCATCGGCGTCGATCGTGATCGTGACGACATTTCGGGTCTGGACGCCGTTCGACTGTGGCACGCCTATGAGCGAGGCGATGATGACGCGCTAGAGACGCTGATCGAGTACAATCGGGATGATACGGTGAATCTAGCCCAGCTCGCGGATACCGTCGTCGACAGACTCCACGTCGAGGTATTCGAGACAGCGATCGAAGGGCGCCAGACCCGGCTACGGTGATCGTCTGTACCCGGGTGGACGGTGGCCCTCCCGGCTGCATTACTCACTACCCATCTCGGGCAGTTTGCTGTTAAACTTGAAATCCATCCTACAAGTTTATCCGTCTCCCACGATTCCTGATTGATATGCTAGAAGAGGGACTCACCTACCCGAAACGTGGAGATTGGATTTCGCGCATACTCATCGGCGGCTTACTCTCGATATTCAGCTTCCTCATTCTCCCGCTGTTCATCCTCTATGGCTATCTGTTGAATGTCCTCGAATCGAGTTACAACGAGGTCGAGGAGCCACCTGAGTTCGAGGACTGGGGGTCGCTGTTGGTCCGTGGCCTGATCGCCTGGTTGATCAGCATCGCCTATGCCATCCCGATCTTCCTCTTCACCATGGTCATGATCCCGTTCATCGGGTTCGGAGCACTCCAGGATGATCCCGCCGTATTCATCGCCGGAGGCGGGTTGCTCTGGTTCCTCGGGACGTTCATCCTGGGGATTCTCGTGGCGTATATCCTGCCGGCCGCGTTCGTCAACTACGCTCGGACGAATCGCGCTGGCGCCGCCTTCGACTTTCGGACGATCGTTTCTATCGCGTTCACCATGGAGTACCTCACGGGGATCATCCTCGCGTTCGTCACCGTCATCATCATCGGGATCGTCGCTGCCCTCGTCTCGATCACGATCATCGGTCTCCTGGCGCTGCCGTTCATCTCCTTCTATGGCTACATCGCGTTGGCCTACATCATGGGGACAGCCGCCAGGAATGCTGAGACGGCCTAAGTGGCTCGACGATCGGTCAGGCTGGCTCGTTCACTGGATGCTCGACCGCACTCCCACGTGAGACGGCGATGATCTGCTCAGCGACGGACGTGGCGATCGTTCGCTGGGCTCGATCCGAGGTTCCAGCGATGTGTGGGGTCAGTAACGTGCGCTCACAGGCAGCCAGCGGGTGATCCTCATCGATCGGTTCCTCCTCGTAGACATCGACGGCAGCACCGGCGATCTGGCCGCTTTCCAGTGATTCGACTAGGGCGTCCTCGTCGACGACCCCACCTCGTGCACAGTTGATCAGGTAGCCGTTTCCGAGGTGGTCGAGGGCCGTCGCATCCACGAGCCCCTCGGTTTCGGGGGTCAGCGGGGTGTGGACCGTGACGATATCAGCCCGTTCGAAGCAGGTCTCGAAGTCGCAATGTGCTATCTCGAGCTCCTCGACGACCTCGTCGCTCACGTACGGATCGTATCCCACGATATCGAGACCGAGCTGAGCGGCTCGTTTGGCCACCGACTGCCCGATGTTGCCAAGCCCGATGATCCCGAGGGTCGATCCCCTGAGCTCACCCCCGTCGTACTCACCTTTCGGCCACTCGCCGTCTCTTGTCTGACGATCGGTCCAGGCGAGCTCTCGCACGAGGGCATACGCCAGCGCGATCGTGTGTTCGGTCACAGCCCCGACACCCCCCGTCGGCGCGTTAACGACCTGTACGCCCGCGTCGCTCGCGGCCTCGAGGTCGATGTTATCGACGCCGATGCCCGCACGCGCGATCACCTGCAACTCGTCTGCAGCCTCGATCCGTGCTGCCGTCACGGTCGTCCCGGACCTGACGATCAGTGCCTCGGCTCGCGCGATCGCTGCATCGAGGTCGGTCTCGTCGTACTCACTCGCCAGTTCGAGGTCCATACCCACGTTGCGAAGCGCATCGAGGCCGACCTCGTGAATGGGATCACACACCACCACGCGCATGAGAGAGTGACTCCCAGCCCGCGGGGAAATAGCTTGCTCGTTGGGCCTATACCTCTGGTAACTCCTCCATGGCTTCGTCGACCGCCTCCTCGGCGTACTCGACGTGATCGAGCTCACCATCGAAGTACTGCTGGTACGCGCCCATGTCGTAGTGGCCGTGACCACAGTGGAGGAAGGCGATGACCTTCTCCTCGCCCGTCTCACGGCACCGCTTGGCCTCCTCGATCGCCTCCCAGATGGCGTGACCGGGCTCCGGTCCGGGGATGAGCCCCTCGTGGGCGGAGAACTGGACGGCGGCCTCGAACATGTCCAGTTGCGAGACGGAGACCGCGTCCATGATCCCCTCGTCGACGAGCGCCGAGAGGATCGGTGACATGCCGTGGTACCGGAGGCCGCCGGCGTGCATTGGCGGCGGGACGAACGAGTGGCCAAGGGTGTACATCTTCATCAGCGGCGTCTGCTTCGCGCTGTCGCCGAAGTCATAGCGGTACTCGCCCTTGGTCAGGGTCGGACAGGCCGTCGGTTCGACGGCGCGGAACTCGAGGTCACGCTCGCCGTTGAGCACGTCCTTCACGAACGGTAGCGAGAAGCCACCGAAGCTCGAGCCCCCGCCGGTCACGCCGATGAGTACGTCCGGCTCGACGCCAGCCTGCTCGAACTGTTGCTTTGCCTCCTGGCCGATGACCGTCTGGTGCAACAGCACGTGATTGAGGACACTCCCCAGCGAATATTTGGCCTCGGGATCCGTTGCCGCGTCCTCGATCGCCTCCGATATGGCGATACCGAGGCTGCCGGGACTGTCGGGATCGTCCTCGAGGACGGCCCGGCCAGCCTCGGTCGTATCGGAGGGGCTCGCCAGGACATCGGCCCCCCAGGTCCGCATCATCGGAATGCGGTCGGCCTTGTCATCGTAACTCACCTTGACCATGTACACCGTCGAATCGAGGTCGAAGGTGGTGGTGGCGTACGCGAGCGCACTCCCCCACTGGCCGGCACCGGTCTCGGTGGTGATTCGCTTGGTGCCCTCTTGCTGGTTGTAATAGGCTTGTGCGACCGCTGTGTTCGGTTTGTGGCTCCCGGCCGGGCTCACTCCCTCGTACTTGTAAAAGAGCTTGGCCGGGGTGTCAAGCGCCTCCTCCAGGCGCCTGGCGCGATACATCGGTGTCGGGCGCCAGTGTTTGTACACGTCTCGGACCGGTTCGGGAATATCGATCCACCGCTGGGTACTGACTTCCTGCTCGACGCAGGCTTTCGGGAAGAGTGGTTCCAGCTCGCTCGGATCCATCGGCTCGAGCGTCTCAGGATGGAGCGGTGGGGCCGGTTCTCCGGGCAGATCGGCGAGGACGTTGTACCATTGGGTCGGTACATCCTCCTCTGCCAACGTGTACTTGACACGCCCCATAGCACCTTACCCTATGCTTATGGTGATGTAAAGGCCGGTTCACCGGACGGTATTGCCACCTCTTTCTGGGCCTCCGTCACGATAGCGTCTGCTGGGCGGCGTTCATGCCCGCCTCCCTGTCGATAGCTGCGCCGACATCCTCCAGCGCACCGGCGATCCGGTCGATGCCATCGAGGACCGTCTCGTCGTCGAACCACGCCATGTTCGAAACCCGGATGATCTGTCCAGAGAGATGGGCTTGGCCGCCGGCGACGGAAGCGTTTCGATCGGTCAGTGCCTGTGTGAACGCGTCGTAGCCTTCCCCCGCAGCCGCCGGTGGGAGTTCAACGGCAGTCATCGTGGTCGCATACTCGGTCGGTCCCGCAGGGTCCGGAAAGAGCTCGAGACCCATCGCCTCGAAGGCCGCCCGGTAGGCACCAGATTGACGACGGTGTCGGGCGATCCGGTTCGCCATCCCTTCGTCTTCGATCAGATCGGCCGCCTTCGCCAGGGCTCGAACCTGGGGAATCGCCGTCGTGAACGGTGTCTGGTGGACGGCGGCCTTGTCGAGGTGCCACTCGAGATCCTCATAGAACGGCGCTCCCTCGCCGTCGAAGCGGTGCTGTATGCCGTCGGTGACGTACATGCCGGCAATACCCGGTGGGATCCCCAGTGCCTTCTGCGCATCCGTGATGGCGATGTCGACGTTCCAGGCGTCGATGTGGAACTCGTCACCGCCGATACCGGAGACACCATCGACCACGAAGGCAGCGTCGTGGTCTGCGGCGAGTGCTCCGATGTCACCGATCGGGTTACGAAGTCCGGCCGATGTCTCCGTATGTACGGCCGTCACGGCGACGGTGTGATCGTCGATCGCGTCTGCAACCCCAGCAGGATCGATCGATGCGCCCCACTCGGCGGACACCCGCGTCACGTCGTCCGTGTATCGCTCGGCGATCCTGGCGAACCGCCGTCCGAACTTCCCGTTGACGACAGAGACGACGTGGTCTCCGGGCGAGACGAGGTTCGCAAGCGCCGCGTCCATCCCCATCGTCGCGGTGGCGTTGAGGATGAGTGTGTCCCCCTTACTCGATGTGGGCTCACCGTCGGATGACGACCGCGTGAAGACGTATTCGAGGCCCTCCTGCGCTCTGGCAAAGGTCGCGGCGAACGTCTCTGATCGGTGCGATAGCATCGGTTCTGCCATGGTCGAACGCACGGATTCCGGGACGGGCACCGGCCCTGGATTCAACAACAGGAACTCGTCCATGGTTTCCCTAGTTCGGCGGTACCCGATAAGCCTCCCGTCCCCGCTCGCCTGCCTAGTTGCTTACAGCCGGGTCCCGACTGATCAGCTGGGACTCTCGGCGGGGCGGTCCTCCATCTCGAAGGCGTGGACCCTCCCCCCAGAGCTACTGATGTAGACATGACCAGCAGCGATCGTCGGGCTGCTTCCGAAGCCACTTTGCTCCGCGCTATCGACGACGTACTGCCAGGAGGTAGACCCGTCTTCTCTGACGGCGAAGACGCCGGGTTCGTACCCCGGCACAGGTTCCATCGTATGCGCCCCGACGTAGACGATGTCGTCGACGACGGTCGGACTGCTCCCGACCATCTCAGCGAAGGGACCGGCCGTCCACTGTGTGCTGCCATCCGCGGTGGATACCGCGTTGAGCCACCCCTGCGAGCCAATTTCGGAGTCTGAGAAGAGCGAACCGATATACATCGTATCACCACAGACTGTCGGGCTGCTGGTAACGATCGTCTGCGTCAGCTGCCCCTCGCTTGGGCGGTCTTCGATGGTCGACTCCCACCGTGTCTCGCCGTCCTCGATGTCGATCGCAAACAGATCTGCACCGATGCTCGAGGCGTAGGCTACCCCGTCGGCGACGACCGGGCTCGCGATGACCTGGGGACCGGTGTCGACCTCCCACGTCGAGGTCCCCGTCTCGGCGTCGATCCCGTAGATGGTACCGTCCGAACTCCCGATGATGACGGTCCCATCAGCGACCGCTGGTTTACCGAGGATGCCATCTTCTACCTCGTATCGCCAGCGAACCGATCCATCCTCGGCATCGAATGCGTAAAGGTAGCCGATCTTGGGCCAGCTGACGTCGTAGTAGCGGGTGCATTCCTCGACGCGGCAGTGGACCCCGATGTACACCGTCTCATCCACCACCGTGGGGCTACTGCGGACGATCCCGTCCGTCCCATGGATCCACTGTTCCTCGCCCGTCTCCGCGTCGAGTGCGTAGACGTTCCGGTCGAAGGAGCCAACGTACACCGTGCCATCGACCACCGCTGGGGTACCGTCGATTCGATCGCCCGTTCGGTAGCGCCACTTCACGGCTCCCGTCTCCGCTGATAACGCGTAGAGATGGCGATCGTAGCTTCCGATGTACAGCGTCCCATCGACGACGACCGGGCTGCCCCAGATCGATCCCTCGATCTCCCTGGTCCACGTTGGCGTGTCACTCGCGATGCGGGACTCGCCCGCGAAACACCGTCGATTCGTCTCGTCGAACAGGAACATCGGCCAATGTTGCACCTCGTCGACTCGTGGCCTCCGGTCCGGTTCCGCCGGTTCACTGGCCGGGGCGAAACACCCGGCGGTGGCGAGGAACGTCAGCGATCCCCCGGCTGCGAGGAGCTCTCGCCGTCGGATGTCCGTCATAGATCCGTTACCCCGCTGTTCGATCCAACCTGCGCAGCTAGTGACGACTCGTCGGTCGTGGGGAGTGCCAATACGGGCGGTGTCGAAATCCCGGCGGGCTCGTCGAATTGCCATCGCTGGTCACCGCTACCTCGATCGACGCCATACAGGGTCCCGTCGCCAGCGCCGACGATCACCGTCTCCTCGTAGACGAGTGCCATCGTCACGAGCCAGGAGGTGGAGTCGTCGAAGGCCCACAGCTCGGTACCCTCGTCGATGTCCACTGCCAGCAACGAGCCAGCGAGGGTCCCCACGTACAGGGTGTCGTTCGCGATAACTGGGGCTGCATCGACACCGGTCGTCGGGAGATCGAGCACCCATGCCTCATCGCCTGTGACAGCGTCAACAGCGTGGATCGCCTCCCATCCGCCGACGTAGATCCGTCCCTCGTGGACACGTGGCGATGAGACGATTGGACCGATCGGTTCCTCGTACTGCCACTGCATCGTACCAGTGGCCCGATCGATGGCGTACAGCCGGCGGTCGTCCGAACCGGCGACGACGAGATCGCCAGCGATCGACGGACTCGAGCGAAGTGGACCGACCGGCTCATTGAAGGACCAGAGGTGGTCACCAGCCATCGCATCGAGTGCATAGAGCGTACGGTCGGTCGCGGGAACGTACAGGCTCGAATCGTCGAGGACCGGGGCGGCGGTTATCCATCCCGATGGCTCGTGAAACGACCAGATACCATCGCCGCCGGTAGCATCGACGGCATACACCGACCCGGTACGGGTCCCGAAATACATGGTGTCATCGCCAACCACCGGAGGGGCCACCACCGGTGTGCTCGCCTCGGTGAACGTCCAGCTGACGGTCCCGTCAGTGATGTCAACGGCAAAGAGGGTCCCATCATCGCCACCAACGAACGCCGTCTCCCCGTCGAGGGCAGGTCCAGACGTGACAGCTGTCTCCGCCGGATCGAACCGCCAGCGCTGCTGGGGGCCGTCTATGCTCACGCCATGAAGTACACCGTCTGTGTCACTGACGAGGACCAAGGCTTCGGAGAGGCTCACCGACGGTCACCCCGGCTGTCGATTGTCTGTTGTCCGCTGTCCGGGGACCGCTGCATCGATAGGTCAGGCTCTAGTCCATTGGACCATATACCTGCCGGACCCCTGAGTCGATTCGTTCTCCTCCTGTCCATGCCCCTCGGGGTCGAATCAGGAGACAGACTCTAGACTTACGACTTGTAAATATGGATCTCCCCTTCTGCCGTTACTTTGAGGACCAACTGCTCCACGAGGGTACCCTGTTCTTCAGATGCTGGTGATGTCTCGACGATCTTTCGGATCAGTTCAGGGGCGCCATATTGTACCTTCACCTCGGCCTCATCGCACGCGGCGTACACGTGATTCGGAACCTCGTGAAGCGGTAGGCCTTCTGGCAGTTCCTCACGGACTGGCGCCGTGAGGATCTCCGCGAACACCAGTGTTTCGCGGGCCTTCTCGATGTTCTCTCTGGCACTCCGTTCGATGTTCGACACGTTCGCTCGGGAGCATGACAACTCAGCAGCGATCGTGCCCTGGTCGAAGCCCTCCTCCCTGAGCGCAAGGACCGATGCCTGCCGGCGGGTCAGAAACATCGATTCAGCCTCAAAGTTCAGCTCGTCCAACAGGGTATCACTGGACGGTAGCATCTCGTCATCCGCAGTCTGTTGCTCGTCCGCGTTACCATCCATACCCATCGCTTCTTACCTCGATATGGCGCGGGTGACACTAAATGTTAGCAGGCGCCACCAATTCCACACCACGCGTGTAACGCACATTAGTACACTAACTCACCGTCTAGGAACTGCTGTACCCGAGGATCCGTTGGATTCGAATAGATCTGTTCGGTTTCGCCGATCTCAATGATCCGTCCGTCGATCATCACTGCCACCCGGTCAGCGAGCCGCTGTGTCTGGTGCATATCGTGGGTGGCTAACACGACAGCGAGGCCATTGTCACGAGCGGTGGAGACTGCCTCCTCGATCACCGCCGTGTTGCGTGGATCCAAATCGGAGGTCGGTTCGTCCAACAAGAGTACATCGGGGTCATACGCCATCGCCCGAGCAAAGGCCACGCGTTGGGCTTCACCACCGGATAGGGACGATACAGCACGTGTCTCCAGCCCGTCCATATCAACGAGCCCCAACACCTGGCTCACTGAGAGGGCTCCATTGGTACTGGCTCCGGGTAACCGGTCGCGAAGGCGCTCTTTCCAGTCGCTTCGCACCCGGAGTCCGTATCTGACGTTCTCCCTGACAGTCGTATCGAAGAGGTTGGGCGTCTGGAACACCATCCCGATGCGTCGTTGCAACGACAACCGCTCCTGCTTCGACACGGACCAGGCGTCACGACCGTCCATAGTGACCGTCCCGTCCTGCGGTCGAACGTGCAGCGCTAGCAGTCTGAGTAGGGTTGATTTCCCGGTCCCTGAGGGTCCGATCACTCCGAGCACCTCATCGGATCTCACAGCGAGATCGACGCCATCGAGCACCGGCGAGCCATTGTACCCATGGCGGAGCCCTTCGCAGGCGAGGAGTCCCTGGGCGGTCCGGTCCTCAGATCGTTTGTGATCCATCATACCCGACCACCACCGAATCGCAACACGATCGCGTTGATCACCAGCACGATGGTGATCAACATGGCGCCGAGGAACAACGCTGTCTCGAACTGGCCCTGTCGGGCCTCGAGTTGGATGGCCGTCGTGAGGGTTCGCGTGACCGAGGTCCCGTCTGAGACGATGTTGCCGCCGACGATGAGCACCGACCCGACCTCGCTGATCGCTCGGCCCAGCCCAGCGAGCATGGCCGTCAGTATCCCGTACCGGGCTTCCTTCAGGATGACGAGGGTCACGTCGAGGCGAGTACCACCAAGCACCGAGGCCGCCTCATGGATTCCCTCGTCCACGCTCGTAATCGCGGCCAAGCTCACCCCGGTGATGACCGGGGTCGCGAGCACGAACTGTGACATGATCATGGCCTCTTTCGTGAAGACGAGGTCAAAGGTCCCGAGTGGGCCCTGATGGGAGACGGCGAAGAGGACGACCAGTCCGACGACCACGCTTGGAAACCCCATCCCCGTGTTGATCACCGCGATAACGAACCCCCGCCCTGGGAAGTCAGAGAGCCCCACGGCCATCGCTACCAGGACGCTGAACACCGTACTCAACGCGACCGCGATGAGGCTCACATACAACGAGACATAGATGATGCTCTCGATGTATCCCCACTCGAAGGATAGTGCCAGTACCGCGAAGATGGGTTCAATCATGACCAAAGAAGCCCGGTTTATCGTTGCTATTTCGATCACTCATCTTGCTGTCGCCACCCCTCTGGGACGTACTGCGAAAAGTTGGGATCGGACGCGATCGCCTCGGGGAAGAACAGCTGCTCACCATCGACGGTGTGGTTCTCGATGATGTCCTGACCCTCCACCGAGGTCACGAATCCGATATACGCCATCGCCAGGTCGTACTCGACGTGATCATGGACACCAGGGTTTACTGCGATGATTCCATACGGATTCGCCAGCAGGTCAGGTCCGCCCTCGATGGGTCCCTCGACCCGTATGGAGATGTCGAGCTCTGAGCGTTGGGAGAGGTATGTTCCACGATCAGCCAGCGTATATCCAGGTGTCAAATCCGCCTGCGTCAGCACCTCGCCCATGCCGCTTCCCGCCTCTCGGTACCACGACCCTGTCGGGTCAATGCCAGCCTCGTCCCAGATGGTGAGTTCTTTCACGTGGGTCCCAGATTCATCTCCCCGAGAGATAAACACGGATTCCGTTTCGGCAATCTGTTCGAACGCTTCCAAGACATCGGTGAGCCCATCGATGCCTGCCGGGTCATTCTCCGGGCCAACGATGACGAAGTCGTTGAACATCAAATCGCGACGATTGATCCCGTAGCCATTCCTCAGGAACTCGTCTTCAAGGGATCGTGCGTGAACCATGACCACGTCTGCATCGCCGTTTCGAGCGGTTTGGAGTGCTGCACCCGTCCCCTGGGCGACTGCATCAACCGACGCGCCAAAACGATCAGTGAAGGCCGAGTTGATCTCGGTGAGGAGACCGGTATCGTACGTGCTGGTTGTAGTGGTGAGGGTAAGTGTTTCATCAAGAACGGCAGCGGTGTCATTCGTTCCACCGCCGACACAGCCAGCGAGAAGAGCAATCCCGCTTGCTCCAGCTAGAGTCAGAACGTCTCTGCGTTGCATCAGCTCGGATAGAATCAATACAAGTTACATATTAAAACTACTCTTCACAGAATTAACTTATTGTAGTTTACTTTTGAGGTACATAATCGAATTAGATTACTTGATGGCGTACTGCAGTGGCTCGACCGTACTTGGTGACACCATTCGTGAATCCGGGAGCGTCACGATGTATGTGCGCCGATCGACGATGTTGTACTCGAGGT
>CAZXER010000002.1:39043-103477 GCA_964639975.1 uncultured Halobacteriales archaeon | reverse complement strand
AGCTGGCTCATCGCCTTCGCGAGCATCGACTTGCCGGTTCCCGGCGAGCCGATCATCATCACGTGGCGATGCTGCTTGGCCGCCTTCTTGACGATATCGCGGGCCTCCTCCTGGCCGATAACCTGATCGACAAGCCGATCGGGGACCTTGATCTCCGCTGTCGTATCGATCTGCAAGCCGCCGAGGAGGTCCTCCTCCTCGATCGATTCATCGATGACCGCCTCGGCTTCTACTGCGCTGCCGAGATCTGCCTCACCAGCCGTATCGTCTGTCTCATCGACCCACTCAAAGTCCTCCTCCGGTGGATCGACCCGATCGATCCCATCTGATTCATCGCGTTGATCACTCATGGAAGGTGATGGTCACCTGTGTTAACCCGGCGCTGTTGATATACTTTCTCCCGGGTCCATCGCACCACCCTTTATCAGGTGACGCAGCCTTTCCTCGACGCATGCGACGGGCCATCTTCATCGGTCGGTTCCAGCCGTTTCATCGGGGGCACCGACAGGTCGTCGAGGCGATCGCCGATCGAGTCGACGAGCTGGTGGTCGGGATCGGCAGTGCCGGTGACTCCCACACCGCGAACGATCCCTTCACCGGCGGCGAGCGAATCATGATGATCACGAAGGCACTGATGGACCTCGACCTGGTGACCTATGCGGTCCCGATCGAAGACCTCGACCGTAACTCAGTGTGGGTCAGTCACGTTCAGAGCATGAGTCCGCGCTTTGACGTTGCCTACTCGAACAACCCACTCGTTGTCAGGCTCTTCGAGGAATCCAACGTGCCGGTCGAGCAGGTACCCATGGTGGATCGACATCGGTATGAAGGGGCGGAGGTCAGACGCCGGATGATCGCCGATGATGGGTGGGAGGAGCTCGTGCCCGCCGAGGTCGTCGAGGTCGTCACCGAGATCGATGGGATCGCGAGACTGCAACAGGTCGCCCGAACCGATGAATCGAGCTCGTAACGGAGACAATGCCATACCCCGTCACGCTGAGTAGCGACTTCGGCGAGTACTACCCGGCGGCCATGCGAGGCGTCCTCGCTAGGCGAGGAATCGACGAAATTCACGATCTGACCCATGACCTGCCGGCCCACGATATCCGTCAGGCGGCGTTCTGGTTGCGTGAACTCATCCCGTACTATCCACGAGGCGTCCACTGCGTCGTCGTCGATCCAGGGGTCGGTACCGATCGAGGTGTCGCCATCGTTCGTGCCGGGGGACACGTCCTCGTCGGGCCCGATAACGGGGTCTGTTGGCCAGTCGCCACCACGTTAGCGGGCACGGGGGAGATTGAGGCATTCGAGTTCGAGCACGTCGATCCTGCCAGTCACACGTTCCATGGCCGGGACGTCTTCGCCCCCGTCGCCGCCGCGGTCGCAACGCTTGGCATCGAACGCGTCGAGGAGCTCCCGACGACCCGACCACTGGATACACCAACGAAAGTGACGTTTCCCAATCCGACTGTCTTCGAGTCGGGGATAGAGACGGACATCATCGCCGTGGATCGATTCGGAAACGCGATCACCAGTGCTGATGGGTCTCTCCTCGACTTCGACCGCAACACCGTCGTAGTCGGGGGCAATCAGGTACCGCTTGCGACGCACTACGGTGCTGTTCCACCGGGAACGGCCCTCGTCACCGTGGGGAGCCACGGCCACATCGAACTCGCCGCGAATCAGGCCGCTGGGACTGGTTCGTTCGACGTCGATATCGGCGATACGGTGAGAATCAGCTGGTGAGCGACTACGACGCGGCGATGACGTCGTCGATACGGACGATCATCGTCGCGGCTTCGGTCGCACTGTCGATCGCCTCGTGCTTGACTCTCGCTGGGTCGAGTACGCCGTGCTCGACCGGATCAGCGTAGATCACGTCACCGCCTTCGACGACGATGCCAGCACGACCGGATTCATCGTGAGCCGCACGGAGATCGACCAGGGCGTCGATCGGGTCCTCACCAGCGTTCTCGGCGATCGTTCTCGGGATCGAGTCGATCGCGTCGGCGAACGCCTCGACCGCGAGTTGGCGACGCCCGGTGATGCCGGCGGCAGCCTCGCGAATCGCGCTTGCGATGGCGATCTCCGTCGACGCAGCGCCAGGGACCACCTCACCAGTGGCTTGCGTCGTCCTGACGACATCGAGCGAATCCTCGACGACGCGCTCGAGTTCATGTACCACGTTTTCGGTCCCGCCACGAACGAGGATCGTCACCGACTCAGCCGCGTCACCTCCCTCGAAGAAGGTCAATTCGCTGTCGCCGATCAGCCGTGCATTGACAGACTCGACGACGCCGAGATCATCGGCGTCGAAATCGTCGAGGGTGCCGATCCAGCGAGCCCCACTGGCACGGGCGATACGCCGGGCCTCATCGTTGCCGATATCATCGAACGCCATGATCCCTTTCGAGGTCAGGTGTTCGAGGACCCGGTCATCGATGTCGTCGGTCGTGACGAGCACGTCAACCCCAGCATCGGCGAATACCTCCGCATAGCCTCTGAGTTCCTCTGCCTCGGAATCCATCGCCTTGGTGAGCTCCTCGACGGATTCGACCGAGTACTCGACATCGACCTCGCCGGTGCGGACCTCAAGCGGTATATCGAGCACCGCGATGGTTGCGTCCTCCAACGACCGTGGCATCGAATCGTGCGCCGGTGCATCATCGAGGATGACCCCCGATACCAGCTCGGAATCAGCCGAGCTCGCTCCGACATGTGTTTCGATGGTGACCGCGTCCTCATCGTCGCTGTCGACCGTGAGGACGGCGTCAACAACGGTCTCTGCCAGCTGTTCGGCAGTGACACCTGCCGTCCCCTTGCCAGTCATGCTCGAGATCGCGACATCGATCAACAACTCCTCATCGACCTCCGCATCAACGACGTGTGCATCGATGGTTTCCTTGGCGATCTTCGCCGCTTCATGATAGCCCTCGACGACCGTCGAGGCGTGCACGTCCTGCTGCAGGAGCTCCTCTGCCTCGATGAGGAGCTGGCCCGCGAGGATCGCTGCAGACGTCGTGCCATCCCCAACTTCTTCTTCCTGGGTCTGGGCGACCTCCACGATCATCTGCGCCGCGGGATGCTCGATATCCATCTCGTCCAGGATCGTGGCCCCATCGTTGGTGATGACCATGTCGCCGGCACTCGAGACGAGCATTTTGTCCATTCCACGAGGACCGAGCGTGGTCCGGACAGACTGTGCAACCGCCTTACCAGCGGTGATGTTCGACGACTGGGCGTCTTGACCCGTCGTCCGCTCTGAATCTTCACTCAGGATGAACAGCGGTCGTCCACCCATTCGCTGCGATGACTCTGACATAGTGATCTCATAGATAGGTCGTCAGCGGTTCTATATAAAAGTTGATGGAGCCACCCTTGCCACGTCATGCGATGTCACACCACGGATTGACCGGGCTTCAGCAGCTGCCTCCGTGCACGAACGAATGTCTTCGTTACACCGACGCGGTCCAATACGATACACTCGCCAACCGCTTACACCCAGGCAGCCTGACAAGGCGGTCGTCCAGAGGACGAAGCAACCGGGCGAGACCGAGGGGGATCACCCGGTAAAACCCATAGGGGAGGATCCAATCGTTGACAACCGCTCGGAGGTCAAGTCCAGCCGCATCGAGCCACGCCTCGACCTCGCTGGTCGAGACGAGTTGTGATCCCATCGGCAGCGCCCAGTTGTAGAGACTTCGAAAGCTGTAGCGTTTGAACGTATCGAAGATGACCGTCTCTGAAGCGACGCGCTTCAATTCTCGAAGGAAGCGCACGGCATCGTCGACCAGGTGGAAAAAGCGCATCGCCACGACGACATCGAAGCTGTCGTCCTCAAACGGGAGCGTTGAGGCATCCCCCCGAAAGAACGCAAGCGTCCCAGCGAGCGTCGCATCGCGACGTTTGGCCTCGGCTTGCCCGAGCATCGCTCGAGAGATATCGACTGCCACGACATCGGCCCCCTGCTCAGCCAGCAGCAGCGAGAACCGGCCGGTACCCGTGGCTATGTCGAGGACACGTCGATCTGCTACCGGCCCGAGCGCCTCGAGGACCGCGGTTTTCTCGCGTTGATCGATCAGTCGCCCTCCTCGAGAAAACCGCTTAGTTTCGTACCGAGCAGCGACCGAATCCTCCTGATACCACTCCTCACCCTTCACGGCTGTGGATGTGTCCGACTGGCCAACCTAAAACCGTACTGGTCTCGATGATGGGGGACCACAACCTCAAAAGGTACTCCCCCCAAGCATCGTCCGTGGACCTCGAGGACGAGCTGAACGAGATGCGGCGGGTGATTGCGGATATCGATCGAGAGGATGTTGCAGATGCCATTCAGTCGATCGGGTTCGAGTGCACCGATTGTGGCGCCTGTTGTCGAGGCGAAGACGACGACCACATTGCCACCGTCTTCCCCGATGAAGCCCGACGCCTCGCCGAGACGGAATCCGATTCGTGGCGCGATGTCGTCAGGCCAATGCCATTCGGGTTGGACGAGGACGGGGGTGGCACCACCATCGAATGGTCGTTACAGACATCGTCCTGTGGTGATTGTCGATTCCTTGAGATGGACGAGGGCGCCAGTCACTGTACGCGATACGCGAACCGGCCATCGATTTGTCGAACCTACCCGTTCACCCTGGTCCCGAGCCCAGAATCCCCGCCGCAGGGCGAGGCCGTGACCCAACACGGCGTGGTTCAGGCGCATGAATGTGAGGGCCTCGGTCGGGATATCGGACGTGAGCGCGCGCTCGACATGGCTGACGAACTGATCGAACGCGGGATCAGATCTGTCAGGGAAGCCGAGGCTGTTCGGGAGCACCTCACGCGAATGGAGGATCCGACGGGAGAGACGATCGTGGTCGATAGCGAAGGATACAAACGACCCGATGGAAGCCAGTACTCGGCCGGCAGAACGCAACGATAGGCCTTTAACCGACCCGTGAGTTGCCGCCATCGGAGTGACTAGCGTGGAAATCTCTGATCAACTCCTTTGTTTATTCAGTGCACGGGTCGTCGAAGATGGAGATACATATACCATTGAAGTGCCGAAACAGGAGGTCGACGAGGGCGACGTTGCCACCGACGAAACGTATCGGATAGCGATCATCGAACCGGGCTTCTCACACACGTCCTCAGAGGTCCCGCACGATCAACCGGAACCGCCGGTTGAGGTCGGAGAGACCAGGTACGTCGAGATCGAGGACATCGGGAAACAGGGTGATGGGATCGCTCGCGTCGAGCGTGGGTACGTGATCATCGTGCCCGATACGGACGTTGGCGATCGGGTGAAGGTCGAGATCACCGATGTCAAGCCGAACTTCTCCGTCGGAGAGACTATCGAGGAGACCTTCTAGCGCCAGTTAGCTGGCATCCGCTGCCGTCGAGGGACGAACCGTCGCATAGGCACTGACATCGAGGTCGATAGGAACCTCAGAGAGGTGTCTGTAGGGGCGCCCTGCGACGATAGACCCAGCCCGGCGCGACCCAATCCCCGGGATCGACTCGAGTTCTCCCATCGATGCAGCGTTGATATCGACCGGATACGGTACGCCAGTGACCGATCGGAAGCCGTGGTCGGTCACGACGATGTCGATGACACGTCCGAGTTCAAGGGTTCCTGGGATCCCGACGAGTAACGGATACGTCCCGAGTTGTCGCCCGAACGTTCGACCGTCTCGATGGTACTCGAGATGGACATCAGGCAGCACGGTTCCTGGCGGTGCCACCCGTTTGAGCATCGGGTGATCGATGGTCTCGCGGATCTCACGTTTGTACCGTGAGAACTCCTCGTGATGGTCGTGCGCGATGGACGCACCGGTCTCGGCCATCTCGGTCCCCTCAAACGCCATCACCTGGCGGATGTTGATACGACGGAGCATCAGTCCCTCGTCGTAGACGCGCTGGAGGAATCGCCTGTTATGCTCGTACGTCTCCGGGCGTTCACCCTCGAGACCATGGACGAGGTTGATGCCTGGGAGCAACTTTGGAAGTCGTTGGCCCGGATCAGGATCGGTGGACGGACCGTGCCGACCGGCATCCCCCGGGCGCCAGCCCCCGAGTTCGTTGAGTACGCGGACTGCCTCGAGACACTCATCGGCACTCACGAGGAGGTTGTTTCGCTCCTGGACCACTGGATCGGCCGATTCGAGGCCGAATGCAGCCGTGTCACCGGGGGTGTTGTGTCTGGCGATAATTTCGATAGCCTCCCGCGATCGCGCCGGGTACTCCACGATCGTCACGGGGTTCATGTTGTCGAGGTGGAGCGTCTCCAGTGCGGGCGCTCGATCCCGAATCCCCTGATACAGGCTCCGCAATGCGGCCGGATTCGGTGCCTCGCCATCACCCCCGTACGCGAGGATGTCAGCCTGGCGCCCGAGACGGATATGCCGCAGACCGTGTTCGTACAGGGTCCCGACCTCATCGGCTATCGACTGGGGCGTCCGGAACGACGGTTCTCCGTACATCGGCTCGGTGCAAAACGAGCACCGATAGGGGCATCCCCGTGAGGTCTCGATCTCGGCGATGAGATAGGTCGGATGATTCGGGTGTTCCTCGACGATGAACGCCCCCTTGCGAGCCCACCGATCGAGCTCAGAATTATCCCGGTAGCGGTCGGTGAACCCGTCGAGGCCCGACGTGACGAGGTCGTAGACGGCCGCCTCGACATCAGCCATGGCCAGGAAATCGTAATCGAGCTGTTGACGGCTGGTCTCGATCGCACCCTGGTTTTGGTCACCGACCCCAAAGCGGACGGGACCGCCCAGTACGGTCACGCCATCGGCGGTCCAGGCGATCTGGCGCACCTCCTCGGGTTCAGCAGGGGTCCCCCCGACGTACTTTCCGGGAACGGTCATTCCACCGACGTACACCACCACATCGGCCTCGGCTACGGCGCCCCAGTGAGCTCGGTCATCCCGGAGTGCGTCTATCGTGTGATAGGTGATCCGTCCCGATGGCACTCCAGCATCGACCAGCGCCCCGGCCACGTACCGTGGATACGTCGAAATATACGGTGGGACCCCAAAATGCGCTGGCTCGTCGACGTAGCCATCGACGATCGTCACATCCAGCGTAGACGGATCGGTCATCGGTCACCGATTAGCGACCCTGGGATAAAATCCTCCGGTCAGTACGTCAGTCCGGTGGGTGTACTGGTCGCGCGTGCTCGAAGAGCTCTTCGGAAGGAACATCTCGCAGCCAGTCGAGTAAGGCATGCAACTCCTCCGTCGCAGCTGCTTCGAGTTCGTCACCGATTGCCTGTGAGGCCGCCTCGGGATCGCCGACAGCACCGGTTGGCGTGAAATCGATGGTGTCGAGACCCACATCAGCTCCGTGTCGGGACTCCCCCCAGTGAAGTGGTGCTCCCGCTCCGGCAGCCGCCAATCGATCGCGGTGGACGAGGCCCGAATCGATGGTGAGCATCATGCTCGTTTCCCCTTGCCCGGCGTGGCCACCTTGTCCCTCGAAATGGGCCTCGAGTTGGTCCGAGACGGCATCCCACCAGTTCCAGCAAATAGCGTAGGCAATCCCCTCGCCTCGCAACCGTTGACCGACGCGTTTGAGAGCATTCACGTTCCCGCCATGGCCGTTGACGAAGACGATCCGGTTGAGGTCGTGGCTCGCCAGCGAGCGGGCTATCTGCTCGACGTAGGTGACGAACGTGTCCTCGTCCACCCACAACGAACCATCGAAGTGACGGTGATGTGAGCTGACACCGACGGGCACCGGAGGTGTTCGGATGACACCGTCGACGGTGGCACCGATCTCGGCGAAGTGATCGGCCGCGTAGGTATCGGTTCCGAGCGGAAGCGCCGGACCGTGTTGCTCTGTGCTCCCCGTCGGGACGATTGCCACCTCGATCGAGGACTCACTCACGTCGGTGGTTGTGAGCTTTGCGAAGTCGGTCATGGTTGAACTAACGCACGTAGCTGATGAAAAGTCCTCGACCTCAGGTCAGTACTCTACCGGGGGCTCCCATCCCTTCTCTCGTTCGAGATATTGGATGAGGATTGACGCTGTAGCCCCCCAGACGGTGTACGCTCCGATATGGAAGTAGTGGACGGCCAGCTCCCCTCTTTCGGGATGGTCGCGGCGTTCCTGCTCGTAGCTGTCGAACTCGAGGAATGCCGACTCTGGGAGGGTAATCACCTCTGCTACCTCGGCTCGATTTGGCGTGTATGGTCCAGGTGGTATGTGGGCGATGAGCGGTTCCACATGGAACCCGGTCACCGTCGAAATCGGTTCGAGTTGTCCAACGATCTCCACGAGCGATGGATCGATTCCGAGCTCCTCCTGTGTCTCTCGGAGTGCCGTCTCTCGCAAGGTGGCATCACCGTCCTCGACTCTGCCGCCTGGGAAGCTCATCTGACCGGGATGCGTATCCAAATCGGGGGCACGTTTGGTGAACAGGAGATGGGGTGGCTCTAGGCCATCGACTATCGGTACGAGAACAGCAGCAGGGGTCGCCCCCTCGGGAAGCGATAGGTCACCCAAGGGTGCGTTGATATCCATACCATCAGAGCCTACCCAGTGCAGCGCTAAAGCGCTTCTCCCGAGACTCACGAGCGGGTCTGCGATACCCCCGGTGGTGTGCTGGCCTCGAGGACGAGCTCGGAGGAAAGGGCCGTCTCCGACCACGCTGGTAACCATGAAACGTCGGCAGATTCACTCACCGCCTGTCGGTAGTGCTCGACCTGCTCGAGTTCCGCAGCTACCTCGTAGCTGAGTCCGTTGACGGAGGCGTCCCGGGCGTGCTGGTCGACGGTCCGTTTCGCCCAGGTGACGTACTCGTTGACCAGCTCAGCGTCGGGTGAGATACCCGTGTGCACTGAGAGGCTATCGAAGAGTGCTCCGGTGATCTGAGACGCGATCGTCGCGAGTCCATTGTCGCCGTGTACCGGTCGATGGGAATGCCGGTGGTTACCCAGATCGACCTGGGCGATATGGTCAGGTCCGGCCAGATCGAACAATTCACCAAGGACACCAACCTCGAGACCCATTCCTGCCGGGATCCGAAGATCGTGGACAAGCGAGGAATGGAACGCAACCTCACCGGAGAGTGGATACCTGAACGCGCGGAGATACGAGAGAAACGGATCGGTATGCTGTTCATCCATTGCCAAGATCAGCGGCCGGACGAGTAGCCGACACAGGCGGCCATAGAATGTATCCTGTTCGATCCGAGTGTACCAGGCCTTGGTCGCATGGGTGTCGTCATCGATCGGGGCGACCAACCGGCTGAACTGCGCTTCTGTGGCAGAGGTCACATCCACGTCGACACACGCGACGACCTCGGCTCGATCAGCGGCCGGTCCGAGCGCCAGCCAAACGTCGCTTCCTTTCCCTTGCTGAGGAATACCATACCGCGAGCACAGTTGCTGTATCTCGGGGCTATTGCACCACAGCACCTCTGCTCTGTCCACATAGGAGTCGGCCAGGTCTGTCACCTCTCGGAGTGCGGAAGGGGAGCCGCGAGCTGGAATAATGACCGAGTCCGGATCGATGCCAGCGACGGCCTGGAACACGGTCTCGGCCGCCGGTCGATCCACGGAGTCAGCGGCCACCGGAGCGACAACGGCCAGCGAATCGACCGGGGCAACGGACGCATCCGAGTCGAAGCGATGGATGTTCGTGATCGGTCCCTGCAGGAAGCCCATCACTCGTTGTCACCGGTGGGGCTACTTAACCCTTGTAGCCGAATGCGCCCAGTTGACAGGGAAACCACCCCCCCATTTCAAGGTGTCAGCGTCCGGATGGTCGGGGTATGGATACCGTTCGAGAGGGGATCCGGGACGGAGCGATCAACCGAAGTAGCTTCGGGCGTCTCGCATGCACAGCGTGCGATCGGAAACTTGGACTCGCGAACGAATCGGGCACAATCGGGACCATCATGGAATGTCCTGAATGCGGGAAGCAGTGGCGCGAGCTATAACGATCCGAACCCATTCAATCCGAGCCTCGTAGTGCAGAAATGAGCAATTCGGGGAGTTCATCGCGTTTGATACCAGTCGTCGGACCGAGCCCCTCCAGGGCTTCGAGGCTTACCTGTGCCCCACCCATCCGGGCGTGACCACCAGCACTAGCGCCTGGAACCGCCTCCATCGATCGTTCGAGTGCTTCACCCATGTGAACCCGATCGTCGATGGACCGCCCCGAGAAATACAGGGTACCGTCGTGTTCGCCGATACTGACCGCGGTGGTGACACCCTCGAGGGTGAGGAGTTCCTCAGCGGTTACGGCGACGGAGTCGGCCGAGCCGACCTCGCCGAGGTCGGAGACGCAGTAGCAATCATGGATCTCCCGGTTTCGAATCGCTGCGGCCTTCGCATCGAGTACTTCGGCTTCGATCGGCGGGTTCGAGATGCGTTCGAGTGCAGACGAATCGACGAGCTCGTGAAGGGACTCGAGGGCATCGATATCGAACTCGGTCACGCCCCGAGTCAACCCGTTCGTATCGGTCTGGATTCCATACGCGAGTGCGGTCGCCAGCTCCTGCGTGATGACGAGATCGCCGGCTTCTCCCTCGGAAACGGCGCCCAGGTCGTCAAGATACTCCCAGAGGATGGTGGAACAGGCTCCGTAATGGGGCCTTACGTCGACGTGTTGTGCCTCGACCGGTGGGTCATCATGGTGATCGATCACGGCGATTGGTTCGACCTTGATTGAGGCAGGGAACCCACGGGGTTGCCCGTGATCGATGAGGACAACCGGTTGATCGCGAAATCCATCGACATCCTCGAGTCGAACCAATTCGAGGCCGAGGACGGTTCGAAACGCCCGATTCTCGTTGTGTCGAAGTTGCCCCGGATAGACGATCCGCGTCTGTAGCCCCGCTGCCTTCGCGATCGTGGCAGCAGCGAACCCGCTCGCCATCGCATCGGGATCAGGGTTCGGATGAAGGAGGATATCGAGGGTATCGTGGGGAGCGAGGGCGTCGACGAACGAATCAGCCGGGGTGCGACGCAGGCGGAGGACGATCCACACCACGAGCGCGAGGATCGCAATGGCCACTATCAGCCCGATCCCGGCCAGCTCGGGGGTGATGTCGATGGCTTCTAGCTGCCCAACGTGGACGCCACTCGCGCCAGGTGAACCTGGCATAGTCTCTCATCCAAGTGGCCAAGTAAGTAGCTTACTCACCGAGATCGGACAGCTAGAGCACGCTCTTTCCGTCGAAATCGGCCAGCTCGAAGGGTATATTCAGCAATTCGAGGATCGTCGGGGTGACATCGTAAATCGTTGCATCGGCGAGGGAGACGTCAGGGATATCGAGAATGTACGTGCCATCGGTCTCCCGATGCATCCCGGTGCGCATGGTCGTATCGAAGATGGGTCCCTCGGTGTCGAACCGAGCCTGGAGATCGAAGCCATCCTGCGGAATGACCACGAGATCAGGAGCCAGATCCACATGGGGGCCCCGGTACAGCTCCTCACGGGTAACCACATCCCTGGCGACAGGAGCACCATCTGGTCCGGTCCACGAGGAGAGGGCCTGTCTGAGTCGGTCGCGTACCAGCTCGTATTCTGCATCAGGTACGGCTCCACGTGGTTCCCGTCCCTCGAGGTTGAGATAGATTCGGCCGGGAGCGAGGGAGAACGCCCGTGATTCGTCAGCAATGTCGGCGAGCCCACCTGGGGAATCGGTCCGATAGGATAGCCACTCGCGTTCGGCTAACCAGGCGTTCACATCCACCTCGTATTCCAACGGTGCGAACCCGTGTTCGCTGACGACCAGCAAGTGGGTGTCTTCCCCGAGGTGAGAGCGGATGGCCCCGAGATACGTATCGAGTTGCTCGTAAAACGAGAGGAAATCCTCCCGGTGGTCACCGTCGTTCAGGTACTCCCCGTAGAGGAAGTGATTGACCCGATCTGGGGTGGTAAAGACGCCGACAAGGAGGTCCCAATCGGCCCGTTCAAGGTAGTGGACGATCGCCTCGTATCGGGCATCGATCGTCTCGTACGCGTCTTCAAGGAACGCCTCGGTATCTTCCGGTCCCAAGGTGGCATCGACATCGAGGCGGTAATCCAGCGGCTCAATCTCCTCGACTACCGTCCGTGGATAGGCTGCTCGCTCGACGTCCGGTGCCTGGTAATCCGAGACCATCCGGGTGAGGTTCCGTTGTGGGGGATAGGTAACCGGCGCATTCAACACCGTCACATCGAGTTCGGCCTGGGTCGCCAGATCCCACACGTGGGGCACTTGCACGTCATCAGCGGCGGTGACGTACGTCTCGTACGTATTGACATACCGATCGACGAGGCCGTAGACACCAGTCTCACCGGGATTCAAACCCGTCGTCAACGCCGGCCAAGTGACACTCGAAGCGGCCGGCACGATCCCCTCGATCGCTGTTCCAGACCCGGCATCCACCAGAGCATTGATGTGCTCGAACCGATCCAGATGATCCTCCAGCAGACTGAAGGGGACCCCATCGAGCCCGATGAGCGCTACCCGAGGAGACTGATCACCTCGAAGGCGCTCCATCATCCCCATAGTGAGTGCACCGAGGTTCGCCTGTCACAAACGAGGGGCGATAGCACCGTTACGCCTCGAAGGTCTCCTGATAGAGTTCAAGGGCATGTTCGATAGATTCGTACGCTGCATCCCGATCACGCCAGTTCTGGATCGACGTTTCCTTGGCTGGTTCGAGGTTCTTGTACGTCCTGAAGAACTCGGCAATCTCGTCCATCTGTTGTTGCGGCAAGTCATCGATATCTCGGACATGATCCCACCGAGGATCCTCGGCGGGAACGGCGATGACCTTGTCATCCTGCTCTTCGTCGTCAAGCATCTCCATGAGCGCGACCGGACGTGCCTCGATTATGCAACCGGGGAACGTTCGATCCTCGACCAATACCAGCGCATCGAATGGATCCTCGTCATCATACCACGAACGGGGAATGAAGCCGTAATCACCTGGATAGTGAACGTTGCTATGGAGCACTCGATCGAGCTTCATCCCCGGAATGTCCTTGTCGTACTCGTACTTGTTCCGGGCATCCTTGAGACACTCAACGACAACGTTGATCTCTTCGGGCGGGTTCCGACCCGCGGGAAGCGAATCCCACAGATTGACCATGGGGATGGGTGTTCGCCACTAGCTCAAAGGGCTTTCGTCAACGCGTTGCGGTCTGAACCTAAATGTGTCAGTGAGAAATTCAGTTGTAAAATTCAGTAGTTTATACAGTTTTAGAATCGATAAATATTAATGGCTATTTCCAGCGTATAATAGTATGAGTCAAGTTGACTCACAAGACGGATTCGGATGGTCTGCAGCATTGCAACTGAGTGAATTCAAGTACTCGATCCTGTTCATGCTTGCTGGCGAACCCACATACGGCTTGGATGTCAAACGCAAGTTGCGGGATTACTATGGATACGAAATCAACCACGGAAAGCTCTATCCCAACCTCGATGAGCTCAGTGATGACGGGCTGATCGTCAAAGGCAAGCTGGATAATAGGACGAACGAGTACGGACTCACCGATGAGGGACTAGAGGTCGCCGTCGATCGGATCGAGTGGGCCCTGTCCAACCTCATCGATGACGAGGAGCAGGTGGCCGAACTAGCGGAGACGATCGAGGCGTCGGTCCTCTCCAACTGACTGCTCCTCCGCGACTTCTACGGTCAATTCGATCGATCGCTCGAGGCTAGCCTCCTGCTCGTCCTCCGGCCAGGTATTCCGTACGAAGTAGTCCTCACGGAACGTCTGTAACTCGGTCTCTGTCGCAGCCTCGATACGACGGAGGTGGTGGTTAGCGAGGTAGGTGCCAAGCGCTTTGGCAGTGGCTCCGTGCACCGGTCCATGCCGGTGTGCCACTGTCTCAGCTATGGCCCGGTTGTGCTCATTGACATCGGCCCAATCGGCTTCCTCGCTCCGAGGATCGAGCGGTAGCTCGACGGCATCACTCGGGTCGTCAATGCAGCTGATGTCGATCGTTCCCGCCTCGTCGAGCCACGCATCCGGATACAGAACCAGCACATCGCCCTCGTCGTCCGCACGAACGCGGGAAGAAAGGCCAGCACGATCGAGTAACCGATCGCGCTGCTCGGAGACGGCTTCGATGGTAGCCTCATCGTCACTCTCGTGAAGCTCTTTGGTGAGGTCTCGCACCCGGCAGGCGATCTCCTCATCAATGTCCATCTAACGCCTCGTTCGCCAATGCATCGGCTCGTCGATTGACTTCCCGGGGGACCGAGGTGATTGACCAATCATCGAAATGCTCCAACAGCTCAAGGACCTGTACTCGGTGCTCCTTGAGATGCGGTGCATCGACAGTGTATGCGCCAGTCACTTGTTTGACGATCAGTTCACTATCACCGTAAATGGATAACGCATCGAAGCCGATGCGGGCGGCAACCTCGAGTCCTCGCTCAAGGGCGACATATTCAGCTTCGTTGTTGGTCGCGTTTCCGATGCGTTCTCCCCCTTCATCCACGATCCCATCGGCGTCCAGGACGACCCACCCGATCGCCGCAGGACCGGGATTGCCCCGGGCGGCACCGTCAACGTAGAGATACCCATGACCACTGCGGTCTTCGAGGGTTGCAAGGATATCTGCCGGTCGTTCTCCTTGCACGACGACGGTATCTTCGTATCCGATCGCGATGGCACCTCCCAGCGTGGCCCGCCAGCGCTCGTACTCCGTGTTTCCGGGTTCGATATCGGCGCCAGCATCCGATAACCGATCGCGAGCCTCGGTTGGATCGATGTCGAGTACTGGCACGTGATTAGGCACCCAGCCCAGGTCTGTATTGTGTCCTTAGCCCGACCATAAAATATTTACCAAGGGTTTAAGGGAACTGGTTCTCCTACTACATAAGTGCGATGACACGGCCCACTCGCCAGCGGGAGCGAACCAATGAAACGGAGGGGACCGAGGAACAAGAGGACGTTCACGAATGTCCGGAGTGTCATTCTGAAAATCTGGTAAAAAGTTCTGACCGGGGCGAACTTGTCTGTGACGATTGTGGTCTGGTCGTCCAGGAAGAGAAAATCGATCCTGGACCCGAGTGGCGGGCGTTCAACCACCAAGAACGCCAGCAAAAGTCACGCGTGGGTGCACCGACGACGAAGACGATGCACGACAAGGGGCTCACAACGACGATAGACTGGAAGGACAAGGATGCCTACGGGCGCTCAATTTCGTCCAAAAAGCGGAGCCAGATGCACCGCCTGCGCAAGTGGCAAGAGCGCATCAGGACGAAAGATGCAGGTGAACGCAACCTGCAGTTCGCACTCTCTGAGATCGACCGGATGGCGAGCGCGCTTGGCGTCCCTCGCTCGGTCCGAGAGGTCGCGAGCGTCATCTATCGCCGAGCCTTGAAGGACGATCTCATCCGCGGTCGATCGATCGAGGGTGTCTCCACGGCCTCGTTGTACGCGGCCTGTCGCAAGGAAGGCATACCGCGCAGTCTCGAGGAGATTTCGGAGGTATCCCGTGTCGAGCGAAAGGAGATCGGCCGTACCTACCGATACATCTCCCAGGAACTGGCCCTGGAGATGAAACCAGTCGATCCCAAGAAGTACGTCCCACGGTTTTGTTCGGAGCTCAACCTCAGCGAGGAGGTCCAATCGAAGGCGAATGAGATCATCGAGACGACCGCCGAGAAGGGGCTGCTCTCCGGGAAGTCACCAACCGGGTACGCCGCAGCAGCGATCTACGCTGCCTCGCTACTGTGCAACGAGAAGAAGACCCAACGTGAGGTCGCCGATGTTGCGCAGGTGACCGAGGTGACCATCAGGAACCGCTACCAAGAGCAGATCGAGGCGATGGGCATTCACGGTTGAAGGGAATCCCGTCAGCAGATCACGGACAGTCGCAATCTGAGCTACAGCCGCAGTCACTTCGGTCAGAGCGTCTGATGCCGAGATAGAGGCCACCCCCGACGAGGATGGCGAACCCCCCGGCGACGACGGCCGGGACCGAACCGATGACCGGGGCTCCGATCGGATCCTGCGAGAGTACGGTGCCAACCCCGACACCCACGATGATGGCAGCGGCGAACAACCCAACCCGCGAGAGGGTCGGTATACGAGTACGAACAGCCATTGATCAACCGGATACGCGCGAGTTCGCATAAAAAATCGATCGGTAGGTGAATCTGCGGCTTCACCGGTTGCTGACGGGGTGCTCGTCAGATTGATGCATCCGAGCGGCGAGTGTACACCTACATGCGTCTCGATGAGTTCCTCGAGGAGTACTCCGCGGACCAAGACGCCGATCGTCGGCGATTGGCCAAGGAGAAATCCTATGGCATCACCGAGTACCTCGAGGACGTAGAGACGAGAGTGACCACCGCGTTGGACGGAGACACCGCCTTCGGGAGCACGGCACCAGAAATCTTCGTCGGCCGCAGTGGGTATCCACAGGTGAACGCCGGAATCCTCTCACCAGTGGGCCAGGAAGAACTGGCCGAGACGTTCAAAACGAACGCATCGTGGTACGGCCAAGGGTTGTCCATCACCGATGTCGTACAGAAGCGAACCAGTCTGCTCAACGCCCGAGAACGGGTCGATGTCGAGGTGGCCGATGCGTGGAGCGGTGATATCGGCGTCCAACGCGAGGTGGCCATCGCCTCCGATCCGGTCGATGTGGAGATGGACCTCGAACAGCAACCAGAGTTCACCCTCGACGTGGCCGGGGAACGTGTCCCACCGATCGGTCCACGCGCTGGCGCCCGGTCACTAACGCTTGGAGAGAATCCGAAGGTGGCCAAACCCGTCGAGAAAGCCGTCGGTGACGACGACTGGACGGCAACCGGTGCGATGACCTACCTCTACCGGCGTGGGTTCGATGTCTACGACATCAACAGCATCCTCTCTGCAGGAACCCTTGGCCGGAGTGAAAACCGACGGCTCGTCCCGACCCGGTGGTCGATCACGGCGGTCGACGACACGGTCGGTCAGTTCCTTCGCGGACAGATACGAAACGCCCCGAGCATCGACGAGACTCGTGTCTACGTCAACGAGTACATCGGGAACCGCTACTGGATCATCCTGACCCCCGGTCATTGGGAGTTCGAGTTGGTCGAGCTCAAAGGACCGGGCAGTGTCTGGAACCCTGACCAGGGAACCCACTGGTTGGCCAGTGCCCACGAGGGAGCGACCGGCCGTACGGGATACGTCGAGGAGACGGCGGGCGCCTACTATGCGTCCCGCCTCGGTGTCCTGGAACACCTCGTCGACGAGGGACGTCAAGCCAAGGCACTCGTACTCAGAGAGGTCACCGACGACTACTGGGCACCCGTGGGCGTCTGGCAGGTACGAGAGGCCGTCAGAGATGCGGTCGTTGGAGACGGTGCGGTCGCTGAAAGCTTCGAACGAGCCGCCTCAGCGGTGCTGGAGCAGGTTCCACTCCGGGCTTCGCGGGTCCGGCAGAAATCGACCCTGTTGTCTGGGCGCCAATCGGTGTTGGAGGACTTCCGTACTCAGTGAAGGGTCGCTCCACGATCGTCTAGATAGCCGAAGATGTCGTCGGTCAGTGCACCGGTCTCGTCGACGATAGCGCCCCACTCGTCGGAGTCCGGTGCAATCCCGAGCAAGCGGGCGATACGCATGATCGATACATGGTAGATCACCTGCGTGCCAGGTGACTCCTCCCAGATGATCATGTTACAGGGAAAGAGTCCGCCGATGTTGAGGGTTTCATCGAGAGCTCGATTAGCGACACCTGGGTTACAGGCCCCGAGCACGTAGTACGGCTCGCGGTCTGCATCGACCTTCTCGTTCAACAACTCAGAGGGTGAGAACTCGACGGGGATCCCCATCCCTGCAGATTCACACGCCGCTCGAACCAGCTCGATCGCCGATTCGTGATCGGTCTCGATGGTCGCCGAATGTTCACCGTAGTCGCCTGGGTCGATCTGCGTCGGGTCGATTGGGAGCATGAGTCAACGGATGATTGGACTGAGACCATTAAATGCCCACGTATGTCAGCGACTGGTCAAATAAGGAGTCTGGAACGGATCGAGCTGCCAGTCGCTACTCCGTGGCAACCGGTCCAGTCGGGAGGTGCTCTCTCACGGCATCGACGAAGTGCTGCCGGCTTCCAAAATAGGTGTCGTCAACGTCGGCGAGGAGCGATTCGATCGTGACAGGTCCTTCCGCGGACCGAACCGCCTCGTCACCCACTCGTTCGAGGATCGCGCTCTTCTCCATGGGCCAGGTCAGCCTGGCGGCGATACGTGATAGTGGGGCACCCTCGACGGGTGTACCGTCACCGAGTTCGACCGCGGGTTCAGCGGGTTCCTCCTCCTCTGACTCAGCCATATGTCCCGAGATGGCCGATGTCTGATTCAACCTTTCGCTTCACCGCTGTCTGACAGCAGTCTGACGTACCGTTTTGTGCGCCCATCACAGAGTAGTACCTATGGCGAGCATCGGCGAGGTGTATGAAGCCCAATCTCGCGGGATGGTAGATCAGCGCTATCTCCGCCTTGGGTTTGGACTCTTTCTCAGTGGTATCAGCCTCGCCACTGTGGCGCTCTTGGTAGCCACGACGGGAATCGCTGAATCCTTCGGGCTCAGCATCTTCGATGCCAGGCATATCGCCGGCATCATCGGAGGGATCGCGGTGCCACTCGCATTGCTCGGGATACTCTTGCTGTTCCCGGCTGACAGACGAGCATGGGGCGTTGCCGCTATCGGCGGCGGTATCACCATCCTCGGTGTGACGATGTTCTGGTACGCGTATCCGACCGATTGGGCCGGATATGGTCGTGATCTCACCCCGATAGTGAGTGCAGTCTATGCCTTTGGTATCATCACGATCGCCTGGTCACTGTTCACCACCGTGGCGACCTTCAAACGGCGAAACGAGCCAGGAGGTACCGTGAACCTGCATGTCACCCCTGAGACAGGTGTGCCCAAACTGTTCAGGGTGGCTCGGGCGGGGCTCGCACACGCCAGCTTGAGTGGCAGCAACTGGTTCGCGGCGAGTTCGACGCAATCGAGTTCCCACGAGGCATCAGATGACGAGGAACAGGTGGGTGTTACCGACGGAGGTGAGGGCGAAGTCGTCATCGGCCAGCCAAGCGAGCCCGAGTCGATCGATCGGTATTGTGGCAACTGTGCCCAGTTCACCTATGGGTCCGACGAGAACGGGAAGCTCTCACCGTATTGTAGATACCACGACGAGGCGATGGACGATATGGAACCCTGTAGTGCGTGGGAACCCAACACCCGTTAATCGGTCACCTCATCCTGCACTCGCTTGATCGTCGCAGCCACGCGATCCCAGTGTGATCCAGTCCAGTAGATCTGTCCACACCTGATACAGCGGTACGTCGGATCGCTCCAGTCATCCGGTACATACTCGGGGTCCGCGGCTGCGTCATCGCGCTTGCGCAACGATCCGTTACACTTGCCACACCGCTGCGGGCGTGCTGGCATCGAGATCGATATCCCAGCCGTGGCAACCTCCACCAGTTGGCCGTCAATGGAACGCGACTCAAGCAACAGTCCATCCGGAACTCTCGCACACACGTTTCGATCACGAGAAAGCACTGTTCGTTTGGTCAGCGTTGCTACCTCCACGATCGTCTCATCTGTGTCCAGTCCAAAATCACCAACGTAGACCGTATCGTGGCCACAGAATCGCAGGTATACCGCGAGACGACCACACATCAGATCGACCAGGAATCGGCCCATCTATTCGAGCCAGGAGTCCAGCCGTGACGGGGACAGCGTGTTGAGACAATCCGGTGCTTCTGCCCACCCCCGTCTCGCGGTATGGACACCAAAGCGTTGTAACGACAGCTCTTCGGGTCGGTGTGCATCCGTGTTGATCGCCACGGGAACTCCAGCGTCGACCGCTCGTTTGACGGGCCCTCCCTCGAGGTCGAGGCGGACCGGATGGCTGTTTACCTCCAGCGCCACATCGTTCGCAGCTGCAGCTTGGACGATCGCCTCGACATCGAGCTCAAAGCCGGGCCGCTGGCCGAGCTTGCGTCCGGTAGGATGCCCAATGAGATCGACCTGCGGGTGTTCGATCGCAGCGATGAGTCGTTCGGTAGCCGTCTCGGTATCCTGACCGAGTGCGGCATGGGGTGAGGCGATCACGATATCGAGCTCCTGTAACAGGTCATCGGGGAGGTCGATACCACCGTCTGGTTCGATGTTTGCCTCGAGGCCGTGGAACACGCGAATCGTCGCGTCCGATCTGACAGTCATCACTGCCTCACGCTGCGCATAGACGTCCTCGATGTCGACCGTGATGTCACTCCGAACTCCTGCGCCTGGCGCATGATCCGTGATCGCGACGAAGTCATGGCCGATATCTGCTGCCGCTTCGACCATCGTCTCGATGTCCACCGTTCCATCCGACCACGTCGTATGGACGTGCAAATCGCCCCGGATATCGTCGACGTCGATGAGATCGGGTAAGGCGCCGGCAGCTGCGGCCTCGATCTCGCCCCGACCCTCGCGAAGCTCCGGTTCGATCAACGGCAGGTCGACCGCATCGTAGACGGCCGATTCGGTCTCGCTGGCGACGTTGGTACCATCGTCAGTGAAGACGCCGTATTCGTTGACCGTGAGGTCGCGATCGATTGCTCGACGTCTGAGTTGCACGTTGTGGGCCTGGCTCCCAGTGAAGTATTGAAGGGCCGCCCCGAACGACGAGGCCTCCACGAACCGGAAGTCCATGCTGACACCGTCAGGGGAGCGAACCCGAGCCTTCTGCTCGCCTGATTCGAGGACGGTCTCCACCGCATCGCTCACCTCGATCGTCTTGATTACCGAGGTGGGTGACTCGGTCGCCACGAGTAAATCGACATCGCCGACGGTCGGCCGCCACCGCCTGATCGAACCGGCGATCGAACAGCGAATGACCGATGGATCATCGCTGAGCTCTGCGACGATCTCCTCGGCCGCCTCCATACCGTCGACGAGGAGATGCCGCTTGGCAGCCGCCTTGGCAAACGGTATCCGCTCGAGGATGTTGGTCTCCGTTTTCTGACCGAATCCATCGACGGTCTGAATATCACCCGCCTTCGCCGCTGCTTCGAGGTCCTCGAGGTCGGTTATCCCGAGCGAGCGATACAACGTCCCGATCCGCTTCGGACCGAGCCCCTCCACGCGCAACAGCGCGTCCATATCGACTGGAATCTCTGCTTTCAGCTCTTCGAGCTCCTCTATCCGGCCCTCCTCGAGATATTCCACGATCTTCGATGCGATCGCATCGCCGATGTCGTCGAATTCGGTGAGCGCTTCGACACCGTCCCCCGCGATGACCTCAATCGGTCGTCCGATATCACGGATCCGCTCCGCGGCACGGCGATAGGCACGGGGCTTGAAGTCGACATCCTTGGCTTCGAGCAGATCTGCCATCTCTTCGAATCGCTGGGCGACTTCGTCGTTTTTGCTCATCAGTGTCGCTCCGTATCGTGGCCGAGGGCTTCTTTGAGGAACGAGAGCCAGCGTTCCTGATCAACTCGTGCCCGTTGCTCGGCTTGCGCTGTAACACTCGGGGCATCGAGCTGCTCGAGTGCGTTCAACGCACGGTCGATACCGGCGATCTCCTCGACGAGTTGTTCACCGAGTTCGCGCTCATCAACCGTGGAGACCAACTGGTCTCGCCGCGTTTTTCTCGCTCGTCGGAGCGCTCTGGCGAGCTCGCCCGCCCGGTCTCGCTGAGTGTCTGAGAGCTCGTCGGTGGAGGTGACCTCCACGATGAATTCACGGACCGTGTACTCCTCGTCATCGACCATGACCGAAATCGGCATGGTTGCGCCGATCGTCGAGCCATCGCGCTCGATCCGTTCCAGCAATACCGTTCTGTCGTACTCTCGCACACCCCCTCATAGGTCAACCGACAAGGAAAAGCCTCCCCCTCCGGCGCTCGGCACGGACCAAAACGCCCTTCGTCGGTTACCGTGAAACACGATGCACGATGGCCCGGTGTGAGTACTGTGGCGAGGACGAATCCATGCCGTACAACTGTAGGTATTGCGGCGGGCAATTCTGCAGCGCACACCGCCTCCCCGAGAACCATGATTGCCCAGGGCTAGAGCAAGGTAGTGGTACTCGGGGCGTGTTCGATAGTGGGTTTGACGACCGGGTGATGACCGATGAAGGCGACGAGTCGCTGCTCGATCGCATCGGTATCGACACCTCTAGAGGTGGACCGCTCGCCTATTTCCGGGGTAACGCTACGTACCTCATCTTACTGCTGATGTGGATCACCTTCTTGCTGCAGTGGAGCGCGATCATAATCGACGGTCAGAGCTTGCATACTCATCTGTTCGTCCTCACCGCAGAACATCCCGAAAACGTCTGGACCTGGATAACCTCGATTTTCGCCCATTCACCGTTTCAAATCCTCCATATCGTGTTCAACAGCATCGTGATTTTCTTCTTCGGACCACTCGTAGAGCGCTATATCGGTTCTCGGCGCTTTGCGCTGCTCTTTCTCATCAGTGGAGTCCTGGCCGGACTCAGTCAGGTCGCCTTCGATGTCTTCGAGGGTGTTCCCGTCCACGAGACGGGTGTGCTGGGTGCCAGCGGTGCCGCCCTGGCGATCCTCGGTGTCGTGACGGTGTTCAATCCGAACCTCCGTGTCTATCTCTTCGGAGTGATGCCAATGGCCATCTGGATCCTGACCGGTGGGATCGCGGCGATCAGTCTCGCGCTGGTCGTGATGGGGCAATCTGACCTCGGCGGCATTGCCCACATGGCACATCTCGTCGGGTTGCTCGTCGGCCTCGCGGTAGGGGCTTACGAGAGCCGCCGAAGCAACATCAGACCGCCCAGACAGTTCCATCTTGGCGGTGGTCCACCTGGTCCTGGTGGGCGGTACTAAGCGATGGCACCACGACCGGACCTGCATCCAGCCTCTGCCGAAACCACTGATCTAATGCGACGGGTCCAAGACGAGGTCGCCTCGGCCGCGTCCTTCAGCGGCTCGATCGATACTGATCCGAGCGACGATATCGTTGCAGGGATCGACCAGGCATTCCCACACGCGGAAGAGATCGTGAGTGCGGCAGTTGCGGTCCATGATGGTGAGATCGTCGAGCGGGCCCACGTCACCCAGACGCCATCGATCGGGTACATCCCCGGATTACTCGCCTTTCGCGAGGGGCCAGCGGCCATCGCTGCCATCGAGGAGCTCTCGAACGAACCAGCCGTGGTCCTCGTCGATGGTAACGGACGGATCCACCCGAGGCAGGCCGGATTGGCCACCCATCTGGGAGTAGTCCTCGACCTCCCGACAGTCGGGGTGGCGAAGTCACTCCTCTGTGGTGATCCAGCGAAACCCCTGGAGGGACTCGAGACCGGAACACAGATTCCAATCTACGCCGGCGACGCAGTGATGGGGGCACCAGACACCGTGATCGGTTACGCCCTCCAGACGCGCCAATTCAGTGGCGATTCACGCCACATCAACCCGGTGATCGTCAGTCCGGGGCACCGCCTCAGCGCTGAGGACGCCGTCGCCGTCGTGCAATCGACTGTCACCGACTACAAACTCCCATTCCCGCTTCACGAGGCCGACCGATATGCATCGCAGGTAGCAGATAGAGACCAACCCAAAAGGTAACGAGGCGGGCCCGAGAACCGCGTACCATGCGATTCGAGGGGGCAGTCCTCGATGCCGTCACGGAGCTTCACGATCGGTTGAGAGACCGCGAGGAACGCCTCGCGCTGGCGGAATCGTGCACGGGTGGCCTGCTGGGTGGTGCGCTCACGGCGGTAGCCGGATCAAGCGAGGTGTTCGACTACGACCTGGTGACCTACTCCGATCAGGCGAAGATCGAGTTGCTGTCCGTCCCCGAGCAAACGATTTTGCACACCGGGGCCGTCAGTGGCCCGACCGCCAGAGCGATGGCAGCCGGCGTGAGAGATCGTCTCGACGGTGCAGACTGGGGGCTGTCGGTAACGGGGCTCGCCGGACCGGGTGGCGGCCGTCCAGGTAAACCGGTGGGGACCGTGTACATCGGGTTGGCCGCAGAGGGCGACGACGGGTCGCAAACGGTGGCGAAGCGCTTTAGATTCGATGGCGACCGCAGTGGGATCAGACACCAGGCGGTCCGAAGCGCGCTTGCACTCGCGAACGAGGTGCTCGATCACCCGCCATCGATGTCGAATCGGCCGTTGTAAAGCGAGGCCTCCGGGTGAGTGGCCTCGATGTCTGACCCGCGTACCCGGCGCAGCTTGGCGATCGTGTTCTCATGGACCAAATCTGCCAGCTCGCCAGCACCGTGACGCCATCGTCGACCCCATGGTGGAACCTCTAGCTCGCTGATGGCATCGGCCCTGATAGAATCGACCACCGCATCCGGGGAAGAAACCGACCGATCGAGCGTAACACTTGCGACCCCGACGGTCGAGACGAGATGCGCATATGAACTCACGATCGGGGTGCGTTGGACATTCGTGGCGATCGATCGGGCTCTCGGGGCATGCCATGGGAGGAACCGCGGGTTGAATACCTCGACCGCGTCGATCACCTCGCGATAGGTCTGGACATCTTCTGCCGTGAGTGACATCGTCAGGTAGCCGGGATGTGGGATGATCACACAAGCGTCCTGTGCGCGTAGGGCATCCATCGCGGATTCGAGGCTGATGAAATCGGGGATGGGTTCGTCCAATCCGAGGGCGAGCACATGCTTGCGCCGTCTCCAGGTTCCCGTGAAAATCTCACGACCGGGAACCACCGTCAGCTGCTCGTCGGTATAGTACTCGGCTCGTTCGACGATCTCAGGCCACGGCGTGAAATGCGGTGCATAGACGATGGCATCGAGGTTCAACTCGATTGCCCGATGGTAGACACGGTCATCGAGGATCTTGACGTGGGGGTCAACCCTCGAGGTGGCCATCGATGCGACATAGGGGCATCACAAACTTGAGCGTATCACTGTTACGCTGATCCGTGAGTGCTGGTGTGCAACCGTGCCCGGCCGATCAGCTGAGATAGAGCCGATATCCTTTTGGTTCGCTCCTTCGACGGCGGTTCTATGGGGTTGGCCACGGGATCGAATACGCGGGAATATATTGCCCGGACCTCGGCCCTCGTCGCAGTCTTCACGGTCGTGCTCACCACGAATTTCGTCGGACTCATGTCGATTTTGACCGGCGAGGCCGCTGGCACGACCGGACGCTTCCCGGGATATGTACTGCTGACAGCGATCATATTTGTCGCGGTTATCCTCACGATGGAGGCAGCCCAGGCCGACGGCCACCTCGTCATCCGGGCAGCCATCGTCTCGGGACTGTTGGGATTCGTCCTCGTCGTCTTCGGTGGTGAGGGACTCATCTTCGCCATCGAACAGCCCGAGGAGGTCTTCGATTCGCAGCTATTGCTGTACTTCGTCTCCGCAGCAGTGATCGCCACCGGACTCGGTTACTGGGGCCTCAGGCACTGGCGAGAGTTCAGTCGAGGACCCGGCTTGTGACGTCTGACGAATGTCCGACAACCGTGGTATTACCAGGCTGAGGAGGGTCTACGCACCCGAAGGGCCTTATGGCGTGCCCCCCGTATTGTGGGCTGTTAGATGACCGACGTCCCCGAGTCCATCGCCATCACGAATGATGGCCTCGAACTCCCGGTTGGTGAGCTCCTGACCGGGCGAGGATTCATTACGGGTAAATCAGGTTCAGGAAAGAGTAACACGGCCAGTGTGATCGCAGAAGAGCTCCTCGAGCATGGTCTCCCGCTCATGATCGTCGACACCGATGGCGAGTATTACGGCCTCCAAGAGCGATACCAGATCTTGCACGCAGCGGTGGATGATACGGGAGATATCGAGGTCGGTCCGGATGACGCAGAGCGGTTAGCCGGACTAGCCCTCGATGGGAACGTTCCTATCGTCTTGGACATCTCGGGGTACATGGATATCGCAGATGGGCTCGATCTCGTCGATCGGGTTCTCCGCGAGATCTTCCGTATGGAGGACTCCCGTCGCAAACCGTTCCTGGTCGTCATCGAGGAGATCCACGAGTACCTCCCCGAGCGAGGTGGCCATGGAAAACTCGGTGAGCTTCTCATCCAAATCGCCAAACGAGGTCGCAAACGAGGGCTAGGCCTCTGTGGCATCTCCCAGCGACCGGCGGCGGTCTCCAAGGACTTCATCACCCAGTGTGACTGGCTCGTCTGGCATCGATTGACCTGGGAGAACGACATCAGGGTCGTACGCAAGCTGCTCGGAAACGATGCGGCCGACCAGATCCAGAGCCTCGACGATGGCGAGGCCTTCCTCATGACCGACTGGGACGACGAGATCCAACGGATCCGGTTCAAGCGGAAACGAACGCTCGATGCCGGCGCCACCCCCGATATCGCGAACGTCGCTGGCGGTCCCGAGGCGAACCTGGATGCTGACGTCCTCGAGGCCCTCGATATCGACGAGACCACCAACGAAACGGTCGAGCAGACACCCGGTGAGAAAGAGCGTCAGATCAGAACGCTCGAACAACGCGTCGAGGAACTCGAGGAAGAATTGGCTCGTGAACGAGAGTGGACCGATGATTCTACCGACACACCAGCCCAATCGAGCAATCGACCCGAGGAGGCGCATGGGGGATTCCTCATCCAAGGCCTCTCGGAGGTTACCTCCCTCACGTCACACGCCGTTCGAGTGACGGTGAGGCGTCTGGTGGAGCTCTGGCACACGATGGCGAATCATCTCAAAGGCAAGGATATCTGAAGCGAAGCAGCCCTTACCGTTCGTCGCTATCGAGGACGCGGATCTGGTCACCCCGGACGGTCACCGGGATCGGGACAGTCGCCTCGTAGAGTTCAACCGTTACTTGATCCTTCCCCTCATCGATTCGCTGGACCTGGGCCTTCTCACCCTTGAACGGACCAGCGATCAGTTCCACGATATCGCCCTCAGCGATCCCCTCGACGTCAGGGGTCGGTGAAAGGAAGTGCTCGACCTCGGCGATATCAGACTCACCAGGCACCACCGTCCTGGCGTGTGGAATCTCGTTCAGGACCCGTTCGATCGGACCCATGTCGTCTGCTTCGACCATCACGTAGCTCGTGAGTGAATCCGGTGCGAGCGCCGCGTGAATCTTGGGCTCCTCCCGGTTCATGATCATATCTGCAACGGTGCGTTCCTGGCTGGCGGTCGTTTTGACTGCGTAGATTGGCATGTGTATCGTTCGCCTCTTAGGCCGGTAAGAATCCCATCGCCACGAAGATGATGAAGCCGATAGCTCCGACGAGCAAGACACCGAGCCCGGCGATCTTGGCCACCTGCATGAACTCTTCTCGCGACGGTGTCGCGGCCATTTTCAGGACGCGAACGTACGAGGTGAGATCCCGCGGTACTTTCATACGCTCGTCTAGATGTCCCGTCGCCTATTACCTTGTTGCTCCGATTCCTCAGTTGAGCAGGTCCACTCCAGCGGTGGCTACCTCGTCGTCGGCAGCTTGGCCATCCTGACCGTAAATCTGGGGTGAGTCGACGCCGGTCACGACGATCATGGTCCGCATCGTTCCCTCGAGCTCCTCGTCGACCGAGGTTCCCCAGATGATACGCGCGTCGCCGTCGATACGATGGTAGATCTCCTCGACCACACCTTCGGCCTCATCGATCGTCATGTCCTCACCACCGGTCACATTCACCAACGCCGCATGGGCACCGGTGATGTCGACATCCAGCAGCGGCGACTGCAAGGCGGCGACCACGGATTCCTGGGCTTTCCGCTGAGAGTTGCTCTCGCCGAGGCCGATCATGGCCACCCCGCCACCCTCCATGACGGTCCGGACGTCAGCGAAGTCGAGGTTGACCAACCCGGGCATGGTGATCAGCTCAGTGATACCCTTCACGCTTCGCATCAGGACCTCATCGGCCACTTTGAACGCCTGGCGAACGGGTAATTCACCGACAGCATCGAGGAGGCGATCGTTGGGGACGACGATCGCCGTGTCTGCTGCCTCACGCAGACGTTCGAGCCCGGCTTCAGCGTTGTCGCGTCTGACCTCACCCTCGGCACTGAACGGAGTGGTGACCACGGCGATCGTGAGGGCCCCAGCTTCCTTCGCGGCTTTGGCGACGACCGGGGCTGAACCGGTGCCGGTCCCGCCGCCCAGTCCGGCGGCCACGAAGACCATATCCGAATCGCCGATAGCATCGAGGATATCCTGCTGATCCTCGATCGCGGCCTCCTCTCCGACCTGCGGAACGGACCCTGCACCGCGTCCACCGGTGGCTTGCTCGCCGATGAGGAGCTTCCGGTCTGCTTCGATCTCGAGGAGGTGCTGTGCGTCTGTATTCAGCGCCACGAGATCGGCCCCGTGGATGCCCTCCCGATACATCCGATCGATCGTATTGCTGCCCGCACCACCACATCCGATCACGGTGATGTTCGTCTCGAGGTCGCTGACGAGATCCTGTAACTCGTCATCTGATACCTCGCTGGTGTCGTCTGTCCCGTGGTTGTCGTACTGGCTGAATTCGATGTCTGACCCGTCCCCCGTTTCGGCCTCATCGATGGCCTCTTCGACGATTGAATCCATCTATAGCGGGTATAGCCACGGATTCGTAATGAGGCTTCGTCAGACGGATGTCATACGTCCCGTGGGAGCGAGAACGTCACCGAATGTTCGTCCATCACGTCAGCTGGTTCGATCCGACGCCCATCGATCGTGATAGCCTCTCCAGCAGCTAGGCGTCCGAAGAGCGGACCCTCTGGGACACCGAGGTCAGTTGCTGATTCCGGATCGAAACTCTGGCGGGTTACAACGAGCTGGTCTTCCCTTCGTTCGACCGAGTCGTACTTGCCGGAGAGGATCACCTCGAGCGCATCGATGAGGGTGCGGGTCGCCTTCGGAGATGGGACCGCCAATCGCCCCGCGGGATGCGCACCGGTATCGGCCCGGGTGTAGGCAATGGTGTTGGATTCGACGGCGTCGAGAGTCCGATCGAGATCGATGGACGCACATTCCTCGAACAACGCGGGCGGAAGCTCCACGATCTGGTACGCCTCCGGCGACGGAACCGTTCGATCGCCGAGTGCTAGCTCGCCATCGATCGTCCCAAGCGAATCCTCGAGTGAATCGAGGACCGATTCGCTCACCCGTGTCGTCGCTCGCAGCCACCGTTCAGACACCACTCGATATCCGAGAGCCTCGATCTGCGTCTCCAACTCGGGATAGGTACCATCAATGAGACAATGCGAGGCTCCACTTGCATCGAACAGGGACCGTATCACCGCCTCTTGCTCAGGCTGGGACACCGTTTGGAGCGCCCAATCAGCCGCAATATGGCCAACATCCCAGTTCGTCTCACGAATCACCCGCTCGAAGCGAGGTGCGTAGTGACCGCCCCCGATTCCGACGAGTTGGCGGTCACTCCTCGGCGGTTCGTCCCGCACAGCCAGAACGGCCGAGGCGACGGCTCTTGCCGCCTCCGTGTTGCGCCACTGAAGCTCGTCGCTGCCGATCTCCACGAACATGAGTGGGACGGTAGAATCGGTCGGTCCGTGATGGGTGCACTCGATACCGACCTCGAAGTCGGGTGGGCGACGCTCGATGAGTGCCTCAACATAGGCCGACAGTGCATGGGGGCACGCAGGCGGAAGGGTCATCGCGGTACCGCCGAAATCGGCGTCACCGACGTTACCCGGAAAGTGCGCCGTGAGCAACGACCCGGTATCGCCGGCATGTTTCGAGACGATGGCGATCCACGAGGGATCGGTCTCGAAGTGGTCCTGAACGGCCGTTAACGCGAGGTGTATATTATCGACGACCACGAGCTCCGCCCCGTCGAGTCGGTAGCGATCATCGAGAGAGTCGTACTCCGCTCCGGTCTCGAGGGTGAGCAACTCCCTCGCAATGGTCATCGATGCCACATCTTCACGGCTTGCCAGGATCCCGATCACACCCTCGTCTGAGTCGGTGTGGCCCTTAACCCTCGCGTCCCACCGCAACGCAATTGACAGTCCCGGGGTTCCATCACGATATGGACGTGTACGGTCTCATCGGGTCACCGATCGAACACTCACTATCACCAGTGATGTTCGAGGCGGCGTTCGCTGCCCGCGAGACCGACGCCACGTACGTGCCGTTTCACGTCGAAGCTGACCGTTGCATTCAGGCCGTTAACGGTGCTGACGCCCTCGAAGTGGCCGGTCTGAACGTGACCATCCCCCACAAGGAGACGATCATGGAGGTGACGGCACCAACGCCGGTGGCACAGACGGTTGGTGCGGCCAATTTGATCGACTTTCGCGAGGAGCCACCCCTGGCGGACAACACCGACGTTCACGCGATGGCGGCCGTGCTCGATGAGCTTGAACACGCCCCTCACGATGCGCTCGTGCTCGGTGCCGGTGGGGCTGCGAAAGCCTACGTCCATGCCCTCATCGAGGCTGGATGGAGCGTTACGATCGCGAACAGAACGTTCGAACGTGCCGAGGCGGTGGCCTCCCGGTATGAGGATGCCAGGGCAGTCGAGTTCTCGGAGGTCGTCCAAAGCGTTCCTCCAGCGGGGCTTATCGTCAACGCGACGTCCGTCGGACTCGAAGAAGACGTTTCACCGCTGGACACAGGCGTGTTCGAGGCTGAACATACCGTCATCGATGCCGTCTACCGGCCGCAACGAACTCGATTGCTGACCGATGCGCATGCCGAGGGTGCGAACACCATCTCAGGCGTGACGCTGCTGCTCGAGCAGGCCGTCGCTTCGTACGAACGGTGGCGGTCCGAGCCTGCACCGAGGCAGGCGATGGCAGAGGCACTCGAACGAGCCATGGGCACGTCGACGTGACAGCAACCTCGATGTTGGTCCATCTCCTGTAACTTATATTATCGCCGGGTGTATCCGCCAGTCGATGGGACTCGTTGAACGACTCAAACGAATGCTCGGACTGGATGGCAGCCCCGACACCGATGTCGAGGGATCCGACGTGACGGTCCATCTCGAGCATCCGGGTATGGAGGAAGCGGACCCCGATCCCGAGCAAACTGTGCTCGAGGATATCAAGGGGATCGGTCCGACGTATGGCGATAAGCTACGCGATGTTGGGATCGACTCGGTACCAGCGCTGGCTTCGGCCGACGCCGAGGAACTGGTAGCAGAAACGGACATTTCTGAAACCCGCCTTGCCACGTGGATCGAACGGGCGAGGGTGCACGTCGAGGGGCCGTGAGGGAGTCCGACACCCCCGGGCAGGCCGGTACACTCCGGTGGGTGACAGCACGCGAGGACTACCGTGAGCGCGCTGGTTCCCTCGATGCAGGGACTCGGTTGCCCCTGCTTGCAGAGCTGTCAGTCCCCGATCCGTGGCTGGCGTTCCGCCGTGCCCGAGATGGCGGCTGGGCAGCCTGTTTCGAGACGCTCGGTGAGGATGGGGGTTGGAACGTATTCGGCGTGAATCCGACAGCAACGTTGTCGGTCCATCCAGCGGACCTCGGCGACGAGTACGTCTCCTCATTGGAGGCACTTTCGGAGGTCATCGCCGACGAATCGATCCATCTCACCGAGGAGGTGCCGCCAATTCCCGGCGGTTGGATCGGTTGGCTCAGTTACGACATCGCCCGAGAGCTCGAGAATCTACCAGATTCGACGATCCGTGATCGACCACTGCCCCGCCTCGGGTTCGCCCGGTTCGATACCGTCGCCTCGTGGCGAACCCCGCTCGAGGGCGCGCAGACCACCTTGCAACTGACCAGCTGCCCTCGCATCGGTGACGATCCGGATGACGCGTTCGATCGTGGACGAGACAGGATATCCGAACTCGTGGCCAGCGTGGAGGGAGGGTCACCGGAGGCGGAGTGGGGGATGCCGACCGAGACCATCGATTTCACCCCGGGCGTCGATAGAGCCGAGTACCGCAACAAGGTCGAGACGGTCCAAGAGTACATCCGCGAGGGAGACACCTTCCAGGTCAACCTGTCACAACGGTTCGATGGGGCGGCCACGATCCATCCCGTCGACGTGTACGAGTCGCTTCGCGACGCGAACCCTGCTCCATACAGTGGGCTCCTTGAAACACCGGATATCGATCTGGTTTCGACAAGCCCCGAATTGCTCCTTGAGCGGACCGGCCAGAAGTTGAAGACGGAGCCGATTGCCGGCACCCGTCCACGCGGGGAGACCAAAGCGGCTGATCAGGCACTGGCACGGGAGTTGCGCACTGACCCGAAGGAACGTGCCGAGCATGCGATGTTGGTCGATCTCGAGCGAAACGACCTCGGTCGCGTCTCGGTTCCTGGGTCGGTCGAGGTGACCGAATATCGGCGCGTCGACCGATATGCGTCGGTGTGGCATCTCGTCTCCGTGGTGGAGGGGACGCTCGATCCCGAGGAATCCCTCGACGAGGTGTTTGCGGCGATGTTGCCGGGCGGGACGGTGACGGGAGCCCCGAAACCCAGGACCATGGAGATCATCGACGAACTCGAGGACCGACGGCGGGGGCCCTACACCGGCTCCATGGCCGTCATCGGCTTCGATGATCGCATCCGGTCGAGCATGGTTATTCGGACGCTCGAACAGCACGACGGCCACTACCGCCTCCGCGTCGGTGGCGGTGTCGTCCACGATTCTGACCCAGACAGCGAGTATGAAGAGACCCTCGCGAAGGCAGCCGCGATTCGGGATGCCATTGCAACAGAGCCACGGGGAGAGCCATGATCCTCGTAATCGACAACTACGATTCGTTCGTCTACAACCTGGTGCAGTACGTCGGCGAGCAGACCACCTGTGAGGTCGTCCGCAATGACGAGGTCGATCTCGACGACATCAGTGAGCTGGATCCCGATGGAATCATCGTCTCGCCAGGTCCTGGCCGTCCAGAGGATGCCGGAATCATCGTCGACCTCTTTCGCGAGTGGGATGGGCCGATGCTTGGCGTCTGTCTCGGACATCAAGCGATGTGTGCCGCCCACGGGATTCCGGTCGTGCATGCCCCGTCGGTTGTCCACGGGAAGCCCTCCACCATCAGGCATGACGGGGATGGCATCTATCGACAGGTTCCACCTCGCATCCAGGTTGGTCGGTACCATTCATTGGCCATCGATCGCGACGATCTCGTCGACCCCCTCGTCGAGACGGCATGGACGGTGGACGACGAGCAATCGATCGTGATGGGCGTCAGGCACCGAGACCAACCCCACTTCGGTGTCCAGTTCCATCCGGAGAGCATCCTCACCGGGAAGGCGGACGGAACGGATTCGGGGTCGCTTTCGATCGGTAAGCAGATGATCGCCTCGTTCTGTGATCGAGCAACGGACGGTGGCTCATGACGCTAACATACCTCGTTGATGGGGAGCTCGTGCCCGCGGACGACGCGGTGGTCAACGTTCGCGATCGGGGCTTCCTCTACGGAGACGCGGCCTTCGAGACGATGCGCGTCTACGGAGGCTCGATTCATGCATGGGACCGCCACATGGACCGCCTCGATGACACGTGCGATCTCCTCGCGTTAGCGCACGATATCCCGCGAGGACGACTGAAACAGGGGGTAGATCGCGTTCTCGATGCCAACGATGAGAGCGAGGCCGCGATCAGGCTCTCCATCACTCGAGGCGTACAACCCGGGGTGCTGTCCCCCGCACCCGAGATCGAGCCAACGGTCGTGATCATCATCAGACCGCTCAACCGCGGGGGGACCGAGGGCGCTCCTACCTGGGATGGACCCGCCGCGGTCAGGATCGTCGATGTCACCAAGATCCCAGACGACGCCATCCCTGCCAGCGCGAAGACACACAACTACCTGAACGGAATCCTTGCCCGCCTCGAGCTGCACGAGGACGAGGACGAAGCCATCATGTGTGACCGGGAGGGCACCATTACGGAAGGGGCGACGAGCAACCTCTTCGTGGTCGAAGATGGGAGGCTGATGACACCCCCAGTATCCACCGGGGTATTGCCCGGTATCACCAGAGCAACGGTTCTCGAACTGGCAGATCATCTCGAGATTCCGGTCGAGGAGACACGCATCTCACCTGAGATGCTGCGGACTGCAGACGAGGCATTCCTGACGAACTCCACCGCAGAGGTGTGGCCGATTGGCTCGGTCGATGGGGTCCAACTCAGCAGGGGATCGATTACCGACAGCCTCCAGACCACCTTCTGCGAAGCTATCGAGGCTGAGCACTATGGATAACGGTTGGACTGTGAGTCGGCGATGGAAAATCACTTATCGCCGACACCGCTCCCGGACGGTATGAAGTGTGTCGTCCTCGCCGGTGGGTACGCGACCCGGTTGTGGCCGATTACCCGCCACCGCCCGAAGATGCTCCTGCCCCTCGGCGAGGGGACGGTCATCGATACGATCCTCAAATCGCTAGAGGATGAGTCGAGGATCGAGGAAGTGTACGTCAGTACGAACCGTCGATTCAAGCAGTCCTTCGAATCGTTTCTCGATGACCGCCACTACGAGAAGGCGCAGCTCTCGATCGAAGAGACCGTCGCTGAGAACGAGAAAATCGGCGTCATCGGCGCCCTTGCCCAGCTCTTCGAGCGCGAGGGGATCCGAGATGACGATCTGCTTGTGATCGGAGGCGATAACCTCTTCAGCTTCAATATCGGCGAGTTTATCGACTTCTTCGAGCACCGAGGCGATCCATGCCTCGCTGCGTACGATGTCGGATCCCGTTCCGATGCTTCGGCATACGGTCTCGTGGCGCTCGATGGCGACCGGGTGGTCGAATTTCAGGAGAAACCTGACGAACCGAAATCGACGCTCGTCTCGATTGCCTGCTACGCCTTCCCCGCAGAGACCATCCAGCTATTCGAGGACTATCTCGCCGGTGAGAACAATCCCGATGAGCCTGGATGGTTCATCCAGTGGCTACAGCAACGCCAGGATGTGTTTGCCTTCGACTTCGATGGCACCTGGTTCGATATCGGTACCCCGGAGACGTATCTCGATGCCGTCGCTTGGTCCCTTGAGAAGAGTCAGCTGGTCGCGGACGACGCGGAGGTTTCCGACTCCGAACTCGGCGAGACAGTCCTCATCGGAACTGGAGCCTCAGTCCACGGGTCGACGCTCGAACGGACGATCGTTTTCGGCGATGTCGAGGTGTCCGATGCTCGCCTGGTTGATTCTATCGTCGATGAGGAGGCGGTGGTCTCGGATGTCTCACTCACCCACGCCAGGATCGGTGCGCACTCTCGGATCACCGGAGAGGACGATCACGGCACGTAAGGACAGCTAGCGGTGCTCTCTCCGATCACCGGCATTACAGCGAGGTCTCGGTGTGCGTACCCTGAGCGTCACGGACGGCGAGGTGTCCGCGGGTACCCTCCCAAATCGGGTCAGCCGTGTAGGTGATGGGTGTTGAGAATCGCGTAGCATCGACGACCACCGTCTCGAACTCGCCGCCCTCGCCAGCCGGATGGATGCCGTAGCGGTCTGCCACAGTCAGGAGTTCTTCGATGGCTGAGTCGTCCAGTCGACGACCGAGCCACGACCGATCGAGGCCCTCTGCGGCGACCGCGACGATGTCGACCGACACGTCGCGAGCCAGTACCGCCTCGAGTACGTCTCGACCATCCCACCCCCACAGCGGTGTGACGAGCTCGAGGTCGTGTCGATCACACACCTCACGGAGTAGCTGATACTGGTAGTCACTGGCGACGACACCGGAGACGATACCCGTGAACGAGGCGGAGCGCTCCAGTTGATCCTCGATCCAGTCCCGCAAAGGTTCGATCTCGGTCGCGGCAGCGGCCTCACTCGAGGTGACTCCGGTCTCGGTCGAGGAAAGTTCGAGCCGTTCATGGGGCAGCGCGAGCGCCTCGGCGATCACGCCCGTGAGCTGAATCGCAGGGGTATGATACAGATACGAGCCTGCGGGCGCCTCGACCGTGATCAACCGGTCGATCGAATGGCCTTGCTCGCTGGCCAGTTCGAGTGCCAGATACGAATCCTTTCCTCCCGAGAAGAGGGCTGCGTACGTGCCATCGGCCATCGATTGCCTAGCTCGCCTCCTGCGTGCCGACCTCATCGGTCCAGGCTGCGAGCTCGTTCAGGTAGCTCGAGATACGCACGCCGGCGATCGTGATGATGATCGCCCCAACCACGTAGGCAACGAGCACCTCCCCAGCACCAAGCTCGAACGAATCGATACTCACGACTCCATAGTCGATCACCGGGGTTCGAAACGTGGAGAGATGACCCGCACCGGCCAGGAGGTATCCCGAGAACCCACGGAGGACGAGGCCGACGCTGAGGACGACGAAGGGGAGGTTGAGATACGTCAACCGGATCCGATCCTCCTGGATGACGAGGTCCAATAGCCGGCCCGTCGAGGCCACGATACCGGCAGCCACCCCCCAGAGGACGCTATCATAGACGAACTGCATGGACACCATCAGCGGTCCCTCCTGTCCCTGGATGCTCGAGGCACCGAGGATGCCGGCCACGATCCCCACGATTAACAGGCCTATTGCCACCGCGTAGGTGACGATAGACACCTGCCCGGAGTACAGTGATCGACGGACCCAGTTGCTGATGACAGCGACGTAGTCCTCCACGCCCACGCCCATGTAGATCAGGAACAACCCGATCACCGCGGTGATCGTGGCGAATGCCACTGCAGTGCCAGCCAACAGCGAGAGCGCTGGGAACACCAGGAGCGTGATCCCGATCGGGACGAGCACGGTCTGTCTGAGCTCCTCGTCAGCCAGGAACTGTTTCATCAGATAGTATGTCGACTCGAGATCGCGTGCCTGTCGGACGACGACGCGATCCACCGAATCGACCCGAAATCGACTCTCGACGATGGGAATGACGCGCTCGTCCTGGGCACTATCAAGCACCAACACAGCCGATTCGGGGTCGAACTCATCAGCAAGCATGTCGAGCTGATCTGCGATCGATCGATCAGCGCTCACCATCGATTCGTGCGAACCCGACACCACGATCGGCATCGCCTCAACCCCGTCATCCTCCAGGTCGCTGGTGACTCGGAGCGTCGCCAAGAGCGCATTGACCGCTGAAACCTCTGGATCAGCGACACCGAGATCAAGCACCAACGATTTGATGTCGGCCACACCGATGACCGGTGACTCGGTGTCCGCTAGTCGACCGACCTCGTTCGTGCGGTCGACACAGAGGACCAGAGTTGTCACAGTCGGGTGCAGTCGGCGGATATACAAAAACTTCCCTGCTATGGACGGTCGGGAAGTGGCACCTCATCGGTAACGAGGGTTCGAGCCACGCCGGCGCCAGCTGCATACGCCACCTTCTCAACACCGATGCGAAGACGCTGGGTCAGTGGGACCTGTGGCTCGAACGTCCGCACCCGAACATCGTCGAGATCCAGCTCCGTGGCCATGGCATCCTTGACATCACGGACATCGCCGATCTCGTCGACGAGGCCGAGTTCGTGGGCATCCTCGCCGAGGTATACCTTCGCCTCGGTGTCTCGCACCGCGTCATCCTCGAGCTCTCGGCCATCGGTCACCCGGTCGATGAAATGATCATAGTGATCGTCAACGAGGCTCTGGAGGTACTCTCGCTCCTCGTCCTCGAGCTCTCGAAACGGAGAACCAGCATCCTTGAACTTGCCAGCGGTGAATCGCTCGTGTGAGATGCCGAGTCGGTCGGCCAGCTCGCTCACGTTCAACCGGGAACCGCGGACACCGATGCTGCCGACGATGCTCGAATCTCTGGCCCACAGTTCGTCACAGCCACTGGCAATCCAGTAGCCACCACTGGCACAGATGTCGGTCGTGTACGCGATGACCGGGCCGTCAAAGCGACTCACGGCCAGGCGGATATCGTCACTCGGTACGACCTGACCGCCAGGCGTGTTGAGCTTCACGAGCAACCCCTGGACCGCCGGGTCGCCATCGGCGAATTCGATCTGCTCGACGATCTCGTCAGCGCCCGGTTGGCCGGGTGTCGAGGGTAGCTGTCCGCCGCCATCGCGCATGATCGGGCCTTCGACGGCGACCTCGCCGACGTTGTACGATGGGAACAGGCTCCCGGCCATGGAACCGCCCACCCGCAAGGCGACGACCCCAACGACGAGGATCAAGACCACGCCAATGAGCTCGACCATCTCCGCAGGATACCAGATGAAGGCGACGTACGCGCCTGCGACACTCACCGCCAGAACGGCGATTATCACGAGTAACTGACCTGCTACGATCGCCGGCCACGGAAGCTTCGATCGGAAAGCCATGTGCTAGCACAACCGTCGAGATGACAAAAAGCGTTGAGGTCCGCCGGGTCGAACGTCCCCTTACAGGAGCCCCGTTTTCTGGAGCTTCATCAGGTCCTCGGTATCCAACGTCTCGCCCTCTTTGAACTTCTGGTAGATCTCCTCCGCCTCCTCGCGAGCCTTCTCTCGCTCTTCGTCGCGTTCTGCACGCCGTTCGGCCTCCTCTTCCTTGTCGAGCTCTCGAAGGCGCTTTTGCACCCGGACGAACTCGTCGTGGTGGTGGTCGGCCGCCTCCTGCGCCTCGACGAATAGCTCGTGCATCTCATCGGCATCGTCACGGATGTCGTCGGCCTCTCGATACGCACTAATCATCTCGTTGTGGTGGTTCTGTGCCTCGTCAGCGAGCGTCGTCACCTTGTCGTGGTGTTTGCTGGCCTCGTTGCGGACCTGCTCGGCACGCTCGAGGTACTCGTCGATCTCGTCGGTCTCCTCCAGCTTCTGCTTTCGCTGGCGGTATTCTTCGCGTTTCTCCTCGATCTTGTCGATCAGTTCGCGCTCGTCTTCCGAGCTGAGCACCGACGTCTGTTGCTTGAACTCGAGTTGCTCGATATCCTCATTCAACGACTCAAGGTCATCACCGTTGTCGAGCTCGAGATCCGATTTGAGCTCCTCGACCTTGTCGTAGAGCTCGTTGGCCTTCTCGTTGAGCTTGTTGCGCTGTTCCTTGTGCTCCTGAACGAGGGTATTGAGTTCATCGCGTCGTTCACGATGGTTCTGGGCCTCGTCGACACGCTCTCGCGTCTTGTCGTTGAGTTCGTCTCGCTTTGAAGCACGTTCTGCAGCCAATTGGTTCAGTTCGTTTCGTCGATCGCGCAGCCGGCCAGCGAGCTTGATGAGCTCGCCCTTATCTTCGCTATCCAGGTCGTCATCACTTACAGTGATGTAGTCAGTTGCGTCTACCATAGTTCATCAGTCGGTCGGTTCCCCTCAAGGACGGGCGGTGACCCGGCGGTCACCAAGTAAGAGCCAGCGGTTGAACTTCGTTGTCGGACAATCATGCTGGTCGTCGTGCTGTACCTCGGACGGAACCGATTCCGGTACCGGGAGATTGCTCGACAACACCCTTAAAGGTACCGACTAATCCAGGCAAATATCCCCGAAATCGGCCGTGAGAACCGTTAACGCAGTCGATTGCTCCAGTGATAGTGAACAACTGGCTTCGGAGGCCACTTGGTGGATGCGGCACAATGAGGCCGCATGGACGAGGTGATCACCGCCCGTGGGCACCCCGAGGTACGTGGTACCCACGAGAGCACGCTCGAAATCACCACCGATGAATTTCTGACACCAGGAGGAGACTGCATCATCGGGATCGCAGCCGACAGCGCACCATCCGAGTTCGAGGCGACATTCGTCGATGCCTGTCGCGACAGCGATTCGACGATCGTGGCCAGACTCAGTGTCGAAGAGACCGAACAGATCATCACCGGTCGTGGCGACCCGGCATTGACCTTCTCGAGCGATCGAGGCGCGGTCATTCGAACGAGCGACTACATCGACGAACGGACCATCATGCTCGAGGCTGACCACGCCGCCTGCGATCTCGACCGGGCCCTCATTGCCGCGCTCCATGGAGAAGCGACCATGGAGATCACCCTCTCCGTGCATTCGTGACGGACCGACACCAATGACAGATATGCCCAATGAGGAACCGCCGGAGAACATCAGTGGTGAGACAGCGGTGGACGAGGGTCCGTGGCCAGAACCTGATGGGACTACCTCCCTTGCTCAAACGATCGTCTACCGACTCGGTGACCTGTACTGGCGCAAATCGTATGGCGACAGGCCTGCGTTCGAATGTCTGGTTCGCACCGTTCTCAGTCAGAACACGAGCGACAAGGCCAGTCAGCCTGCCTACGATGCCCTCATCGACCACTTCGGTACTGATGCGTTAGCACATGCTTTACAGCAGGCCGATCGAGGCGACATTTCGACACTGATCGAACCGGCTGGGTTGTACAATCAAAAGACCACGGTCCTCAAGCACCTCGCAGAGCGGATAACCGATGAATTCGGCTCGGCGGAGCGCTTCGATGACTTCGTCACCTCCGCACCACACGAGGAATCACGCGAGTTCCTCCTGAGTCTCAACGGTGTGGGCCCGAAAACGGCCGATTGCGTCCTCCTGTTTGCCGGTGGTGCTGATGGCGTGTTCCCCGTTGACACCCACGTTCATCGGGTCGCTCGACGCCTCGGTATCGCCCCGGCAGATGCCGATCACGAGACCGTCCGTGAACACCTCGAATCTGACATCGAACCCGAAACGTGTGGGTTCGGGCATACGAGCATGATCCAATTCGGTCGCGAGTACTGTACGGCACGCCGACCTGCCTGCCTTGACGGTCCCGAGCACTGTCCGCTGTCGGATCTCTGTGAGCAGGTCGGTGTCGATACCGACACTGGGTCCGTCGTCGACCCAGCTGATGATACACCAGCTGAGTGACTATCTGAATCTGAACGTCTCGAGGTTCCGTGGCGCAAACGTCCGCATGTTGAATTCGTGGTAGAGGGCCGAGGAAAACGCCTGAACCGACGATTCGTCACCGTGTACACACAGCACCTTCTCAGGCCGTGGATTCATCGTCCTGACGTAGTCCATCAAACCCGCACGGTCTGCGTGTCCCGAGAATCCATCGACCGTGCTGACATCGAGTTCGAGCTGAATGGTTCTACGGCGGCCATCACGATTCGCCGACCCAGACAACGGAATCTCACGTCGGCCGTTTTGAATCCGATGACCGAGCGTTCCAGCTGCTTGATAGCCGACGAACACCAGCGTGTTTTCCGGTTCGGGGCCGAGTAGATCTAGCCACGACATGATGGGGCCACCGGTCATCATCCCCGACGTGGAGAGGATGATCGATGGATCGCCATCGGCGATCTCCTGGCGTTCCTCGTCGCCCCGATCGATGTGGTTGAACTGCTCGGCGAGGAACGGGTTCTTGTCCTCATGGAAGATCCGATCGCGAAGGGAGTCGCGGAAGTACTCCGGATAGGTGGTATGGATCGCGGTTGCCTCCCAGATCATGCCATCGAGGTGGACGGGGATGGTCGGGATCGTCCCCTCGCGCATGGCCTCCTCGAGGACGAGCATGATCTCCTGGGAGCGGCCGACAGCGAACGCCGGGATGAGCACCTTCCCATCCTTCTCGATGGTTCCCCTGATCAGCTCCATCAACTGGCGTTCCGAATCCTGCTGGTCGGTCTGGAAGTCGTTGCGGCCGCCGTAGGTCGACTCCAACACGAGCGTCTCGACCCGTGGGAAGTCGTTGACCGCCCCGTTGAACAGCCGCGTCTTCTCGTTCTTGATGTCGCCGGAGAAGGCCACATTGTACATTCCCTCGCCGATGTGGAAGTGGGCCACGGCGCTACCGAGGATGTGACCGGCGTTGTGTAGCGTCAGCTTGACATCCGGGGCGATATCGGTGACGTCACCATACTCCACGGGGATGGTATGTTTGATCGTCTCGCGAACCATCTCCGACTCATACGGCGGGGCCCGGCCTTCCTTCGAGGCGACATCGAGATAGTCGAGTTGCAACAGTCCCATCAGATCTCGTGTCGGTTCGGTGGTGTAAATCGGGCCATCGTACCCGTACTTGAACAGCAGGGGAAGCAGCGCCGAGTGATCGAGGTGCGCATGGGTCAACACCACCGCATCGATCGACGACGCACCACTGCCCAGCGCCTCTGGGACCTGCAAGTAGGGCACCTCACCCTCCGCACCGGGTTTGTCGCCACAATCGATGAGAACCCGTGTGTTGGCAGTCGAGAGGATGAACGACGCCCGGCCGACCTCTCGACAACACCCCAGCGTGCTAATGCGAACCCACTCGTCATCGCTGAGCAGTTCGCGATGAATCTGGCGTCCAACGCGCTCGAGGATCTCACGGCGTTCATCCCGCTCCTGCTTCAGGAAACTTCTGACATTACTCACCGTCGAGGATTCGATCGGTGGGGTTCGAACCACCTCCGGCGTCCACCCGACGCTCTGTGTGATGTCTCGAAGCGTTTGCCCGTGCCGTCCGATGACGAGTCCTGGCTTCTCTGCCTCGATGAGTACCTCACCGATGTTCTCCTGAAAGTCGAGGTCGGTGACCCCGGCCTCGTCGGGGATGACCTCGAGTATCTTCTCTTCGGCATCGCGAGGATGAATCAACGAATCCGGATCCGGTCGGATGGTGATCCGTTTCCTGAGCTTGCTCGCCAGCTTCCTGATCAGGTCCCCTTGCTTGGCGAATTCTCTGGGATTGCTCGTGTAGACCACGAGCTCTGGACCCTCGTATGCCACGGAGGTGACCGAGATCGTCGGGGGAGTTTCCTTCGCAATTGTCGCCTTGATTTCATCGAGACGTTCGTCGACTACACTCATAGTCCATATAGGTGAAAGACCGGCCATTTCGGCAGGTCGGTCGGGTCTGTGCTGAGCTCGGACGTCATCGCAGTGGTATCAGATGCACGGCATCCGGGGAGCCCCGCACGTGTACGAACAGCGGGTCGTTGTTCCACGCGATAGTCGTCCAAGAGTCAGCAGGAACCCGCTTGCTCCGGCATTCCTTCCGTGAATATAAAAGCCTTCGCAAACCCCCTCCCCCCATGGACGATACCCTCGAGCTCACCCCTGAGACGGTCGCTCGCTACCGGGACTGGATAGCGAACCGAGCAGATCGGGTTGTACCAGTGATCAATCGCGTCAGGGAGGATCTGGGTGAGGTGTTCGATGTGGATGTCTCACGGGTAGATGAGGCAGCCTACCGTGAGGAGGTGGCCGTGGTCTTCGAGGAGGGGGATAGAGGCGCGAACCTGGCTGCGATGGTCGCGTTCCTCCGGATGATCGATGTCCCCGAGGACCATCCAGGGTTCATCATGGACGAGATCATCGGCCGTGAACTGGCCGGAACGATCGCTGGCGGACAACCGCTTCAGCTCCTGGCAGAAGCGACCTTTCACTACGCAGATACCATGGTCCATGCCAGCGCGGGTGAGACCGCCGGGCTCGACGACTTGGACGCAGCCCTGGCAGCTGGCTTCCAGACGCGACTGCCCGGATGGCCGTGGCGATCAGAACCGAGTCCATTCGATGACCTCCCACAGTAGACCGACAGGCTTTCGGGTCCCTTTTCGCACCGCTTCACCGTAAGGTAACCATGCAGGAGGCCACGCTCTGTTACATCCTGGATGACGATCGCGTCCTCCTCATCGAGAAACGACGCGGCCTCGGAAGCGGTCTGTACAACGGTCCCGGCGGGAAGATCGAAGCTGGGGAATCACCCAGAGAGGCCATCCACCGGGAGGTCAAGGAGGAAGTGGATCTCACGATTACCGATCCGACCAAACTGGCCGAATTGTCGTTCACCCACGACGGTGAGCGCGTGCTCTTCGTCCATGTCTTCCGGGCCACCGAGTACACCGGTGACCCAACGCCATCTCCTGAGGCGAAGCCAGTCTGGTTCGACCGCGACGACCTCCCCTACGACGAGATGTGGGAGGACGACTATCTCTGGCTCCCGCATGTTCTCGACGGCGATCCATTGATCGGGGAGTTCGCCTTCAGAGGTGGGGAAACCCTCGACGACGCGGAGTTCGTGGACTACGAGATCGAACTCGATCCCACGTCGCTGTGACCGGTCTTACCGGCTGCAACCCTGAACACCACTTCATCCATTGACAGTCGCGCATACCGGCAACTCGGGACGAATCGATGCCGAAAGCTCCGAACCGGATCAACAGCCGCCAGAGCAGGCCGCTTTTTACCTCCCTACTCGCAGGAACTGCGTATGAGCGAACCAGAACAGGAACTCGGTATCACCGAGTCGAAGGCGAACAATATCGGCGAGTGGTACGCTGAGGTCGTTCAGAAAGCCGGATTGGCCGACTATGCCCCGATGAGCGGCTTCATCATCACCCGTCCACGGGGCTACGAACTCTGGGATCGACTCAAGAACCATCTCGATGAGTGGTTTCGCGAGACCGGCGTACAGAACGCCTACTTCCCGATGTTCATCCCGGAATCGTACCTCGAACGCGAAAAAGAGGTGCTCGAGGGGTTCGATCCAGAGGTCGCCTGGGTGACCCATGGTGGCAACGAGGAACTCGATGAACGACTCGCCGTCAGACCGACCTCGGAGTCGATCATCGCCCCATTCATGTCGAAATGGATCAGGAGCTATCGGGATCTCCCGCTCCGACTCAACCAGTGGTGTTCGGTTGTCAGATGGGAGGCAACCGAGACGAAGCCGTTCTTTCGGACGAAAGAGTTCCTCTGGCAGGAGGGCCACACCGCCCACGCAACGGGCGAGGATGCCCTCGATGAGACGCTCACCCGGTTATCGCAGTACGCCAGGTTGTACGAGGAGGTCCTTGCACTCCCGACCCTCCGCGGACGCAAGCCTGATCACGACAAGTTCCCTGGCGCAGAGACGACGACCACCGTCGAGGTCCTGATGCCCGATGGCCGGAGCGTCCAGGGTGGCACGAGTCACTACCTCGGACAGACCTTCGCGGAGGCCTTTGACGTGACTTTCGCCGACGAGGAGGAGACCGAACGTGTCGTCCATACGACGTCGTGGGGGGTGTCCTGGCGGGCGCTTGGCGCGTTGATCATGGCCCACAGCGACAATCAGGGCTTCATCGCACCGCCACCGATCGCCCCGGTTCAGGTGGCGATCGTCCCGATCTGGCAGGGAGACACGCGCACAGCCGTGCTCAACTATGCACAAGAGGTCGCAAATGAGCTTAAGGAGGCCGGTATCAGGGTGGAGCTCGACGATCGAGAGGAGCGCAATCCGGGCTTCAAGTTCAACGAACACGAGCTCAATGGCGTCCCCCTCAGGGCTGAAATCGGACCGAACGAGGTCGAAGACGACCAGGTCACGCTGGTCCACCGGACCGATCGTGAATCGATCGTAGTCTCTCGAGACGATATCGTCGAAGGCGTCACCACCAACCTCGATGTCGTCTATGACGAGCTGTACGAACGGGCGCAGGAACACCTCGAAGATGGCATCCACGAGGCTGAATCGGCCGAGGAAGCCATGGGGTTGATCGGCGAGCATGGCGGGTACGTCAAGGCGCCATGGTGTGGAGACGAGGCGTGTGAGGCCCCCGTCAAGGAGGCGGTCGCGGCCGATATCGTCATGCTCCCGCTTGAGGAGCAAGCACCACCGGAGAAACCGTGTCTCACCTGCGGTGACGCCGCAGAAACCACCGCCTACTTCGCGAAGACCTACTGACTGATAACGGGAACCGTTTTGGCCCCTGCCGCCGACGAACCGCCAATGAGTGACAAGCGGACGTGGATTCGACTCCCTCGATCCGTACTCATCGGTCACGGCGTGACCGAGGAGCTCGCGACGGTCATCCAGGAACTCCATCCAGGTGTCGATGTGCTCGTCGTGACGAGTCAGACACCCCGTCAGGTCATCGGAGAACAGCTACTCGATGACCTCACGGATGCCGGGATAGCTGTTGATGTCGTCGAGATCGGCTCGGCTTCACCGTCAGCGATCGACACGGTCAGCGACCGGCTGACCGAAAGTGACGCTACCCTCCTGGTTGGGATCGGTGGGGGTCGGGTCATCGACGTCACCAAACTGGTCAGTCACAACGCCTCGACGCCGTTTATCTCGGTTCCGACGGCTGCAAGCCACGACGGAATCGTCAGTAGCCGAGCCTCGATTCCCGACGGGGATACCCGCCACTCGGTAGCTGCCCGGCCGCCGACGGCCGTTGTCGCCGATACGAGCATCATCGCTGAGGCACCGTGGGAATTGACCACCGCAGGAAGCGCCGATATCATCAGCAACTACACTGCGGTTACCGACTGGCGGCTGGCGCAACGGCTCAAGAACGTCCCGTACTCCGAGTACGCCGCGGCGCTGTCGGAAATGACCGCGGAGTTGCTCATCGCCGATGCAGACTCCATCAAAGCTGGTCTCGAGGACTCTGCCTGGGTGGTCACGAAGGCACTCGTCTCAAGCGGCGTCGCGATGAGTATCGCGGGGAGTTCACGACCGGCATCCGGTGCTGAGCACCTCTTCTCACACCAGCTTGACAGACTGGCCCCAGGTGCCGCATTGCACGGCCATCAGGTCGGTGTTGGTGCGATCATGACTGCCTACCTCCAGTGGGGCGATAACGGCGTCTGGACGGAACTCCGGGACGCGCTGGACACGATCGGAGCACCCACCACTGCGGCCGCACTCGGTATCGACGACGACACCGTAGTGACCGCGCTAAGCTCGGCCCACGAGATCCGTGATCGGTACACCATCCTCGGCGACGGTATTGCCGAGTCGGCGGCCGAACGGGTGGCCTCTGAAACCGGCGTCATCTGAGCCGCCTGAAAGGATTTTTACCAGCATTGGTTGAGGACTCTACTATGCGGATCCTCCTCGTCGTCCCGCGGCAGTATACCGAGGAGCGATCCCGGGCGTCACAACGGACCAGGACGCTGGTAGGTGGTCTGGTCAGCGCTGGACACGACGTGGAGATCCTGACGGGGAAATGGTGGACGCAATCGACGAACCACCATCACCATCGATGGACCACCCATTATGCTGCGGGTCGGTCGAAACTATCGACCCCGCGGGTGGTCAGACAGATTCGACGTCGTGACCCAGCTGTCGTCCACTATGTCGACGTACCACCGCTGACCCTCGTCGCCAGTGCACTCGTCACAGATGCACCGATCCTCTACGAAATTCGGGGCTTCGAATCCCCCATATTCGACAGTTCCCTCGCCCGGCGCGTCGATGCCAGCATTGACCGACTCATCGTTCCATCAGAGGTCATCGAGACGGAGCTACTGAGCGAGAATATCACGTCGGACATTGAGACGGTCCCAGACCCGATCAACATGGACCTCATTCCGACGGTGACCCCCACGACGACCGCCGATATCGCCTGGGCCAGCTCCTCGCTGGACGAGGCCCATCTGGAGGAGCTATTGCTCGCACTGGCGGAATTGAACAACGAGGAGTGGTCGACGACGCTCGTTCTTGATGCCGGTATCGAGGAAGCGGTTGAGGAGATAGAGTCGTACGACCTCGGTGATATGATCGACGTGAGACACGATACAACACGCCGAGAGCGGATCGCGATATATCGGGGGGCCGACGTGTTCGTCCAGACCGCAGATGCCTGTCCGTTCGCTACCGAACTACTGTGGGCACTCGCCTGCGGGTGCATTGGCGTCGTCCAGTACCAAGCACGGTCGGGTGCGCACGAGCTGATCGCGAGCCATGGTCACGGTATCAGAGTGAGCACCCCAGACGAAATAGTCGATGGCATCCTCGAGGCCAAACGACGGGAATCGAGCACGTTCGAACCGGAGTTCGCCGCATTCGATATCGAGGCGATCGTCGACGATCTCACGGCCATCTACCAACGGATGCTCAATCGACCTGGGTGAGTGCCTCGGCGGTCTTCACCGCCGCGACCGTTGACTCGACCTCATGAACGCGGATGATATCGGCTCCCTTGGCAGCAGCGATAGCAGATGTCGCAACCGTCGGCGCATCTCGTTCGCCCTTCGGATACCCGATCCCACCGAACATCGACTTCTGGGAGTGGCCGATGAGCACCGGGCAACCGAGGGCTTTGAGCTCTGACACCCGACCCACGAGTTCGAAATTCTCTCGCGGAGACTTGTTGAAGCCGAGGCCGGGATCGACGATGATGTTTGATCGATCGATGCCGGCTCGTTCACATCGCTTGACGAGATCGCCCAGGTGGTGTCGAACGTCGGTCACAACGTCGTCGTACTCGACCGGGAGGTCGGGTTCTACCGGCGTGCTCACACTGTGCATGAGGATGATCGGAACGTCCAATGCAGCCACCGTCGCCGCCATCGCCGGATCGGAGATGCCAGAGACATCGTTCACGATGTCCGCACCGGCCTCGACCGCGGCTTCAGCGACGGCGGCCTTTTGGGTATCGACCGAGACGACCGTGTCGAGGTCAGAAACCGTCTCGATGACGGGGATGATGCGCTCAATCTCGGTCTCCACACTGACCGGATCGCCGCCCGGTCGGGTGCTCTCACCACCGATATCGAGGATATCGGCCCCGGCGTCGATGAGGTTCCGTGCCCGTTCGACCGCAGCCTCGTACGTCGCAGCTTCACCCCCGTCATAGAAGCTGTCAGGTGTCACGTTGATGATCCCCATGACGGCTGTCCGATCGGACCACGGCCACGGGCCCCACGCCGGTTCGTGCCTGATACCGAGGGCGTGCTTGATCTCGGTGGCGAGCGTGGCCAATCCCCGTGTTTGGCCCTCGAGTGAGCGAGTCAACCGATTGAATTGTGCCATCGTCCCCATCATGAGTACATCGACCAACTCCCCATCAGCGCCCACACCTGAGATGCCACAATCCCCCCCAACGCTCAACAGCTCTTGCTTGAGATACGCCGCTTGTGTGTGCGTTACACGGGTCTGGACGGTGCGATGGACACCTTTGGCCCGCATCCGCGTGATGCCGGCTTCGGTGACATGACAGCGTTCCAGCGCGCTCGTCGCCCCAGCAAGGGTTTCGAGTTGATTGACCGCCGGATGGCGGATCCACCGACGTCTGGCCTCCCCAACGGTGAACAGCGACCCCGTCACACAGACCGCATCGCCAGGTGCAGCCTGGTCCAACGCTACATCGATCGCCCCATCGACCGAACGATGTTCGGTCACCGAGGGGTACCCAGCCTGTTCGAAGGCTGTCGAGATGGCCCCTGTCGTGGCCGCCCGAGAGGTATCCGGTCGACAGGCCACGACGGTCACTGCGTCAGGGAGCGCCTCACAGATCCTCGCCAGATCCTTATCGGCCATGATTCCGACGACGAGGTGGAGCTCGTCATACGGGAGGTCGGCGAGGACACTAGCGAGGTGCTCGACCGCTGCGGGATTGTGCGCGCCATCGAGCATGACGAGAGGCTCGCGCTGAACGATTTCGCCTCGACCTGGGTACTCAACCCCCCGGATGCCCCTCGCGATCGTCTGCTCGTCGATCGACCATGCTCGACGAGCGAGCGAGGCGGCAATACCCGCGTTGAGGGCTTGATTGCGGCCCAACAGCGGACTGTAGGTATCGACAGACCACTCAGGTCCATGGACCGAAATGTCTGCCTCGAAGTGTGGGTTGATACCATTGTAGTCGACGGAGACAGCAGCGCCAGCATCCTCGCCGACAACCGTTGCATCGGGGCGCTCCTCGAGAATGACCTCCCGTGCCCGACCAGTCGTGGCCGTTACGAACGGAATATCGCCGGCAGCCACGGCCACCTTGTCCATGGCGATAGCCTCCACCGTTGACCCGAGCACATCGGTGTGATCTAGGGAGACTGAGGTCACCGCAGACGCAACTGGATCGACGACGCTCGTCGCGTCGTGTCGACCGCCGATACCAACCTCAAGTACGGCGATATCGACATCCATAGCGTCGAAATGCCACAGTGCCATCGCCGTGACCGCCTCGAAGAACGTTGGGGTTCGATTCACCGCTCCGGCGGCATCGAGATCATCCGCCAGCTGATCCACGAATCGTCCGATCGCAGCCTCCGACATCGGTCGTCCATCGACCTGAATCCGATCGCGAACGCTCTCGAGATGTGGTGAGGTATACAGTCCGACCCGACGGTCATCGCGGCTGAGGATCTCGGCGAGGGTGCTCGCCACGGACCCCTTTCCGTTCGTTCCGGCGATCTGGACCGAATCGAAGGCGGTGTGCGGATTACCCACTGACGCGAGTAACTCCTCGGTTCGAGCCGTTCCCGGCTCGATCGCGTGGCGTTTGAGGTCGTAGAGGCGGTCGATCGCGTCTCGGTACTTCATTCGTACCACCCGTGTCCGTTCGTTCTGATAGCCATGTATTAGTGCCTGAAACACCGTCGGCCAGTGAAGGCCATCGCGATATCGTGTTCGTTCGCTGCCTCGATGACCGACTCGTCGTTGCGAGAGCCACCGGGTTGCACAACTGCAGTGATACCTGCCTCCGCGGCCAGTTCGATCCCATCGGCGAACGGGAAGAACCCATCACTGACGAGTACACTTCCCTCGGGGTCCTTTCCCTCGGCGTGTTCTCGCCCCTTCCGAATGGCGAGGTGCACCGCATCCACCCGTGAGACCTGTCCCTGACCGATCCCGACCGTCTCTGTCCCGTCGACGAGGACGATCGCATTTGATGCTGCATGTTTGGCCACCCGCCATCCGAAGGTCATCGATGAGAGCTGTTCTGCGGTTGGCTCGCGTTCGGTGACGACCTCGAGATCGGTTTCCGTCACGACGTCCATATCGGGATCCTGCGCTAGGTGTCCCCCGAGCACGCTTCGGCGCTGAAGCGACCGTTCGCGATCGGTATGGGGCACCTCAAGCACCCTGATTGAGTCAGACTCCCGCAGCACAGCTACCGCATCGTCGGTAAAAGTTGGGGCGATGACGGTCTCTTTGAACGAGTCGGTCACGGCCGAGGCGGTCTCCGCATCACAGGCTCGATTGAGTGCGACGATCCCACCAAACGCGCTCATCGGATCGGTTGACAGGGCGGCCTCGTACGCAGCAGCTGGTGTCTCACCAAGGGCCGCCCCCGCGGGATTGGCGTGCTTGATGACCGTACACGCGATGTCATCGAACTCGAGCACCCCTCGGTAGGCGGCATCGGCATCGTTGACGTTGTTGTACGAGAGTGCCTTGGCGTTCGGATTTAGCTGCGTGGCCCCGGCGACAGATGCCTCGTCCCGTGTCGGATCGACGTAGACACCAGCTCGTTGGTGGGGATTCTCCCCATACCTGAGTGAGGACGCCTGATCGCCGCTGACGATATCTACCTCCGGAAGGTTGCCCTCGAACGGGTCGATGTCGACGGACGAACGATCCCCAGAGACATCGACGCGGTCCTGTGCGAACCATCGAACGGCTCGTGGATACGCCTTGAACTCCCCCTCGTACAGGATTCGGCGTTTGAGCGACGAGACCGTGTCTTCAGGTTGGACCGGGACCGGTTCCTGCGTCACGATGGGTCCCTCGTCGACCACATCGGTGACCACGTGGACGGTACAGCCACTGACCTGCACGCCTGCATCGAGCGCATCTCCCCAGGCATCCATCCCCGGAAACAGCGGAAGTAACGAAGGATGTACGTTGAGCGTGATCGGCAGTTGCTCGAGCATCCATCCCGACAGTATCCGCATATACCCGTCGAGACAGACGAGATCGAACGAGTGCGAGGAGAGCTCATCGAGGATGCGCTCCTCGTGGTCCTCACGATCCTCTCCATCGTCACGTTCGACCACGACCGTCGGAATGCCACGCGTTGCCGCTGATTCGATGATGGGTGCATCAGCGTGGTTCGTGACGATGACGCCTAGTTGTGCACCACCCGGTTCCAAGTCGTCGAGGTTCAGTAAGTTTCGGCCGCGATTGCCGGCAAACCCCGCGATGGTTACCATGCAAATCGATGGTGCTCCCTCGGAGGTTAGAAGTTCCGGTCGACTGCTTCGAGCTGGCCGTCGCGAGGATCGATAAACGGCCATTGCATCGCACCAAATGGAAGGGGTAGGAGGCCACCGCAGGTGGCTCAAGCGGGGATCTCTCACTGGGACACTATCCAAAACCCCATGGTCTCGGACGATGCAGAGGGGCATATGCCCGATCCGCTGGATGCCGTTTCGCCGCTCGATGGTCGGTACGCATCGGCGATGGCACCGCTACAGCCGTATGCGAGCGAAGCGGCGTTGATGAACGCTCGCGCGCGTGTCGAGATCGAATACCTCATCGCCCTCTCCGACCTCGACGCGATTCCACTCTCTGTCAGCGATGACGAGAGAACCACCCTCCGGGATTGGTACCGGGAGTTCGACCGCGAGGATGCGAACCGGATCAAAACGATCGAGGTCGACGGGGATGCTGATCGACCTGCGACGAACCACGACGTCAAAGCCGTGGAATACTGGCTCGATAGTCGCCTCGGGGAGGTTGGAATGGACGACGCCATTCCCTGGGTCCACTTCGGCCTCACAAGCGAAGACGTCAACAACCTCGCCTATCGCCTCCTCATCAGGGATGCCTGTGAAGAGGTCCTTCTACCGGCATTGGAACAGGTTCAAACACGACTCGAAGACAGTGCGACGGCTCACCGATCGGTACCGATGTTGGCTCGAACCCATGGGCAGGCGGCCTCCCCGACCACGTACGGCAAGGAACTGGCCGTGTATGCCGAGCGGACGGCTCGTAGTCGCCGTCGGCTCGAACGAGCACTAGACGAGCTCGAGGGGAAGTTCGGTGGGGCGACAGGGACCTTCGCTGCCCATACCACCGCTGAACCCGACGTGGACTGGTTGTCGTTCTCACGGCGATTCGTCGAGCGCTTCGACCTCGAGTACAACCCATTGACCACCCAGGTCAACCCGAATGACGATATCGCCGCCGTCTTCGACGCGTTGGCCACCCTCGCGACGATCTTCATCGACTTCGATCGAGACATGTGGCGATATATCAGCGACGGATATCTCGTGCAAGAACCCGAAGAGGGGGAGGTCGGGAGTTCGACTATGCCACACAAGGTCAACCCGATCGATTTCGAAAACAGCGAGGGGAACCTCAAGAAGGCGCGAAACGACCTCAGATTCCTCGCGGACACGTTACCGACATCCAGGCTTCAGCGGGATCTCTCCGATTCGACCGTCCATCGGACAATCGGGGGCTCGCTCGGACATTGGTTACTCGGGCTCAAGAAGGCCGACGCGGGGCTTGCGACGGTGGTACCCGATGCTGAGGCGATGGGAGATGACCTCGAGGACGCCTCGGAAGTGCTTGCAGAGGCCATTCAGACGGCGTTGCGGCGGATTGGCGATCCAAACGCCTATGACCGCCTGAAGGAGGCCACTCGGGGACGAACGGTCGATCGACGGGACTTCGAGCGGTTGATCGACGAGATCCGCGATCACGATCCAGCCTTGGCTGACCGCCTTGAAGCGCTAGAACCTGCCGCCTACGTCGGGTTAGCCCCACTTCTCGTTGACGAGCTTGAGACGAGATGAGAGTGGTCATGCCGCGGTCTTTAAGGTGCATCATCCGATAGTAGCGGGTGATATGCGACATCCAGGGCTCGTCGTCCGCATGCTCATCGCCGGGTCCATCCTCTTCGCGTTCTACCTGCTGGTAGCCGGCGCAATGTTCGCGTACGGGCTGTCGCTCGAGCTTGTGTTACTGATCACGCTCGGGTTCGTCGGATTCCAGTACAAGTTCGGGAAGTGGATGGCACTCCGGAGTGTCGGAGCTGAGGACGTAGACGAGTCGGAGTATCCAGAGCTGTACCGCTCGACGAAACAACTCAGCCGAGACATGAACATGCCGATGCCTCGGTTAATGGTGGCCGACATGGGTGTCCCCAATGCCTTCGCCGTTGGCCGAAAGAAGGCCGGGACGGTCGTCGTCTCGACTGAGCTCATCGAGACGCTGAACCATCAGGAGCTCGAGGGCGTCGTCGCCCACGAGCTCTCACACATCCGCAACCGGGACGTCATCATGATGGTACTCGGCCAGAGTATCGCTTCGCTGGTCGGCATCGTCGTCTACTATGCGATGCTCTTCGGTGGCCGGCGGAACATCGGGACCTTCATCCTGGCGTATCTCGGTGCGATGGTGGCACAGATGCTGGTCCTCGTATTCGTACGAGCGATCTCCCGCTACCGGGAGTACGTGGCTGATGCCGATGCGGCCGGTGCGATCGGGTCGGGTGAACCACTCGCGAGCGCGCTCGAGAAGATCCAGCGCGGGAACGATCAGGTCGAGGAGCAACAGGTGGACGATAACGTGGCTGCGTTGATGATCTTCGACCGTGAACACGGCTTGCTCCGGTCGATCTTCTCGACGCACCCACCGGCAGAAAAGCGGATCGCACGCCTTCGTCGAGGCACCTATTGAGCTGGTCGAAGCGCCTTTAGTCTGACCGCTCGCACGGTTCCCATGGTCACTATCCACCCCGCACAGCGGGTGGCCGTTCTCGCTGATGCACAGAACCTCTATCACACCGCACAGCACCTGTATTCTCGGAACATCGATTACTCAGCGCTGTTGGACAAGGCCGTCCAAGATCGTGAGCTCGTGCGAGCGATCGCGTATGCGATCCGTGCCGATGCACCCGAGGAGGAGAGCTTCTTCGAGGCGCTTGAGGACATCGGGTTCGAGGCACGAGTCAAGGAGATCCGAACGTTCGCAGACGGGTCCAAGAAGGCCGACTGGGACGTCGGCATGAGTCTCGATGCGGTAACGCTGGCCCCACATATCGACACGATGGTCCTGTGTACGGGTGATGGGGATTTCACCAGACTCGTCTCCCATCTCCAGCATCAGGGGGTCAGAACCGAGGTGATGGGGTTTAAATCGTCCACTGCGGACATCCTGATCGACCGGGCGGATGCCTTCATCGACCTCTCCGCCAGGGAGGAGACGTTCCTGCTGTGACGATGGCCAAACCCCCGTTGACGGCCGCAGAGCGCCACACAATTGATACCATCGCTCGGTATCAGTTCTCGCTAGAGCACGACCACGGTTGGCTCGACGCAAGCAACGGTCTCCACGTGTTGCGGAGTCGATCCGGGCGGATCGACCGGGTCTTTGCCGGCGACGATCGGCTCTGTACCCTCACGACTCACGGACGTCTCACCCTCGGCGGTGCTGGAGGTCGTCGACTGCACCAGCTCTGTGAACTGCCGAGGAATCGGGTCGTCATCGACGACGAAGCGGTCCCATATGTCGGGATCGGCCGCAATGCCTTCGCCAAGTTCGTCACCGACGTGGATGCAGCCATTCGACCCCGCGACGAGGTTCTCGTGGTCGATAGCGAGGACTCCTTGATCGCGATCGGGCGTGCAGAACTTTCAGCAGGCGGGATGGATGACTTCGAGCGTGGGATGGCCGTTTCCATCAGGGAAGGATACCTCGAAGGTGAACCAGCGTGATACGGGAGTGGTCGTCAGGTATTTTTGTCGACGCGTCGAGAATGGAGGTATGTTTGGAGGAGGCGGAGACATGAACCCCCGGAAGATGAAGCAGATGATGAGCCAGATGGGCATCGACATGGACCAACTCGGGATGGCGATGGATGAGATTGATGCCGAGGAGGTCATCATCCGGACCGAGGATGAGGAACTATACTTCGACTCACCGCAAGTAAGCATGATCGAAGCGCAGGGGCAGTCGACCTACCAAGTAGTCGGCGAGCCGACCACTCGAGAGCAGGAGGGCGGGGACTCGAAACCATATTCCGACGACGATGTGGCGATCGTGGCGGAACGAGCTGGTGTTAGCGAGGAGGAAGCTATCGATGCACTCCAAAACACCGACGGCGACCTCGCCGCCGCTATTGCCGATCTTCAGTGAGCCTGTTGCTGTGGCGTCCTGACAGGGCCTATCTGGTCGAACCGGGCGAGCGCTTGGAGACGGATCTCGGGATCATCGAGGTGACTGAAGAACTCACGCCAGGTGAGACCGTCTCGAGTCATCTCGGTGACCAGTTCCTCGTTCTCGAACCGCGCCCGACTGACTTCTGTGATCACCTCGACCGGGCTGGCGCACCGATGCTATCGCGGGACATCGGACTCATCATCGGGCTGGCCGGGATGACGGCGGGGGACCGAGTGCTCGATGTGGGAACCGGGACGGGGATCCTCGCCATCACCCTCGGGAAACTCGACATCGAAGTGACGACGGTCGAACGAGATGCAGAGGCGGCGGCAATCGCTCGAGAAAACATCACGCATGCGGGGGTTTCCGAGTACGTGACGCTGAGAGAGGCCGATGCCACCGCACTTTCGTTCGATGACTCGTTCGATGCGATGACCTTGGATACCAGCGACGCCCCCCAACTCGCCGCTCGATCACCAGAGGTGCTCCGTCCAGGTGGTGTCGTTGCAGCTTACAGTCCGTTTGTCGAGGATGCCCGGTCAATCGTCGAAGAACTCACCGCTGCATCGCTCACCGAGATCGAATCGTATGATCCGTTTCATCGAACGATGGAGTTCGGCTCCCGAGGCAGTCGTCCGTCAACTACACCGGTCGGTCACACCGGATTCATTACGGTTGCTCGTCATCGCCCGGAGCCAGAGGGGTTTGCCGAAGATGACACGCGCGGGTGACTCCCGGAGATTCGAGCCGCTCAGGCGATTCTGTAACATCTAAATGGGAGGCAGTTGGATGGATACTATCCAATGTGGCGAGTAGAGCCGAAGGAAATAACTAATGGCTCCATTATTCGCGTACTGGCTATACTCGCCGCACCCCTCATTTTACAGAATCTCGTCCATGTAGCAAACGCGATAGTCGACACCTTTTGGCTCGGGAGGCTTGGTGAAGACGAGGTCGCGGCAGTTGGACTCAACTTCCCGGTGATCTCGATCGTGGCCGCCGGCATCGTATTGGTCGCCGTCGGGACCCAAATCCCGGTAGCTCAACGAGTTGGTGGCGAGTCACCGGGAGAGGCCCGTCACATCGCAAGTACAGGAACTTTCCTGGCGCTTGGAGTCGGTGTCATCTTCTCTGGTGCGTTCCTCCTTGGTGCGGATTCGATCATGTCGTTGCTGACTGGAGAGGCGAACGTCGCCCGACTCGCTTCGCTATATCTCGCTACCTTGATGATGTTCTATCCGCTCGCGTTCGTCAGCGATACGATCGAGAATGCCTTCGTCGGCTGGGGTGACTCTGTGGCAGCGATGTACATCAACATCGGGATGGTCGGGACCAATATCGTCCTCGATCCATTCCTTATCTTCGGCTGGGGGCCGTTCCCGGCACTCGGGGTCCAGGGCGCAGCGATTGCCTCCGGGAGTGGGTTCGCCGTCGCGCTCCTCATCGGGATCGCGTTTGCCCTCGGACTCAGGGACTCCTTCACCTTCGACCGGTCTCGTCTCAAACCGGATCTCAGCTACGTTCGAGAGATCATCGACGTTGGGTTGCCACTGTTGGGCCAACGTGGAGCGAAGGATATCGTCCGGGTGGCGATCATCGGACTCGTGTCGGTGACCGCCGGCGCCGCCGGTATCGCAGCGTTTACCGTCGGGGCCAGAGTGGCCACGTTGGCGTTCATCCCCGCGCTCGGTCTCCAACAGGCGGCGCAGGCCATGATCGGGCAGAACCTCGGCGCCGATCGAGCCGATCGGGCGAGCCGGACGACGATGGTCGGCGTGCTCATCGCCACCGTCGGTCTCACGCTGTTAGGTGCAATCCAGTGGTTCGTACCTGGAGTGATAGTCGATGTCCTCGTCCCGGACCTCACGCCCCAAGGACGATCACTCACCATCCAGTATCTCAAAATATTGGCACTCTCGTACTGGGCGATCGGGATATCGTACCTGTTGATCGCAGGGTTCAACGGAGCCAAGCGGACCCGAACCAGCTTCATTGCAGACCTCATCAAGTACTGGGGCGTTCGCTTCCCGATCGCAGTCGCAGCCGTCCCCACCACAGTCTCCTTTGGCATACTCGGGTTCTCGATCGCCCCTGGCCTCGGCTGGGGCGTCGAGGCCATCTTCTGGGCCGTGACGATCTCGAATATCATCGGCGCTATCGGCCTTGCGCTGTACTACCTCTATCGGGTCCACGCCGGTATGTTCGAACGAGCTGCAGAGCAGGCGACCGCTGGATGAAGGTCCCTCAATGATCGTCTTCGCGCCAGCGGTGCTCACATGCGGTACAGATGAAAAATCGCGTCTCACTCTCGTCGGCGGATCGAATCTGTTGGAGGTACCAGTACGCCGTGTCGTTCCCGCATTCAGGACAGCGGGTGTCGGTCGTCGGTAGCCCCTTGTCGGCCGCGTCTTCTATCTCAGTGATCTCCCGCTCCTCTCGCTCTTCAGTGACAACGTAGACGGCATCCTCATCCCCTCGTTGTGTATTGCCGCAGCTCGTACACGTCCAGACGCCATCTTCTCGGACCATCATCGATCCACATTCCTCACAGAACTCCATGTGATGTAGCCGGTTACGCTGACTCCTCTTAAGGGCAAGGATGTCCGTTGGTGTATCCACTCACCGAGGCCGACCACGACTTGCTATCGGTGGTTAGTGTTCAACTTCATTCACGATGAAGTCGTGGGCGTCGCGGAAGACCTCTCTGGGGCCGTCTTGGGTGATCGTATTCAGCGCCTCTTCATAATCTCGCCACTGGAGATCGTGATGCTCGGATGAGATCTCGACGTCTGGATCGTACGCTTTGGCAATGAAAAGGTGGACGGTCTTGTATATCGTCCGACCATTGGCTTGGAAGACGTAATCGTAATCCTGCCTGAAACCGTCAAGGAGTCGGAATCGTTCGATACCAGCCTCCTCTTTCACCTCTCTAATCGCCGTTTGCTGCAGCTCCTCCTCGCCTTCGACACCGCCTTTGGGGAACTCCCAATCCCCTGGGCGGCTTTTCAACAGCAAGTATTGGCGCACGTCCCCCGTGTTGCGGTAGACGATGGCGCCGGCGCTGACCGCCTCGACTGCCATTAATGAAGCTTAGGAAATGCGGTAATAAGTGGCTATCGGGTGGATCGACACCATGGCACACGTCGAATGAGGCGAGCGTTCTTAACCCTTCCCGGGGAATACTTGGCCGTAGGGCCTGATGCCGTATCGTACCACACTCGTGTTGACCAGTGGCGATAGAACCGCACTAGAGGTAGCCGTGACTTCGTTGCGCTCTATTGCCGAATCAAAAGGGGCCGAGATCACCGGACCCCACACAAAACCCTCCCAGACGATATCGGTGCCCCTGTTCAAACGGCTAGAGGGGTCAGATCGGTTCGAAACCTGGGAGTACGAGGTCTTTCGCCGGGAATTGATCGTCTCAGGCCACAACGAAGTTGCCCGCCGGCTCGCGGCAGAATCGCTGCCCGAGAGTGTCGCAGTATCTCTGACGGTCGATCAGGTAGAAGCGATGGGATCGAACCGTTAGTACTTCGGATCGGCCCCGGTGACCCCATAGATCTCGTCCATGAGGGCGTCCCGGGTTGATTGCCAGTTGGCAAACTCCCTGGGCGAGGACGGGTAGTCCTCGTAGTGATCAAGTAGCCGATCAGCCAGCCGTTTCGTCTTGATCAAGCCGTAGATCGTCCCCCAGTGTCCAAGTGTTCGGATTGCAGTTTTGAGCTTGAGTCCCAGGCCGATATTGGTGCTGCCTGAGTAGAGCGCCTCGGCCAGTTTCTCACCAGGCATGGAAGCGAGCAAGCTCATGAGCTCGTCCAGATCGGCGCCAGTTGACAAGATGTTGTACACATCGAGGGCAGCATATCGGCCACCGAAGTGTTCCATGACTCGGTTGTTGTACTCCCAGAGCGCAGCTTCGGAGACATCGCCATCATCGATGGCTTCGAGTCCGACTTTGGCTGCGTAATCAGCAGCATATGCCGCCCCGGCCATCCCGCCGCCGGTGGTCGGATTGACGTGACCCGCTGCATCGCCTACTGCCATGAATCCCGGAGCGACTGCGGAATCATACGGGCGCCGTGTCGGCAAGGCCGCGCCGCGTTTGTTGATGACTTCGGCTCCATCGAATTCGGCACGATGGTTGATATCTCGTGTGAGGGTGTCGACCATCGTCATCGGTTCTTCAGTCATCTGGAAGCCCAGTCCCACATTGATGATCCGATCAGTCCGTGGGAAGTACCAGAGATAGCCCGCAGCACGTTGCGTGGGTTTGAACACCAACGCATCATCCCATGGAACCGGTTCGGGGACCTCCACGATCTCGCGATAGGCAGAGCAAAATTGCTGGAAGGTCACGTTCGTATCGAAGTTGGTTCCAGTGAAGTCGACGGCATCCTGTAGGATGGACATTGCTCCGGCGGCATCGATCACGAGGTCTGCTTCATACGTGGAGGGCGTCCCATCGCGGGTGGCCCGAACGCCGGTGACCCGTCCGTTCTCTTGGACGACATCCTGAACGATCGTGTTGTAATGGATATCCGCGCCAGCGTCGATCGCTCCCTGGATGATGATCTTGCCGTACTTCCATCGGTCAACGACGGCCAATTCACCGGGAACTGGGATCTCAAGGACGGTGTTTTCCTGGGGGATTTCAAACCGTCCATGGTCTACCTCGGAGTTGGTTACCGCCGATTCGAGGCGTGAGTTGGGTATCGAGTCAGGGAAGGCATCGGCCCCCTTCAGCGCATCACCACAGGCGATATGTCCGGCTTGGTCCTCGCTCTTGCGCTCAAGCATGACCACGTCAAGCCCCTCACCAGCGAGCCGAGCCGCGGCGAATGAACCGCCAGTCCCGGCTCCCACAACCACGACATCATAGGTCAGAGTCGTCATACCGCTGGTTGGTGGGCCGAGTGGGTTAACGTTTTCCGGTCGACCCAGCGTCATGTGTGGGAAACCTTTTGCCCACTACCTGCAAATCCACACCAAATGACGACCCATACCGTCGAATTTATCGGTTTGGGCGAACGCCTCGAGGTCGCCGAAACGGAGACGATATTGAGCCGATGTTTGGACGAAGGGCTCGTGAGTGAGTACTCCTGTCGGGTCGGAATGTGTCTCGCGTGTTGTGCCGAGATCATCGAGGGATCCGTTGTACAACCCGCTGCACGCGGACTCACCGACGAAGAATCGGGAACCTTCGCCCTCACCTGTATGGCGAGACCGGCTTCTGACCTCAAACTGCAGCTTAACGTCTATCCAAAGAGCATCGAGACCGAACCCATTCGCGACCCACTTGCCGGGGCACCGACGGACTGGTGATGTTGACAGCGTAGTGAATAGTAGTCCATTTAACGGGCGGTAACCTACGTAACCCCAAGGCGCCTACTGGGCTAGCTGCGTCGAACCATGGAACAGGCCGAATTCAACTACGTATTCCGTGTTCACTCAACACTCGAACTCCCGCTTGAGGACGTGCATGACTTCCTCGATGTCGTCGAGTTACCGGCCGGTATCGAAGATATCGAAGTGACACGTCGGAACAATACGTTGATTCTCCGAGCTGTTCCGACCGATGAATCGATCAGCAAGTACACGCCGGCTGCCCAGCTCAAGGCAACCATCACCGAGAACCGAGTCTACCTCGATGAAGAAACGGACGAGTACGTTCGCGAACTCGAACCGTCACCCACCTGGGGAAGCCAGGACGACGAGGAGGAGGAAATCGAATCCAAGCTCATCGAATATGCGGCGTTCAAGGGCGACCGTGAGACGGTGTTGCAGAACTCCACCCTGCAGTATGAGATGTTCGCCGTCTTGACTGGGATCGCTCTCAAGGCGGAACGGGGTGCCCTTACTGCGATCACCGCAACCGAGGGCGAACTCGTCGCCACACGCATCGTCGATGGCGAGGAGCAACCGAGTAAAATCGAGGTCGTCGAGGAACCCGGGGAAGCAGAGCAAGCCCATTCGGCGGTCGACTGGCGAGATAATCAGTTCATCAGTGGCAGTTGATCACCGGTAGTTCTTTTCTATCGAGATCAGCGACAAAAGAGCACCTGTGAAGGCAGCACCCAACCAGCCAGAGCCACTGAGCTATCGAGCATACGGGTCCGCGTTGTCGGGCTCTCTCGGGCGTACCTCATCTGCTAAGGTCACCAAGATCCCGAGCATCCATCCGACGAGCAACGATATTGCCAACCACATTCCGAGAAAGCCAGCACCTTCTAAATTGAAGCTCGAACGGATCAGATCATTGACGTCGTATACGAACAGGATCTCGTCGAGGATCCAGACGGCCAACGCCTCGCTGCCAGGTAGTATGATATTACCAAGTGGCTCCCAGATCAACGCTGCCACGATCGGGGGGAGGAAAATCGCCGTGACACTGGCTGGATACGCGATTGCTACCGTCAGTCCTCTGCCACCGAAATCGTGACCGAGGACCGCGATCCCAGCAGATATCGTCGCGACAACCGCCGCCGTCGCGACCGCGAAGAACTCGGTCGTTGTCAGTTGGAAAAAGGCGAGGACGGCAAGCAAGCCCCAGACAACTCCGACAAATATCACTACCCCGATGATTCCAAGTCTGGCTGCGGTCCGGCTCAATCTGATCGTAGTTAACCGGATCGCAAACCCGATCAAGACGAATGGGTACAGTAGAATAACAGCCGGTATCCCGAGGATTGCCCACGCATAATAGGCGAATAGTTTCGGTCGTGTTTGTGGCCGGTATCGACCGAGGACAGGATGACCACCCCCGTGTTGATGGGGGAAGAACAACCCCATCCAGCTTTCGTGAAGGAATGACAGATCGGCTTTGATGGCCGAAAAGATAAACGATAGCAGAAGGATCATGATCAGTATGATTCGGGTGGTAGTTGGTAATCTGGACTCGAGTTAGTTAACGCAATCGTAATCCCGTCCGATGAACTTCTGCACGGTAACCCGCCAGACGTGGCAACATCGACGAGTGCCAGCTAGCAGGGCCCACTACATAGGTTTGCCCCCGAGAGATTCGTATCGCAAACCATTACGCGAACCATCATCGAAAAGATGTATGGAACGTCGGTCGGTGCCGATCCGGTCGATTTTGCCCGTAGGTCCAGACACGGTTGCAATCGAGGTAGACACCCCGGATGGATTCGAAGGCTATCCGGGACAGTTCGTCCTGCTCCGTGCTACCATCGATGGCGAGGAGTACGCTCGCCACTACACGATATCGTCCCCGCGTACTGATGACACCTTTGAGCTCACGATTGGGATCGAGCCAGACGGTGCGTTCTCCACGTGGTTGGGTGGGAGGAGATCAGGTGATGAGTTGACACTAGAAGGCCCGTTCGGAGAGATTTATTACGATGACGATGGTGCGGTCAGGGTGCTTGTTGGCGGACCTGGAGTTGGTGCCGGTCTGGGTGTCGTCGAGCGGGCTATCGAGCAGGGATACGACGCGGGAATCGTTGCATACGTCGAGCCCGGTGCGCTCAGCCACCAGTCCCGGTTTTCGTCACTCGCCAGCAACGATCACCCGGTCTACGTGACCACCACCGAAACCGGATTTAAACACGGTGTACATCGGTTGCAATCGAAATTGCCGACGGGGACCCCGTTCGTGTTCGGGTTCCGTCCCTTCGTCGAACTTGCGAGCGAAGCGATCGAGGATGGTGGAGAAGACATCGACACAGCGATGATCGAAAGCTACGGATGAGTCAGGGGATATCGACATCGCGGAAACACAGAAGTACCGATGGCTAAGCCACCGATAGAGACGATCTCATTCGACCTGGACAACACCCTCTGTCGATACGAACAAACCCCGGGCGAGGTACTGGAAGATGCGTTTGCTGCCATCGGAGTCGATCCGATATTCACCGTCGAGGAGTACGTCGATATTTTCGACGAGATGGCTGATACGTCCGAAGACATGCCATCGCTGCGCCGGCGGTCATTCAGGCATCTGGCTCAGGCTGCCGGGTACGAGGAAACCCTCGGTGAAGCCGTGGCTGAGGAATACAACCGAAAACGAGATCCTCCAGGGGTGATCTGGCGAGACGGTATGAAGCCGGTCTTCGAGCGCTTCAACCGAGAGTACGATATCGTGGTGGTGACGAATGGACTCCCCGATGCCCAACGGGCAAAGCTCGAGCAGCTTGATCTCCTTCAAGCGGTCGAAGAAATCATCTACGGCGGTGGTTCGTACCCGAGAAAACCGGACCCGACACCGTTCTATGCAGCCCTCGACGCGGTCGGGTCCTCACCAGATCGATCGGTTCACATCGGCGATTCGCTCGAGCAAGACATTGCAGGGGCAAACCGCGCAGGGCTTGCTTCTATCTGGTTTCCCCATCCCGAGTGGCAGTTCGGCGGCACAGAACCGGCAGCCATCGAGGCGGATTATGTTGTTACCACAGCGGAGGAGTTTGAACTCCCACCGTGGGAGGAATAGCTCACTCCTGAACGAATTCGACGAGCATCCCGCCAGTATCGCCTGGTGAAAGGAAGGCGACCTCGTGCCCCCACGCGCCTGCGCGCGGTTCCTCATCGATCGGGCGAACACCGGCCTCGATGGCACGCTCAAGGGCCGTCTCGATATCAGGTACGGACAGTGCCACGTGATGTATGGCCGTATCCCCGTTGTCGAGGTAGCTTGCGATTGGGCCGTCGTCGGTGAGTGGTTCGAGGAGTTCGAAGTATCCCGTCTCAAGTGAGAGGAACACGACCCGGAGCTGTTGCAACGACTCCTCGTGGACGGGATCGACGTCGAAAATCGAGGTATACCGCGCTACGAGGCTATCGAGATCCTCGGTCGCGATCCCGATATGATGAAACTCCATACCAGTCCAACACACGGGCCCCGGTTGACCGTTGCGGTCGTTAGGAGAGGGTTGCTACTTCGCCTTGATACTCACC
>CAZXER010000002.1:0-38943 GCA_964639975.1 uncultured Halobacteriales archaeon | reverse complement strand
CGGTTGACCGTTGCGGTCGTTAGGAGAGGGTTGCTACTTCGCCTTGATACTCACCAAACACGTCCCGGAGGACCGCAGAGATCTCACCGACGGTAGCACGCGCCTTCACCGCGTCGATGATCGGTTCCATGAGGTTTTCGTCACCCCTGGCAGCCGCCTCGACCGCTGCAAGGGTCTCGGTTACCGCCTCATCATCTCGATCGCCGCGAACCTGCTTCAGCCGCTCAATCTGGCGCTGTTGTTGCTCCGGTGAGACCGCTTCCAGATCGATTCGTTCCGTCGAATCATCACTACGAAAGCGGTTGACACCGACCACGACTCGATCACCGGAATCGATCGCCGCCTGTCGCTCGAACGCGACATCTCTGATGATGCGTTGGACCCACCCGTCTTCTATCGCACTCAGCATCCCACCCCGGTCATCGACCGCCTCCAGGAGCTCCCTCGCCTCCTGTTCAAGGTCATCGGTGAGTGACTCCACGTAGTAGCTACCTGCAAGCGGGTCGATGGTGTCGGCGACGCCGCTTTCGTGCGCGAGGATTTGCTGCGTTCGTAGTGCCGTTCGGACCGATTGTTCACTTGGAAGCGCGAGCGCCTCGTCCTTTCCGTTCGTGTGGAGGCTCTGGGTGCCACCGAGTACAGCGGCAAGTGCCTGGTAGGCCACCCGGACCACGTTGTTCTCGACTTGCTGTGCAGTGAGTGTGGATCCGGCCGTCTGGGTATGGAACTTCAGTCGGCTCGAATCGAGATCGCTTGCGCCAAAGCGCTCGGTCATGATGTCGTGCCACAATCGGCGAGCGGCTCGGAACTTGGCAACCTCTTCGAAGATGTTGTTGTGGGCAGCAAAGAAGAAGGACAGCTGCGGGGCGAAGTCGTCGACGGCAAGTCCAGCGGACTGTGCAGCCTCGACGTACTCGATCGCGTTACCGAGAGTGAATGCCAGTTCCTGAGCGGCCGTTGCACCAGCCTCACGGATGTGATAGCCGGAGATCGAGATGACGTTGAAGTGCGGGAGTTCCTCGGCACAGTACGCGAAGGTATCAGTGACGATCCGCATCGACTGCTCAGGAGGATAGATGTACGTGTTTCGGGCAACATATTCCTTCAGAACATCGTTCTGGATGGTTCCCCTGAGCTCATCGCGGTCGACCCCTTGCTCGTCTCCGATGGCGATGTACATGGCGAGTAGAATCGATGCCGGTGCGTTGATCGTCATGCTCGTCGAGACCGCATCGAGCGGGATATCATCGAACACACGAGCCATGTCATCGATGGTGTCGATGGCGACCCCAGATTTGCCGACCTCACCAGCAGCCAGCTCATGATCTGAGTCATAGCCCATTTGGGTCGGTAAGTCGAACGCCATCGAGAGACCGGTCTGTCCCTCCTCGAGGAGATATTGGAAGCGGGCGTTCGTCTCATCGGCAGTACCCATCCCTGCGTACTGGCGCATGGTCCAGAGTCGACCTCGGTAACCGGTGGCGTAGACACCCCTCGTGAAGGGAGGTTCCCCGGGGAAGCCAATATCGTCCAGATATGCCATATCGGAGATATCATCAGGCGTGTAGACCGGTTCGACCGTCTGGCCTTCGACATCGGTGACGAACTCATCGCGTCGTTCCCCGACTCGGCCGACACCCGACTCATAGTCAGTCGATTTCCACGTCTCATACGCCGACCGAATGGCTTCGAGGTCGTCGGCGTCAAACATGTGTCAAGAGAGGATTCCACCGGACATTATGGTTGTGTCTTCCAGGTCTGACTACCAGATTGCGGACGCGAAACCAGGCGGTGATCGATCAATCCCGCTCAATGTGGGCCTCGAACGCTTCGCTGCCGAGGCGGCTCCGTCGTGTCTGATACAGGTGGATCAGCGACGATATCACCAGGACGAGCACGATGAGGCTAGCCACACTACTACCATTTAGCCTGTCGAATGGGGGGATACCAACCCAGACCACAGCGACCAATGCGGCGGCAACCGCACTGAAGCCTACGTAGAATTCCGCCCAGGGGATGTCCCGACGAGGCGAGTGTTCGAGATACAACTCCACCTCGTGCGTTCGGTCCGTTGGCGCGACGGTCCCCTCATCAGAGTCGTACTCAATGACGGAGGCCTCCACCATCCGAGGAAGGTGCGTCTGCACGAGGGACGAGTAGACGCTGGCTCGTTGGCTTTCGGTGATCTCACTCGGTGTCGAACTCGATTCCCAGGCGACGACCGCTTCGACCAGCTCCTCAACGGTGACCTGGTCTCGATCGACCTCCTTGAGGTAGTGAAAGACCCCCCTGCGGCGCTTGTTGCTCAACAGGTCGAACACCTCTTCGAGTGTCAGTTCCGGTGAGGGGGGCTGCAACCTCGAGAAGGGGTGGGGTACGGTGATCATAGACGTGATCGATGTGACGTTCCAATGACGCTCTAACCTGACGTTATTCGGGGTATCCCATATACCTACCCGTCACGCATCATGCTACAGCTTCAGTCGAGATGGGATTCTTGGGAAGTTCATAACAGAACCGTGACTGCAAAGGGACCGATTCATCTGCGTCAAAGAGTCACTGTATCACGAACCGGTATCGTACTTGTATGTGGCGTCGTCCGGGTCGATGTCGAATTCCTCCCGAAGGGTCTCCGTCTCCTCCTCGGTAACCGTGTCATTCTCCTGTGTGACCTGCTGGCGTCCAGCCTGTTTGAACGCGTCTCGTAGCCGGTCAGGTACCTCGAACGCATCGGTCTTGACCGACATCACGATTGCATCTGTGTCGTGTTCACGAGCTTCCACCAGCCGCTCACGCATGATAGGTGGGACATCGCCGGTATGGACCGGTTCGAACCCGAACTGTTGGAGGTACTCTACGGAGGATGTAACGGTGTAGATGGACCCGAATCCGTTATCAGCGCCGTGGGCGACGAGTCGTTCGATCACGTGGGCACCGACACCCTGATCGCGCCACTCTGGAAGGACGCCAACCGCGTCTAACTCGCAGACCTCTGGATCCTCCGGGTGGATCCGGATCCGTCCGAACCCTGCCTTATCATGGGTCGTCTCATCTACCGCGATGACGTAATCCCTGGAACGGAACGCCGGATCTTCGAGCCCGAGCTCCTCGAGGCGATCCAGTAACCAGACCTCCTCCCGGTTCTTGGCGTCCCGTACGTACATGCGGTTTACGTACAGACTATTGGGGTAAAATCATTCGGGGTCTGGTCATCGATTGAACAGGTTGAATCCGTGGACGATGCAGTGAACAGCTCTCGCAGCAGTCATCAATGTTTACGGTGGCATAGCAGGTAGGTGCGTCTATATGGACGATATCTCAGGCATCGCAGACGACATCGCGTACGACCCCCCACCGTCGGTTGTCGAACAGACCAACGTCTACCAGTTCATGCAGCAATTTGGTATTGAGACGTACGAGGAACTCATCGAACGGACCTGTGGAGACATCGAGTGGTTCTGGGATGAGGTAATCGACTACCTCAATATCGAGTTTTACGAGCCGTACGACGAAGTTCGTGACGACTCGGATGGTCCACAGTTCAGCCGCTGGTACCCCGGTGGCGAGTTGAACATCGCCCACAACGTGGTCGATCGGCATGCGAGAACGGACTCTGGTACCAGAAATCACGTCGCAACCATCTGGGAGGGAGAGGACGGGGAGGTCCGAGAGCAGACCTTCCACGAGCTGTATCGAGAGACCAATCGCGTGGCGTCCTACCTCGAGTCAGTCGGGGTCGATACGGGCGATACGGTCGGTCTGTACATGCCGATGGTCCCGGAGATCGTCCCGATCCTGTATGGGTGTTTCAAGGTCGGTGCAATCGCCGTGCCGATCTTCTCCGGATTCGGTGCGGAGGCAACGGCCACCCGCATCGAGGATGCCGAGTGTCGCGTGCTCTTCACGGGGGATGGGTTCTATCGCCGCGGTGACGAGGTCAGATTGAAACCAACTGCCGACGAGGCGATCGAGGCGGCTGGGTATGTTGAGCACGTGGTCGTCTACGATCGGCTGGGCGGCGATGTGGAACTCGTCGACGGCCGGGATGTGTGGTACCATACGGTCATCGATGAGGCCTCCTCAGTGTATGAATCGAAGTCACTCCCCTCGGACGCCGAGTCGATGCTGCTCTACTCGTCGGGAACGACCGGTCGCCCGAAAGGGATCGTCCATACCCACGGTGGCGTCCTCCCCAAGGTGGCCAAAGAGATCTACTTCGGGTTCGATCACAAGCCACACGACCGGTTCTTCTGGGTCTCGGACATCGGCTGGATGATGGGTCCCTGGATGCTCATCGGCAATCACACATTTGGCGGCACGGTGTTCCTGTATGAGGGAGCACCCGACTACCCCAACCCGGACCGGTTCTGGGAGATGATCGACCGGCATGGCCTGACCGTCTTCGGCATCAGCCCCACGGCGGTTCGGGCGTTGCGAGAGCATGGAGATGAATGGGTCCACAAGCACGACCTCTCTTCACTCAGGTTGCTTGGTTCGACCGGTGAACCCTGGGACCCCGAGTCCTGGAAGTGGTTCTTCAACGAGGTCGGAAACGGCGAGGCTCCGATCATCAACATCAGCGGTGGCACTGAGATCTGTGGCTGTTTCTTGATGCCGTTGCCGATCCAGGCGCTCAAGCCGACGACCCTCGGTGGGCCCGGCCTCGGTATGGACATCGACATCGTCGACGAGGATGGCGAGTCGATCGTCGATGAGCATCGGCCCGGGTACCTCGTCGCCAGGGACTCCTGCCCCTCGATGACGAAGAGCCTCTGGGGTGGTGACGAGCGGTACCTCGAGGAGTACTGGAGCACCTGGGACGACCTCTGGAACCACGGCGATTGGGCGATCACTGACGAAGACGGCCTATGGTACCTCCTTGGCCGTGCCGACGACGCGATGAACGTCGCCGGGCGAAAGGTCGGACCAGCTGAGGTCGAGGGTGCGTTGATCGATCACGAGGCGGTCACCGCGGCTGCAGCGGTTGGAGTGCCTGATGAGACGACTGGAGAGGCGGTCGTCGCCTACGTGATCACCGAGACTGGAGTGACAGAGGACGATGCGCTTCGTGAGGAGCTACTCGATCAGGTAGCCGATGACCTCGGCAAACCGTTTCGGCCGAGAGAGCTGCTGTTCGTCGATGAGTTCCCGATGACCCAAAGCGGGAAGATCGTGCGTCGAGCGATCGAAGCAGCCCACCAGGACGAAACCCTCGGTGATCTCAGTAGTATCGAGAACCCAGATGCGATAGACGCGATCAAATCAGCCAGATGAGGCTGATACGGACGGGTTCACTGGAGCACGACCTGAAACGATCACTATCGTGAGTCCTGTAGCACCCCGGGGAGTCTACTGAACGCGAATATCAGGCATGCTCTCTAGCAAAATGGGCCGTGACCAGGACGATTGCTAACCCGATAACGATCGAGACGCCCTGTGACATGGTTGCGACCACAGAATCTACCTCGTCTCCGGCGAGCAAGGCGAAGACATCCGAGATTCTCATGAGGGAACCAAGCACGACGAGCAATGCAAGCAAGCCGATCCCGAGAATCGATCGGTTGCGATGATCCGGTTTCTGTGCCATCACACCCAATATCACGATCATCACACCGAACACCGCTGGGATCAACGCCGTCGGACTGGCAAAGTCGCTAAGCACGTAGGCGAGGATCCCGGTCAGAAGGAGGAGCAACCCGCCACCGACACTGACCAGGATAGTTTGATCCTCACGTTTCGTCATGAAGGCATGTGAGTTAGCTAGAGGAATGATACTTCCTATCTAATTCGAAAGATGGCATCGGTAGACGGTTGCTGCAGAAGGAGGAAAGGGAGAGTTCCGAGTCGAATCGCGCAGTACCACGTACTAGGAACCGATCATGTCTCGTCCATCAACTCCTTAGAAATCAGTAAGACACCCATATGAAATCCGACTAGGATCAGGACACTCACAATAATGATGCCAACCTGCACCGGTGTCGATAGCAACCCTAGAGACACGATTAACGTCGTCGCGCAGGCAGGGGCGTGGATCGTATCTGTTGCAATCATCCCCCAGCTTGTGAGAATGATGGAAAGTGTCGCACTCGCCGCTAGGCTGAACCCCTCCATTGACAATGCGGAGGGTGTCACCGTAATCGTCACACCGGAGGCAAGCAACCAATAGGCTAGGAGTCCTGCAATACCGCCAATAATGTGGCTACCGACGATCCGGAACGACCGCGTCCGTTCCCCCCGGCGCTCGAAAGCGAGGATGAACGCGGTGGGTCCGAGACTGGGAAAAATGAATGGTTGGCCACTGACCCAGGCAATCGCCCCTAGCACAGTAAACAGCAGTCCTGCGTAGAGGCTCGTTCCGACCCGACGCCGATTCATAGATGCGTTTACAGATGGTCGTTGTTAACGATACCTGTCCCCATCCGGGAAGTCCTGAGAAGGATGCGATGTCGAGCATCCTCCCGGTACATACGTCACTCGAACGACCGTTCGGGTGCCTATTGTTTCGAATGCGACCCAGTCGATACGGGCGTCGTTCATAGTAGATTCGGCTCAGAACGGTGATGGCTCCCCGCGTCGATTTTGTAAAATTGACCTCACCCATAGTGGAGCGTTGAGGGCTTGCAGAGCCTCCCTCAGCTGAGTACCCACCGAGGTGAATCACTGCTCAGAACGAACCTCGAATCCGGTCAAAGAGCGATTCGTCGATGTCAAGTTCCTCGTCACTCGCCGCCGCGAGTGCCTCGATGGCTTCCTGTTGTTCCTTGGTGAGCTCTGTTGGCACCTCGATGTCCACCTCGACGAATAGGTCGCCCCGGCCTCTGCGATTGAGTCGTGGCATACCACGACCCTCGAGTCGGAAGCGATCGCCCGCTTCGGTGCCGGCCGGGATGCGTAACTCGACATCGCCATCCAACGTCGAGATCATCACCCGATCGCCAAGGGCCGCCTGTGGGAAGCTCAGCGCATAGGAGGTGATGAGGTCGTCCCCATCGCGGTCGAACTCGGGGTGGTCGGCGATCCTCACATCGATGAGGAGATCGCCAGTGGGACCACCGTCCTCGCCCGGAGCACCTTCACCACCCATCCTGAGGGTCTGGCCGTCTCTGATGCCAGCGGGAACGTCGACCTCCAACGTGGCGGTCTCTTCCGTGATACCATCACCGCCACACGCACTACACTGCTCGCTGTAGAGCTGTCCTTCGCCATTACACTGCGGGCAGCGCTCGGTGCGTTGGACCCGCCCAAACGCAGAGCGTTGCACCCTGGTGACCTGGCCGCGGCCGTTGCACTGAGGACACTGTCTCGCGGTCGCATCGGGCGGATGACCACTACCGCCGCAGGTTTCACATCGCTCCGGTCGCCGGACTGTGACCCGTTTCGTCACGCCCTCGAAGGCCTCCTCGAGGTCGATCCCCATGCGAGTACGAAGATCGCGGCCTGAGCGCGGGCGAGCCTGGCCGCCACTGCGCTGGTTGAAGAACTGGTCGAAAATCGATTCGAACGGGTCGCCGCCACCGCCGAAGGGACCCTGGGCTCCGCGAGCCCCACCACCAGCGCCTTGGTCGGTGGCCCCGTGTTTCTCGGCCTCGAGATACCGTTCGTGGCCGAGCTGGTCGTACAGTTGCCGCTGTTCCTCGTCGGTCAGGACTTCCTTGGCCTTCTTGATCTGCTTGAACGTCTCCTCGGCATCCGGATCATCACTGACATCGGGGTGGTGACGCGCCGCCTTCTTTCTGAAGGCCTTCTTGATCTCATCCTCGGAGGCGTCACGGTCGACACCCAACACATCATAGAAGTCCCGCGCCATGCTATCGTGGGGTAATAGGTCAGACTACTTCAACGGATTGGGGATACGCTGGCGATTACTCCTCGTCTTCGACGTCCTCGAAGTCCGCATCGACGACATCCTCATCGACGTCCTCAGCCGACGCATCGGCACCGCCGCCAGGCGTCCCAGCGGCAGCCTGCTGTTGCATCTGTTCTTGGTACAGCTGCTTGCCGATCTCCTGGAGTGATTCAGTCAGCTCCTCCATGCCGGCCTCGAGGTCCTCGACGGACGCATCATCGTCCTCGAGGATCGATTCGAGGTCCTCCATGGCGGCCTCGATCTCCTCGGCGAGGTCTGCAGGCACGTCCTCCTCGTTCTCCTCAAGTAGCGTCTCTGCCCGGCGCACGGTCGCCTCTGCCTCGTTGCGGGTCTCGATGCGCTCGCGGCGACGCTGGTCCTCCTCGGCGTGTTTCTCGGCCTCCTCTTGCATCTCATCGATCTCCTCATCGGAGAGGCCAACCCCACCTTCGATCGTGATCTCCTCGGACTCACCGGTGCCCTGGTCCTCTGCGGAGACGTTCACGATGCCGTTTTCGTCGATGGAGAACGTGACCTCGATCTGTGGCGTCCCGGCAGGGGCTGGCGGGATTCCAGTGAGCATGAACGCTCCGAGGAGTTCGTTCTCCTCGGCGATCTCGCGCTCACCCTGGAAGACCCTGACCTGTACCGAGGTCTGGTTTGCCTGTGCGGTCGTGAAGAGCTTGCTCTCCTCGGTCGGAATCGTGGTGTTACGCTCGATCAGTCGCTCGAAGAGACCCCCTTTGACCTCGATCCCGAGTGACAGCGGGGTCACATCCAGCAGGACGATGTCGTCGACATCGCCCGAGAGTACCCCGCCCTGGATCGCCGCGCCGAGTGCGACGGCCTCGTCGGGGTTGACGTTCTTCTTGGGCTCCTGTCCGGTGAGTTCCTCGACCTTGTCCTGGACCTGTGGCATCCGTGTCGAGCCACCGACGAGGATCACCTCATCGATGTCGCTCGCCTCGTATCCCGCATCGCTCAACGCCTGCTCGGTCGGACCGACGGTCCGGTCGATGAGGTCCTCGGTAAGTGATTCGAACTTGGCCCGAGAGAGACGCTCTTCGAGGTGGATCGGGCCCGAATCGGTGGCGGAGATGTACGGGAGGTTGATCTCCGTCTCCTTGCGGCTCGATAGCTCGATCTTCGCCTCCTCGGCGGCATCCTTCAGCCGCTGCAGCGCCTGTCGATCCTCGGAGAGATCGACGCCATGGTCGTTCTCGAACTCCTCGATCAGCCAGTCCATGATGGCCTCGTCCCAGTCGTCGCCGCCGAGATCATTGTCCCCGTTCGTCGCGACGACCTCGTAGACGCCGCCACCTAGATCGAGGATGGAGACGTCGAAGGTCCCGCCACCGAGATCGAACACGAGGACCGTCTGGTCACGTTCGTCATCGAGGCCGTAGGCCATGGATGCGGCCGTCGGTTCGTTGACGATCCGTTCGACCTCGAACCCGGCGATCTCACCGGCATCCTTCGTCGCTTGACGCTGTCGATCGTTGAAGTACGCCGGCACCGTGATGACCGCTCGAGTAACCTCGTCACCGAGGTACTCCTCGGCATCACGCTTGATCTTCTGAAGGATCATCGCGGAGATCTCCTCGGGCGTGTACACGTCGTCTCCGACCTCGACCGTGTAGTCCTCATCGCCCATGTGGCGTTTGATCGAGGCAACGGTCCCGTCAGGGTTCTGGATCGCTTGGTTTTTCGCCGGTTTGCCGACCAGTCGTTCACCGTCTTCGGTGAAGGCGACGACCGACGGCGTCGTTCGGTCGCCCTCCCCATTGACGATGATCTCGGGGTCGCTGCCTTCCATCACGGCGAACGCACTATTCGTCGTACCCAAATCTATCCCGAGAATCTTGTCACTCGTCATCTGTAGTATACTATCCAATTCAATCGTTTAAATGTGGCTCCATGCACTCATGGCCCCGTAAACGGCCGATTGCGTGGAGTTGTTACTCAGACGATTCCGGCGTCGAATCGTCAGTATCCGACGGTCCTGTGCTGACAGTCACCTTCGCCTCGCGAAGAACCGTCTCGCCGTGGAGATAGCCTGGCTCGAACACCTCGGCGATGGTATCAGCTGGTTGGTCGCTCTCGACCTTCACCATCACCTCATGGCGATGAGGGTCGACCGGATCACCGAGGTCTGGATCGATCTCCTGGACATCCTCTGCATCGAGGAGGCGATCGATGTCCCGGAGCGTGAGCTTGACACCCTCGAGCAGATCATCGAGTGACTGCTCCTCGACATCGAGCGAGCGCTGGAGGTTCTGACGGACATCGACGAGCCGATCGACGAGTCGGCGGTTCGCCTCCTGGCGTTCCTCCTCCTTGCGGCGTTTCACCCGTTTTTTGTAGTTCTCGAAGTCGGCACGGGCTCGCTTGAGCCGGCTCGTCAGGTCGTCGATCTCCGCCTCGGCCTCCTCGAGGTCATCATGCAGTTCCTCGATGTAGTCGACCAACGCTCGGGCATCACCACGGGCCTCCTCGTCGAGCGCCTCAAGGAACTCCTCGAGGTCGATAGGCGCCTCCTCGAGTGAAATCACGTCTGCCTCGTCCGAGGATTCCGATTCCGCATCGTCACTCATCACCGGTCACTGGGGGCGTCAGCCTCAAAGCGTTCACGGACCGACGTCGAAGTTGGTGCCCAAGAGCGTTCGTCGTCTGCCCTTTGGAACCACCGATCGAAGGGTCCCATCGATATACTGACCCACCCCAAGGATGGCTCGCTCACCTGCCACCATCGTTCCCACCAGCAGGTACCCTCGATCACCATCCCAGTCAACCGATTGATCCTCGCCGGCGACGAATCGGGTGGCTTGGGCGGAAGCGAGGACGATGACGTTCCGACTGGCTGTGTTTCCGAACCGCTGGGCGGCATTGGTCGTCGGCTTCCAGTCGTGCCCACGGGTCCGGAGACAGACGATCCCCAATCCTTCGACGTCGACCGGATCGGGGAAGTCACCCCAGACACACCAGATATTGCCAAGCCCTCGCTCCCAGAACGTGTGGTTATCGAAGGTCGTTGGGTCGACGTCGAATCGCTCATCCCACCACGACAGGATGGCATCGCGCCCTGGTGTGACCGAATCACCTCCCGTCGGCGGAAGGCGATCGAAGCGCGTCGTCTCATCGCTCATGCACAAACCCTCAGAGCAGCGATGAAGAATCCACCCGTGTCGCTCAGATGTGGATATACGCGTCGAGCCGATTCCAATCGATCATCGTACCTGGTGCCTTGCCACTCGGTGATCCCGGGCACCGAGTCGATCGGCAGGTCGATCGCTTCGATCTCGCAGGAATCGTCCTGCAACACAGAATCGACGACCGCCTCGTTCTCCTCCGGGGCGAAAGTACACGTCGAGTATATCACGCGTCCTCCGGGTTCAGTCAGCTCGATAGCACGCCCGAGGATGCCTCGCTGCACCGCACTGATCGATTCGATGTGGTCCACCGACCAGTCGTCGAGCACATCTGGATTCTTCCGGACAGTCCCTTCTCCCGAGCAGGGGGCGTCGACGAGGGTCGCATCGAACGTCTCCACGCCGAGCTCCGATGGATCGAATCGACGCGCATCGGCATGGTCGACCGCGACACAGGTTGCACCCAGTCGCTCCAGGTTGAAGCGAAGCGCCGACAACCGTCCCAGGTTGTCATCTGTCGAGACGACGAGCCCCTCGTCTCCGAGTAAATCGACGATATGACCGCTTTTGCTACCCGGTGCACCACAGGCATCCCACACCCGGTCACCAGGTGAAATGTCCAACAGAGGAGCTGGAAGACACGACACGATCTCTTGGCCATGAACCCAGCCGAGGTACGCTGGCAACGTTCGACCGGGGGTGTCGGTGTCCAGCTCGAGGATCGTGTCACTCCAGGGACGCGGGGTCGCCTCGACATCTGACGCGTCGAACGCCGACACAACGCGGTCGACCTCGACGTTCGTCGTTTGGACCCGGACCGTATGCGCAAGCGGGCGCCTGCAGGCCTCGAGGAAGGCATCGATGTCGTCGACAATCGGGGCGTACCGCCGCAAGTGGTCCATGATGTCCGAACTGGGTGAACCGGTTTGTGGATTTCGACTGGGGATACCGAGAGTTGAATCGATCCGGAACGCTCGTGCATCGTCTGATCGTGATTCGAGTCTCGTGGAATCATCGGTTGCAACGATGACGAAGGAATCGTATCACATCGCCTGGAGGGTAGAATACCTCGATAAAATAGAAGCACTCATACTCGGGGGAGACGCGTCCGATAGTGGTACCTGCAACCTCAGTATCGATACAAAATGTCAATGGATTTCGCCGACCGCGTTACCAGAGTCGAACCGTCCGCCACGCTTGCCATCTCCTCGCTCGCGGCGGAACTCGAGAACGAGGGTGCCGACATCGTCGACCTGAGCGTAGGTGAGCCCGATTTTCCAACACCAGACAATATCGTTCGCGCCGCTACGGAAGCGATCGATGCCGGCCACACCGGCTACGCGTCACCACCAGGCATCGCGCCCCTTCGTGAGGCGATCGCCACGAAGCTCCGGGCGGATGGCCTCGACTACGAGTCGAACGAGATCATCGTGACGCCGGGGGCGAAACAGGCGCTCTATGAGGTCGTCCAGACCCTGATCCAAGCCGGCGACGAAGTGGTCCTGCTAGATCCGGCGTGGGTCTCCTACGAACAGATGGTGAACCTAGCCGACGGGAGCGTCTCGAGAGTCGACCTCTCCAAACACGATTTCAGGCTGGAGCCGGCACTTGATGAACTCGCTAGGACCGTCTCGGACGACACTGCGCTGTTGATCCTGAACTCCCCCTCGAACCCGTCTGGGGCGATCTACTCCGATGCGGCCTTGAAAGGGGTGAGCGAGCTCGCGGTGGCACACGACATCACCGTCATCTCAGACGAGATCTACAAGGAGATCACCTACGGCGTTGAACCCACCAGTATCGGCTCACTCGATGGGATGGAAGATCGGACCGTGACCGTCAACGGCTTCTCGAAGGCGTACTCGATGACGGGCTGGCGCCTTGGCTACTACGCCGCACCTCAACCGTTGATCGACCAGGCCGGGAAGCTCCACAGTCACTCCGTGACCTGTGCCGTGCACTTCGTCCAGTACGCCGGTGTCGAGGCGCTGGCGAACACTGGAGAAGCGGTCGATGAGATGGTCGAGGCGTTCGAGGGTCGGCGAGACCTCGTGGTCGACCTCCTCGCCGACGAGGGCGTTGACGTCCCGGTCCCCGACGGCGCATTTTACCTGATGCTACCGGTCGACGATGACGATCAGACCTGGTGTGAGGGTGCTCTCTCGGATGCACACGTCGGAACCGTCCCGGGAAGCGCCTTTGGCACACCCGGGTTCGCCCGGATGTCGTACGCGGCCAGCGAGGAACGGTTGAATGAGGGTATCAGTCGGTTGGCGAGTGAAGGCTACCTCTGAGCTGTACGGATTGGATGGCTTGAGTTCAAGCCGTATGAAGCGACACGTCGATTGAGCCATCGGCCACCGTGGCGATCATCATCGTGGCCTCATCCGCTGGATCGGCCCCGGTCACCGACCCGGGGTTGAGGACACGAACGCCCTCGTGCACCAGATCCTCGACCTGGTGCGTGTGCCCCCCGATACCGACGAGGTTCTCTCCTGTCCACTTGCGTGAACGGACCCGGGCGGTATCCGCGATGGCGTTCGACCAGTCTTCCTTTGACATCACCATCCCATCATGACCATAGACCGCCGCCTCCGGCAGATTCAGCGTTCCGTGGGTGACGACGAACGTGACCCCCGCTAGCGTAACGTCTTCGACGGCATCCAGGCCGATATCAGTCGGGTCCGCATTGCCATGGACGGCTGTCAATTCCGTTGCGAGCTCGCGGATATCAGCGAGCACCTCCGTCGTCTCGAAGTCTCCCGCGTGAATCGTGTGGTCGGCAGCTGCGATATGGTCCTTGAACGACTCTGGAATCGCCTGTTCACGCGAAGGGATGTGACTGTCTGAAATGAGTGCGAGGTCCATGCACGTCGAGTTCTACGCCCCCGACGCTTAACCGCACTCATCCACACGCTTGGTTGCCACCCAGTCCCGAGCCAACGAGGTGGCGTGATCGGTGCAGAAAGACTGTAGAGAGGACATCGCAACCGCGTGGCCAGTGATGGGACGCCTCGACCGCCATATTCTATAACTCGCCAGACGGTTGGACAGACATGGTCGACTTCTCCCGACGCGTCCAGGAGGTCTCTATCAGTGGCATCCGCGAGGTGTTCGAAGCGGCTGGACCGGATGCGATCAACCTCGGGCTCGGGCAACCCGATTTCGATGCTCCGACCCACGTGCATCAGGCCGCTGTCGATGCCATCGAATCGGGTGAGGCAGATGGGTACACGTACAATCGAGGAATCGAGGGTCTCCGCGCGGCGATCAGAGCGAAGCACCGCCGCGACAACGAGCTCGACATGCCCGATGGGTCCGTGATCGTCACCGCAGGCGGGTCAGAGGCGTTACATATCGCACTTGAGGCACACGTCGACCAGGGCGATGAGGTGCTCATCCCAGATCCCGGATTCGTCTCCTACGACGCCCTTTCCCGGATCGCTGGAGGGACCCCAAAGCCGATCCCCCTGCGTGATGACCTCACGCTCGATCCCGCCGCAGTCGAGGCCGCGATCACCGACGATACGGCGGTATTTATCGTCAACAGCCCGGCGAATCCAACGGGTGCCGTCCAATCCCCCGCGGACATGAAGGAATTCGCTCGAATCGCGGACGAGTACGATGTCCTGTGCCTCTCCGATGAGGTCTACGAGCACATCATCTACGAGGGTGAGCATGTCTCCCCGATGTCGTACGCAGAGTCGGACAACGTGGTCGTCATCCATTCGTGCTCGAAGACGTACTCCATGACCGGGTGGCGCCTCGGATGGGTCCTCGCCGACCCAGAGCGCATCGAGCAGATGCTCAAGGTACACCAATACGCGCAAGCGTGTGCAAGCGCGCCTGCGCAACATGCCGCACAGGCGGCGATCACTGGCCCACGCGATGCCGTTGACGAGATGCTCGACGCGTTCAGCCGACGGCGGGACCTGCTGATTTCTGGCCTGGATGACCTCGGGCTTGCAGTACCCAACCCACGCGGCGCCTTCTATGCGATGCCGAGCGTTCCGGACGGATGGGTTGACGCCGTGCTCTCGCGAGGCGTCATCGTCGTCCCAGGAGAGGCCTTCGGTGCGGCTGGAGCGGGCCAAGCCAGGATCTCCTACGCAGCGGATGATGCGGCCATCGAGGAGGCGCTCGAGGTCTTCGAGGCAGCGATAGACGACGTCTCGTAACCAGCAAATAGCCAGCCCGTTGCCGAGAAACGACCTTTTTACCCGCATCAACGATAGCTAGACGTATGTCACGTGATCGCCTCGTCGTGTTGAACAAGGACGACGATACCCTCTCGATCATCGACGTTGCGACCGGAGAGACGACGGACGTGGTCGAGACCGCCTTCAATCCTCACGAGGTGGTCATCGGGCCCGATGGAGAGTACGTGTATGTCACGTGTTCCTTGGGAGGGAAACTCCAGGTCTTCGAGACCGAGGGATGGGGACTCGAAGCGACGATCGAACACGAGCGTTTTGACTTCCCTCACGGGCTAGCCGTTCGGGAATCGGCCGACGAACTCTGGCTCGTCGCCACGTACTCCTCGCAGGTGTTCGTCCTCGATCTCGATTCGTTCGAGTTCCTCGATGTGTTTCCGACCTATCAGGACAAATCACACATGATCGCGTTCGATGAGCACGAAGACTTTGCATATATCGCCAACATCGGGAGCGATTCGGTGACGATCGTCGACTCCGAGGCACGAGCCGTCATCGCTGATCCGCCCGTTGGTGAGGGTCCTGAGGGTATCGCCGTCCATCCAGAAGCCGGCGTTCTCGTCTCGAATCAGGACGATGGCATGCTGAGCGTCATCGACCCTGAGACACGCGAGGATGTCAACAAAGCTCTTCTCGGTGAGAACCCGATTCGCGTCGTTATCAGCCCGGATACGGAGACGGTGCTCGTGCCCAATCGGGAGTCCAACAGCGTCTCGGTCATCGATCCGATGTTCGATCGTGGTGGCGAGATCCGGCCATGGGAGATCGCACGGATCCCGGTTGGCATCTGGCCGGGCGGGACCGTCTTCGCGCCAGACGGTGAGACGGCCTATGTCGCCAACAACAAAACCAACGACCTCTCAGTCATCGACGTGGCTGAACGGGAAGCGGTTGATCGTTTCGACACCGGCACCCATCCCGACGGCATCGCGTACCTCCAAGGGTAGCGACTTCGCCATCGTGTTTATGCCCGTTGCTACCAACTAGCAATGCATGTCCCTGGCGCGCCATGGTACCGGCGCCAATGTAACCAGCCAGGCATTCATCGCGAAGATCCATCCCGTATTCATGCTGCCGCCGATCGCCTCTGCAGCCTTCGGTGCGATCCTTGCAGGGATCGTCGCGCCAGGGGTAGGACTCCTGCACATGACAGCGATCTTCGGGGCGATGTACACCGCCCATCTGAAAGATAGCTACATCGACTTTCACGTTCGGGGGGAGGATGACGACTGCCCACTGACCGCTCGAGGCTGTTGGGTTGGCATCGGGTTCGCCACCATCGTAACCTTCGCTAGCTTACTTGGGCTCTTTTTCTTCGTCGACGCGTGGGCCGTCGCGCTGACGCTCCCGTGTTGGCTGATCGGATATCTCCACGCCCCCCAGTTGGATACCAACCCACTCACAACGACCATTGGATATCCAACTGGCATCGCCCTCGCCATCCTCGGGGGGTATTACGTCCAAGTCCAGACGCTCACCCTGGAGGTTATCGCCATCGCGGGGATATTTCTCTTCCTACTATCTGGGGTGAAAATCGTCGACGACCTGCAGGATTACCGGTGGGATCGAACGAACGGGAAACGTACGGTTGGCGTGGTATTCGGTGTCGAGAAAGCACAAGACACTGCAATCGGTCTGATGGCCGCGGCCCTGGTCTCGGTGATCGCGCTCTCAATTACGCAGGTGATAGAACCAACCAGCGCTCTCGCCGTGGTGGCCTTCGCCCCGGTCCTGTATCTTGCTCGTGAACGAGACCCACAGATTGGGACGATGTTGTTGATACGGGGATCGTACGTGTTCCTGGCCGTGCTCGTTGCAGCCGCGTGGATTCGACCGATCGGTCACTGACCCTCCTCGTAGGCTTCACATCGGCCGACCCACTGTTTGAGGAAGGTCTCACGGTCGACCATCCGACCGACCAGATCTCCAATGTCAGTAATCCCCCGCCTCGATACACCATGAGACGCAGGCGTCGTAGAGGTGCTGGTCCATGGTCTTCCAGTCGGAATCCTCGACAACCACCAACGTATCGTGTCCGGCGAGAAACGCCGCAAACGCTCGGGTATGGCCATCGGTCAGCATAGATCGATCGCCCGAGATCGCTGAGAAGTGATCGGACGACACGAGCGGGATCGGTTCGTAATTCGGAGCCTCGAAATCGAACCAGGATACCACGCCTGTGAGTCGATCGGCATCGATATACAGCTGGCTCGGCTGAGCAGCCTCGATCGGTATCTCGTAGGCTGAGTCAGACATCGTTACGAGGCAGTCGATACAATCTTGATGACGTCACCCTCGGCCAATTCTTGTGAATCACTGATCTCACGACCCGCGCGCGCATCGACCGCGTGGAGGTATCCATCGCCGATGTCAGAATGGACCGCATACGCCAGATCCCGTGGTGTTGACCCCCTTGGAAGCAAGAACGCATCTGGCAGTACGTTCCCTGAGCCATCCGTCCACTTGCTCGCATCCTGGACCGGGTAGACGGTGACGTAATCGAGCAGGTCGTACACTGCAGTGTTCAGGGTCTGTTGGACACCCGTACCATCGTAGCGCGCCATCGTCTCACGAAGCCGTTCGAGGCCGGTCCGTTGCTGGGAGCTCACCTCACCGGTAATTTCGAACGTCTCATCGCCTGGAGCATACGAGACGAACGATGCATCCCTCGCCCGGCGAAGGGCCAGCTCGCCTTCGGCGGTTGTCGCGATCACCGGAACCTCGAGTTCGAGCAACGCCTCGAGATTGGCTGTCGGAGCGATATCCGCCTTGTTGGCCGCGATCACGACGGGTTTGGTCTCGGTACGAACGGCCTCGCCGAGTGCTTCGAACTCGTCTCGCCCCCACGCGAGTGGATCACCCGGATACGAGAGACCCCGAAGCACCGTCGCGACGTCGGCCTCGGAGGCTCCGACGCCTGTGAGAACGGAGGTGAGCGCCTCCTCGAGCTCGAAGTCAGGGGATCGTGATTGCCGTTCCACGCCCTCCCAATTTCGCTCGATGATATCAGCCAGCCAGAGATCGAGCTCGTTGACGACGAAGTCCACCTCCTCGAGAGGATCGTACGTTCCCACCTCCACCGGTTCTCCCTCAGCATTGGTCGCCCCGGCGGCATCGATCACGTTGACGATGACGTCGGCCACGGTCAATTCATCGAGGAACTGGTTGCCAAGGCCACGCCCTTCATGCGCCCCCGGCACAAGCCCTGCCACATCGAGGAGTTCTACCGGGACATACCGGGTCCCTTCGCGGCAGTAATCGTTCCCACAGCGTTCGTCCAGTTCTACACAGGGGCACTCTGTTCGCACGGCCGTCATCCCGCGATTGGCATCGATCGTCGTGAACGGATAGTTGGCCATCTCGACATCGGCCATCGTCGCAGCCGCGTAGAACGTCGATTTCCCGGCGTTCGGCTTGCCGGCCAGCGCCACCGTCACCATGGCCGAACTCACGTCGAGCAGGTGCTACTGCCTTACGCTTCGTCGGCTTCGTCCGACATGATGTTCACGGTGCCGTTCGCGTGGATCTCGCCCTCGACATCGGCATCGGGGTGCAGCGTCAGATCGTGGCCGTTGACGTCACCTCTGACCGAGACATCTGACGCCAGTTCGACGCTTCCGTGTCGGGCATCGATATCCCCATGAACGACGGTCCCCTCGGCGACCATCACGTCGTTGTTAGCCCGGAGGCTTCCGTAGATGATGGAATCCTCATCAACCCGAATGCGCGAGGCTCTCAGGTTCCCGTTGAGGCGGCAATCGGCCCCGACGTGTGCCGGAGTCGATACCTCCCAGCGGTCGTCCGTGATCGTCGCGTTGCGAGGAACCATCAACACGGGTGCACCATCGGTGGCTGTCGGGAGCTCCTCCTGTGCCGATTCAGCCGCATCCTGAAGCGCCTGAATCGCCTCCTCGTCGCCGGTGCGGAGCACGTGAGCGACATAGGCGAGGAAGAACAGGACGAGGGGCATGGGATTGCGGATGACGATCCACCCGTTGGCCTCGAACCCTTCTTCGATGGTGACATCATCGCCAATGTCGAGATCACGACCGACGACGAGCTCCCCATCCACCGACGCTCGTTCACCGAGGTACGCGTCACGTTCGACGAGGATCGTTCCCTCGACGGACGACCACATGCCGATGCGACAGTCCCCCGCCGCTTCGACATCACCGTCCAGGAAGACCCCCTCACCGACGAGGACGCTCTCTCCCCGGATGCCAAACCCGATATCGCTCCGTCCACCGACGAGGACGTCCGCCTCGGTGACGATCGAGCGTTCCTCCGCGGTGGTCCCCGCGGGTACGACGAGTTCGTCCAGTGCTTGCCGCTCTGATGACACAGGTACTACGACTCGGTGAAGGATAATAAACGATGAAGTCGTGTCTGACGGGCGTCAGACGCGTATATTTTGTATTTCCATGGAGTACGCCATCCTAACATGACTGCGTTGTCCTTCGACGAAGACGGCGTCGACGTCGAGTATGCCGGCATCGACTTCCGACTCGAGAAACCGCTGCTCGAGGAGGCGGTCCAAAAGCCCTATCCAGAGATTACCGATCACGAGGTGTTCAAGCTCGTCGAGCCCAATCCCGCTCTCGGTGGCGAACCCCGACAGATCAAGGACATCATCGACTAGTCACTCTCCCGGCGTTCAGCAGCCGTCGTGAACGTTTCACGATCCTCCCGCCGTTCTCTGCGCTCGACCTCCTCGAGGGCCGCCGGGTCTACCTCGGCATCGTCATCGATGCGGGCATCTCCCGCATGGACCTTGGCGTGGCACCACCGACAGAGGGTCACGGTGATGTCCATGCCATCGACCTCCTCATACGAGACGTGATGGGTCTCAAGTAACGAGCGGTCGCTTGGATCGAGCAAGTTTGGCCGAGCGTCCAACCCACACCGAACACATCGACGTCCGTGCTCTCGCGAGGTGAACTCGCCACAATCAGTCCAGTCACGATCGGACTCGACGTACGGACATCGGTACGCGTCCTGCCGTCGCTCCTCGGCGAAGGATGGGTTGGCCTCTGGCCGTTCGATTGCGAGTCGACATCGCCCATCTTGGGTCACCCAATCACACCGGTTGACGACAGCAAGCGGATCGTCCACGCCAACTGGTGTCCCGTTGGGAGTCCGCTTCATTACTGGTCATCAGTTCATCGACAACGATTTTATCCGTTCCGGCCGCGGCTGGGGATATGGCACTTCGGCACAACCCGCAAACCGGGGCGACGAGGACGCTTGCAACCGAGGTAGAACGTGCTGAATCGTTCCTCGAGCAAGCACGCGGGTTGATGTTCCGACGGCGCTTTCCGGAGGGATCCGCGCTGGTCTTTCCCTTCGATGATGACAAGCGGCGAACCATCCACATGCTGGGCGTCCTATTCGCGATCGATGTACTCTGGCTCGTCGATAACGAAGTGACCAAAAAACGACGGCTCCGTCCGCTCATCGGCCTATCCTGGGGACGGGCTGATACCATCATCGAGCTCCCAGCTGGGACCTGTGACGACGTGGAACCAGGAGACCAGGTGTTCCTCGAAGGCTCGTGACATCCGATTCGAAGTGGCACACCAGAGAACGCCGAGGGTGAGATTTGAACTCACGAGTCCTGACGGACAGTTGCTCTCGAGGCAACCGCCTTGGCCGGGCTAGGCTACCTCGGCACGCTCAGTCGGTATGTCCGGAGCGGCTGTTATGGATTTCGATTGGCCCGGCTTCGTGAGGGACCTCCCGGAACCGCCACACTGAAAGCCAGTACCCACTTGAAGTCTCGCATGGACATTGCGGACGCGAGCGACACAGTCGCCGAGGTAATCGATGCGATCAGTGAGGCGGTCATCGCCGAGCAAGACTTCTTAGAAACGGTCGCAATGGGGCTGCTCGCCCGGGGTCACGTCATGCTTGAGGACGTTCCAGGGACGGGGAAGACGCTGACAGCGCGGTCCTTCGCAACGGCACTCGGGCTCGAGTTTAGCCGGGTTCAGTTCACGCCAGACCTGCTTCCAAACGACATCACTGGGACGCACATCTACAACGAGAAGAACCAGACCTTCGAGTTCAGAGAGGGACCGATCTTCGCAAATGTAGTCCTGGCGGACGAAATCAACCGGGCACCGCCGAAGACCCAGGCCGCACTGCTCGAGGCTATGGAGGAGGGTCAGGTGACAGTCGCTGGTGAGACCTTCGAACTCCCAACGCCGTTTTTCGTCATCTCGACGATGAATCCCGTTGAATCTGAGGGTGTCTTCCCGCTTCCAGAGGCACAACTCGACCGATTTTCCGTGATGGCTACCCTTGGCTATCCCGACTTCGAGGGCGAAGTGACGCTGTTGCAACGTCGTGCCGGACGGATCGCACAGGCTCCTGCGGTCGGTTCGGTCGATGACGATCTCGATGTTGAGGCGCTCCGCAGAGCTGCTGAGGAGGTCCACGTCAATGACGATCTCCTCGAGTACATCGCCACCATCGGACGGCAGACCCGAGAGCAACCCGAGGTCCGCCTGGGCGTCTCACCTCGGGGGACCCAACGCCTCTTCGAAGCGGCACGCGCTCGAGCGGTTATCGAAGGCCGCGAGTACGTTACGCCTGACGACGTGAAATGGGCGGCACCTGCCGTGATTGCACATCGACTCATTCTCACACCAGATGCACGCGTCAAATCGACCGACCCAACCGATATCGTCTCGAACGTCCTCGGTTCGGTGCCAGTGCCGACAGTGCAATCCTGACCTATCCGTCACGTTCCAGGGCAAGCAGGGCAAACATGCCGGCGAGGAGTGCAAACATCACTGCTGCAACCGGCCAGCCACCGGGTATGAGAGACAGCAGGACCAGCAACACGGCCGCGACACCGGTCCCGACGAGCAGCGTCGAGCCCCCGTGGACCAGTTCATTCCGGCCAGTCGATGCCGTGCGTCCGACCTGATTGCCCAGCGAGAATCCGTGGTCCAACACGTCCCACGCAGTAATGGCGAGTACCCCGGCAGCCAGCAGTGTCGAGGGCGACGCACCGACGATGCCGCCGAGGATGAGGGAGAGGATGATCGCCATGACGCCGAGTGTCATCGCCTTTCTGCTTCCCGAGACACCAGCGAATACGAAGAACGAGATCGCGATGACAGCCGGGACTGCTGCGCTCATATCGACTGTAGCGAGTACGGCTGCGAGCAACCCAAGGGCAACGGTCGCACCACCGACCGACCCGAGTGTCGGCCGATGATCGGCAGTGACGGTCACGAGGACCACCGTTCAGTTGCACGCTCGAGGATCGTAGCCAGTGAATCCGAGTCGTAGTCCCAATCGATCACCTGGATCCCTCGACTGCGGAGACGACGGATTCGAAGTTGGCGCTCGATGGTTGCCACGATCTGACCAGGGGTCTCGGTCCCACAGGGGTCGGGACTGATGACGGTGACCGGATGGCCACGTGCCTCGAACCGGTTGGCGTACCGCGCAGCACCGCCGTCTGCGAGTGGTGTGAGAAACACGAGCTGGGTCGAGTCTGGAATGCGATGATCCAGCTCCCATTCCTCTGAAATGACCGAGACCGTGCCGCCGGTCTGTTTCGGTCCCAAGCTCGGATGAGACGTGAAGAGCAGGCGGCCGTGTTCGCGATGGTTCTCACCGACGCCCGGTGGAAGCCAACACGGATCCGCTCCCAGTGTCGTAACCCCGACGCGATCACCGGTATCGAGCAATCCGAAGAACAACGACGCCGCCGCATCGGTGCAGATCTCGCTGGCTGGCTTGACCGAATCCGGGCGCCCAACGCGAGCGGAGGGCCGAATATCGATCACGAGGACGACGGTTGCCATCTGCTCCTTGCGAAAGTCGACGGTCGCCAGTTCACCGCTTCGTGCGTGTCGGTTCCAGTCGATACGATTGAGCGGGTCGCCCGGACGATACTCGCGCACTGCATGGAACTCGACTCCCGAGCCTCCCTCGCTGGTAACGATTCGACCGGTCACCCCTGCTGCCAGCTGTCGAAGGGCCATCGGAGGCAGGGGTTCTTCAACGGGTTCAGCGTGGATTCGAGAGGCGATGTCTGACTCGTAGGTGTATTCGTAGGTACCAGCGATATCGCGGATGACCACCACCGTCGAATCGAACGCATGGTGACCTCGCACGGCTTCGACGGTGTAGTGGAGCGTCGCCTGTTGACCGGGCAGTATCGTCGTGGCCCGTCGAGGCGAACCATCGACGACGTCGAGGCTATCTGGAACCCCATCAATCACCCGGAGGTCATACACCGGGTGTTCTCCTCGATTCTCGACAGTCAACGTGACCTCGACCTCGTCCTCGGCGTTCGGAGCAGGGTCTTCGATGCGTCGAGTGAGCTGCAAGGCAGGGGCGGTCGGGCGCTGGACGCGATTGTACAGGACATACCCCAACCCGAGGGCCGCGAGCAGGACCAGGGATGGAAGCGACAGGACGGTTCCAAGGCCCAGAACGAGGATCGAGAGCGCCGTCAGCCCATACCACCGATTGGTGGCCCGTTCGGCGATGACTGTGAGCGTTTCAGAGGTAGTGACCGGGTCGCTGGATTCGGTTGCAATCTCCTGAACATCCAAGGGAACCCCTGGATTCGATGCAACAGAGCTCATGATTCGTCAGCCGTCTCGAGTTCCATGATTTCGATGAGCTCATCGATCGCATGTGACCGCAACTCCTGGAGGGTATACTCCATCGGGATCAGCCCGAAGAACCCCCGTCGTATCGGTGGCGTTGGACCGGTTGCGCCGAAGTAGCTCGACGCGAGTCGGTCATCGGTCCAGTCCCCACTCGACAGGCGCTCGAAGGCTTCTTCGTGAGTACATCCTTCTCTGGCGGCGATGACTGCCGTTGCGACCTCCTCAAATCGATACTCATCCCAGCTCTCATCAAGAATATCGCCAGGGGTCCGCACGGGCGGGCGTTCCTCGACGTTGGCAACGTCTGTTTGATTCCGTTCGGATCCTCTCGCACGGATGTACCGATGGTAGCCGATCGCCAGGATGATAACCCCGATTACCGCGATGAACGCGGTGTCGAACTGCAGCGTCAGGTCCGGGAACAGCCACATGGCGAGCCCGAATCCAGCCAGCGCGATGGCGAAGATGCCGAAGTACAGGAGACGGTTCATGCCGCATCACCGTAGCTCTCTTCGATTCGTGAGAGCAGTTCTATCGCCTCTTGCTCTTGTATGCTCGTCGGGGTCCTGCCCCCGTACCGGACCGATTCAAACAACTCCGTGAGTTCGTGCACATCCGACGGGGTCATGCCGGCGTCGATCGCCTCGCTGGCGAACTCACCGGGGGTCGAAGTCTCTGGATCGTCGACATCCAGTTGCTCGGTCATCTCGAGCCAGGCTCGATAGATTTCGTTCTCGAGCGCCTCATCGTCTGGTGTCCTGTCCTTGAGGCGTTGAGCTGTCTCACCAGCGATTCTGGCGAGTTCGACTCGATCCTCTGAGGCGTCACCCTCGCCTTCGGAGAACACGCTCGATGACCGATCTGGGACGTCATCGCGGAGGACAACGACACCAATCACGAGCAACCCGATTGCTGCGAGGATGAGTAACATCACGATCGGATCGGTCGCGACATCGATCGCTCCGCCGGTCGATTCGTTCGCCTCCTCAACAGCGTCGGCAAGCCCACCGAGTCCAATGGTAGAGGTTTCGCGGCCAGTCGCTGAACACGACGCAGAGATGGCCAGGAAGACGACGATGCCCATCGGAACGATGGCGGTGAGGGCGGCAGCTGTGGTGAGGAACCCGGTACGCCGATACAGTAGCAGACCGCCCACCAGGACACTCGTTATGATGAATAACTGCACGTCCCACTGGAAGAGGAACGGGAAGCACAGAGTCTCACCAGTGGGGAAGAGACTTCCCCCACCGCTGCCCTCATCGCTGTCACCGATCAGTCCATTATCTGGATTGTCCGGTGGATCCGTCCACTCCGATGGAACCCCGATTCCCTCGCCGGTTCCCGTTGGATTGGAAATACTTGCTGCGGCTGCGGTGAGAATGAGAAGGCCCACAACCGCAATCACCACGGTAGTTCGATCGATAGCCACTGGTGGCCTGTTGAGGTTGGTCGATTAATAGGCCTTCGACAACGAATGAGTGCTCAATAGCGTCACGGGAAAGCGAGATACGCGATTGGACTCGTTGAGAGTACCCTGTAGTTGCGGGTAACGTCGCGTGTATCCCGCACGTGTTACTCGAGATATTGGAAAGAACAACCACACCGGAACCCTGAGTCCGCCCTCCCCGATTTGAACGGGGGACAAGTCGATCTACAGTCGACTGCTCTACCAAACTGAGCTAAGGGCGGTCGTGTCATTCGCTAGCCCGAAATTCGGCATAAGGGTTACCATTAGTGCTGCTGAGATCGGTGTGAAACAAGCAAATTTCACCGATAATTGTATCACAATACACGCACGCGTATGCGTAAAATGCATGACCGATGTATGCACAACGTCCACTTTCTGTCTCACATTACCCGATAGTTTTAAGTACTCTACGTATGACAGAGTGATTGCGTGCGACGGTCGTCTTACAGACTCGGACTGCCGGCCGTAGGCTGGCTCAGTCTAACGGTATACTGTAAGACACTGGCCGTGCGGTCGCCCCCGTAACGGGGGTAACAGGGGTAATCAAACATGGAGCGTGTAACACTGCGGATTCCAGAGCAGCAGATCGACGGGGTAGAACAGCTAGTCGAATCGGGTGAATTCCCGAATCGAAGCGAAGCCATCAGATCAGCCGTACGGGAGCTGATCAGCGAAAAAGAACACAAACTCGAAGACCACCGACAACGGCGGACGTCGGGGCCAAAGTGGGCTGAGGTGTAATACGATGCAAGATATCGTAGATAGTGCCCTCCGTCACGCGGAGGAAGAGGAAGAACAACGCAGCGAGGTCGAGGAGTTCGGCGACCCGCGTATCGTGGTCATCGGGTGTGGTGGCGCAGGTAACAACACCATCAACCGACTCCACAACATGGGCGTCGAGGGTGCAGAGACGATCGCCCTCAACACCGATCGTCAGCACCTCGAGATGATCGAATCAGATACGAAAATCCTCGTTGGCAAGTCACTGACGAACGGACTCGGTGCCGGTGGTGACCCAGAAATGGGCGAACGCGCGACCGACATGGCCCAGAGTACGATCAAGGAAGCCGTCGGTGAGGCAGACCTGGTGTTCGTCACCGCCGGTATGGGTGGCGGGACCGGTACTGGAGCGGCTCCAGTCGTCTCAAGCATCGCCAAGGAACAGGGAGCCATCGTCGTCGGGATGGTCTCGACACCGTTCAATGTCGAGAAGGCCCGAACGGTCAAGGCCGAAGAGGGGCTGCAGAAGCTACGCAGGGAGGCGGACTCGATTATCGTCCTCGACAACAATCGCCTGCTGAAGTACGTCCCGAACCTGCCGATCGGGAAGGCGTTCTCGGTGATGGACCAGCTCATCGCCCAGACGGTCAAGGGCATCTCCGAGACGATCACGCGGCCGTCGTTGATCAACCTGGACTACGCCGACATGACCTCGATCATGAACCAAGGCGGCGTCGCCGTCATGCTGGTTGGCGACACACAGGACAAGAACAAGACCGAGGAGGTCGTCAAGGACGCGATGAGCCACCCGCTGTTGGACGTGGACTACCGCGGAGCCAGCGGGGCATTGGTCCACATCACGGGTGGCCCGGACCTCACCCTGCAGCAGGCTGAGGGCATCGCCGAGAAACTCACCCAGCGCCTCGATCACAGCGCGAACGTCATCTGGGGCGCTCGCATCGAGGAGGACTTCAAGGGGAAGGTCCGTGTCATGGCCATCATGACCGGCGTTCAGAGTGCACAAATCCTCGGTCCGACGACCCAAAAGCAGGCAGACAAGTCCAGGTCGAGCATCGAGGGTGTTGATGCCGTTGACGCGAGTCAGTCATTCTCGAGCAACGGTGGTCTCGCCGCGACGAGTGATGGTGGAGAAGATACCGTCCAGCAGCAAAACGGTATCGACGTCATCAAGTGACGTCGGTTGTCCGCGCGCCGGTAGTGTAGGCGATCACTTTCTTTTCAGCCGCAATCGCTTTCAGCGTAGCTCAAACCTCGATGTAATACGAATACAAACCTATCGACTACCGCCGACTACCTCGACCAATTCACACGTTCTACACACGGAACCGGTCGTCGGTGACCCACATTCTTCACAGGTATCGATGCCGTCGGAGTCCCCTGCGGCGCGTTGTGTCGCTGCGAGACCTGCCAGTTCCTCGTAGCCGGCCATGATCGAATGTCTCGTCCCGGGATGGTCCTCCTCGAGGTTGTGTAACAGCGTTTGAATCTCGCCTCGAAACGATCGCTGGGCATGCGGACAGGTGTCCATGTGTGCGGGTAGATCTCGGACGTGTGCGTACAACGCCACCTCGCGCTCGGGGATCTCGCGTAACGGTTTCGCTCGATGGACGAACGCATCCTGTGGCCGTCGATCAGGCAGTGGAGCGAGGCTCGCATCGTAGTGTTTCGCCATCTGGAAGAGATCGCCCTCGAAAATGTTCATCAACGCTGTCTGTGCCTCGTCATCGAGGTTATGGCCGGTCAGCAATAGGTCCGCGTCGATCTCCGAGGCATACGATTCGAGGGCATCTCTCCGGAAGACCCCACAATAGGCACACGGTGCCATATCGAGCGGGTCCTCATCAGCAACGGTGTCTATTTGTAGATCGTAGAGGTCCTCGTACGATCTGACCTCGAGGTCGATGTCAAGCTGGGTGGCAAGGGATCGGGCCGCCTCGAGACTCTCGTCACGATACCCCTCGATCCCCTCATGGATGCACAGGCCGTGGATCTGTACCGTCGGATTATCGCCGAATGTATCCGCGAGGATCGCAGCCAGGACGGCACTATCCTTCCCGCCGGAGAGGCCGACAAGCCAGGTTACTTCCGCTCCGTCATAGAGGTCATCCTTCCGGATACGTCTGCGAACCCGTCGCTCGACCGATTCGCGGAAATGGGCCTCACAGAGGTGTTGGCCAGCGTATTCCGCGTGCATGATCGCGGGGTCATCACACCGGTCGCAGACGGGTGCTGTCATGCAGCGTACCGATCGAGTAACTGCTCCAGGGTGTGGCGCTGTTGGACGCCGACCAGCTGTTGAGCCTGCTCACCATCGGCGTATACGATCAACGTGGGGATACTCCGGACGCCATGAGACTGAGCCAGTTGTTGGTTCCGATCGACATCGACTTTCGCGATCACCGCCTCGGTTTCGGCAGCAAACGATTCGAGGATCGGATCCTGCTGTTTGCATGGCCCACACCAGTCAGCATAGAAATCGACAAACACGATATCATAGGTGTCGACCAGTTCCTGAAGGTCGTCGCGGCCATCGACCGAAACCGGAGTGGTTGGAGTATCTGGGGTCGTTAACTGTTGCTCCATCTCAGCGAGCTTTCGCTTTCGCACCTCCTCGAGTTCCTCGTCAGTCATTGATGTAATACGCTAGGATTGCGACCATTAAAACGCCTTTCTGTGGCCATCGAATCGGTTTTGAGTCGTCGAAGTCACTGATAGTCTATGGAACGGGACGTGGCGGTGGATCACGTTGAAGCCATCATCGAGACGCTCGATTCAGCGCAACTCCCGGTGCCCGTCAGAGAGCTGTGGGTCTTCGGTGATCTCGCGCTTGGACTAGACCCCATCGATCGCCTCGATCTGTATGTGACAAAGGACGTCCTGCTCGGGGGCTCACCCGAGGAGGCAGCCAACCTCGAGGAGGAGTACGGTGTCTCCGGGCTCGGGACCTCGGTTCGAGCCGAATGGGCCGAATCCCATCCCGAACACATCGTCACGAACGCATCAGGCTACGCGGCACCTGAAAAGTGTCTGGCATCGCAACTCCTCCCAGCCGACGAGTCGATTCACCTCGAGGTGTGTAACGCGAGTTTCGAGGACAACGTCATGCAGCGAATGCGCGCTGCAATCGACCGAAGGGCATACGAGCAGCTGCTCGATCCGCGGGCAGTCCTTGTCTGGCGCGAGGGAGAGACTGCGGACGAATCCCTACAGAAGTTACGAACCGGCGAGTATGTCTTTCCAACGCTCGGTGCTGCGCTTGAGATGCTGGGATTGGATGCCGATGAGGCCGCAGAGGCGGCATCCGAGCTCGATCGGTGGCGAGGCGATCTCGAGGGTATGAGCGTCCGTGGCGATGTCGTCTGAGCGATAACGAAGTGTTTTCATTCGGGCTACCGATTCCCTACAGCCATGAGCGAGCTGTCTACCCCGCCACCGCTTTCGCGTGGCGATACGGTAGCCATCCTGGCCCCATCCGGTGGCCACGCCGCGATGTTCCCGCACGTCCTCGACCTCGGTCTCGAACGACTCCGGACACACTTCGACCTCGAACCCGTCGTCTATCCATCGACCGAATGGGATCACGAGACGCTCGCAAATCGACCGGAGGACCGAGGTGCTGAACTCGAACGCGCATTCAGGGATCCAGAGATCCGAGGGGTGATCGCAACGATCGGTGGCACGGATCAGGTACGCGTCCTCCCCCACCTCGATCCAGCCGTGTTCCGTGACAACCCGACCCGATTCTACGGCTACAGCGACAACACGAGCTTCGCGATGTTCCTGTGGAACCTCGGGATCGTCTCGTTTCAGGGGCCGATGGTGCTGACGGAACTGGCGATGCAGGGATCGATGTTCGAGTATACCGAGACGTACGCGAAGCGGGCTTTCTTCGAGGACTCGATCGGAGAGATCACCGAACCCACCAAATTCACCGACGACGACCTCGACTGGGCGGATCCGGACAACCTCGAACGTACCCGAGAAATCGAGGAGCATCCAGGGCACACATGGGCTGGTGGTGACCACCAGATTCGAGGTCCCACCGTCGGGGGGAACCTCTCCGGACTGGCCCAGCTAGCGATGGCAGATCGTGCGCTACCCTCGACTGAAGCGTTCGAGGGCTGTATCCTCGCGTTCGAAACCGCTGAGATTGTCCCGCCCACCTGGTACGTCGGATTCGTGTTGCAGTCGCTTGGCGAGCGGGGGATCCTCTCCGCGATTGATGGGGTCCTCGTCGGTCGGGCCAAAGCCCGATCGCTCATGGTCGATAAGTCACCCGAGGAGCGAGTAACCTACCGGGAGGAACAACGCTCCAAGATCGAGCAGATCATCAACCGGTACAACCCAGACGCCCCGATCGTGTTCGACCTCGCCTTCGGTCACACGAACCCGACGGTCCCACTCCCGATCGGTGCCGAGGTGACCATCGATCCAGCGAACGACCGGATCATCGCTCACTAGGCCGACCGGTTATTCTCCACGAAGTTCCTTCGCTTTCGCGACATTCCAGGCGAATCCCTTGCCGTCCTCACTTGGCGTCTCCAGAACAAACGGCAGGTCTGCCCAGCCCTCGTGGGTGAGCACTGCCTGGATACCCTCGGTACCGATCTCCCCCTCTCCCAGGTGCGCATGCTCGTCCTTGTGCGACCCACACGGATGTTTGGAATCGTTGAGGTGGATCGCCCGACATCGATCGAGGCCGACCACTTCGTCGAACTCGCTGACGGTGGCATCGACGGCCTCGGCCGTCGAGAGGTCATAGCCCGCCGAGAACATGTGCGCCGTGTCGAGACAGACATCGACGTCCGCAGTCGTCTCCTCGACCACCCGGGCGAGATGTTCGAACTCGCCACCGAGCTTGCTACCGCTGCCGGCATCACTCTCGACGAGCAGGGTGACACCCTCGGGATGATCGAGGGCGTCGATGGCCTCGATGGCGTTCGCCAGACCACCATCGACACCCGCACCGGTATGGGCCCCGAGGTGGACGTTCACGAACGGGACAGCAAGCTGTGCCGCCGCATCGAGGTCGGCCTGGAGGCTCTCAATCGACTTCTGGCGGAGGTCGTCCTTCGGAGTCGCCAGGTTGACGAGGTAGTTCGAGTGGATGAGCCAGGGACCATCGAGGTGTTCGTTGGTTTGCTCGATGAACGCCATTGCATCCTCGTCGTCGATAGTTGGCTGTTGCCAGACGCGAGGCGAGGTCGTGAAGATCTGGCCGCAGTTACCGCCGACATCGAGTTGACGCTCTACGGCGTTATGGACGCCGCCTGCGATCGAGACGTGTGCTCCGATACGCATGGCGGAACCGAGACTGGGTAGTCGTTTAGACGCTTCGAATCAGGTTCCAATGGTCACTCGAGCACGATAGCTGGGTCCTCTATCGTGAAGACCACGTGCTCGTCGTCTGATAGGGGGCGTACCTGAATCTGGAGCAACCCAGCCTCACGCGCGTTCTCGACGAGCGACCGAGCGATCGAATGATGGAAAAACAGCGGGATACACACCGCCTTTTCCAGTTCGTTGTCCTCTGCGACGACGAGAACGAACGCCGTCTCACCCTCAGTTGCCTTGAAGACGGTGAACTCATCTGGGGTGAACTCGTCGACGAGTGACTGCAACGCATCGAATTCACTTCCCGGAGCTAAGACGTCGAACGCGACTCGATCGGGGAGAGGGACAACATCCCCAGCGTGAATCGCCGCGACATCGAACCCCCGGTCACGATATTCGTCGGCTATCTCCTCGAGGTCATCGATAAACGCCGACCAGCTTTCGGTGAGTTCCTCCGGGATGCCACCTGAACCGATCATTGTGCGTACGCCAGGACCGGGGCGGTTAAAGCCTCCGTGACTTGCAATTGACTCATGACGATGGGGGATGATGGAGATGACATGCCACGGAGTGTTCACCACCCTGGCGGGTGGGATTCGAGCGTTCGCACACGCTCGAGTAGCGGGATCTGAGCACGTCTGCCGCCTCCTCGAACTCATCCTCGACGATGTGCTCGAGAGCCTCGAGCACCGTCTCCTCGTGATCGGCGGGTAGTTCAACCTCAACGAGTTGCTCATACAGTGTATCGACACTCCGCGACTCCCCGTCTCCATCGGAGTGCTTCACCGTGATCGAGCGGTTTTCGATCCGCTCTCGGAGATCCATCACCAAACGATAGTGCTCCTGGCTGAGATCGATATCCTCCGGGGGGATGACCCGGGGACAGCGTGTCCTGAAGCGACAGCCCAATGGCGGGTCTCGTGGAGAGGGGACGTCGCCAGAAAGCGGTCGAAGCGCCCGCTGTTGCTCACCGACCTCCGGTCGGGGGACGCTCTCGAGCAGCGCTTTGGTGTATGGATGTTTCGGTGACTCAAAGAGCTCATCAACCGGGGCCACCTCGACCAACTCTCCCAGGTACATCACAGCGACGCGATCGCACACGTGTCTAATCACCGATAGATCATGGCTGATGATGAGATAGGTGAGATCGAAGTCCTCCTTGAGATCGACGAGTAAGTTCAGCACCTGAGCCTGGACGCTCACATCAAGCGCGCTGGTCGGCTCGTCCAGTACGAGGAAATCCGGGTCAAGCACGAGGGCGCGGGCGATCCCGATGCGCTGGCGCTGTCCGCCAGAGAACTCGTTCGGATAGCGATCTAGCTGGTCCGCAGAGAGACCGACGCGTTCCAGGAGTGCCCCGGCGCGCTCTCGTCGGAGCGTTGCATCAGAACGACCGACCGTGACCTCGATATCGAGCCCATCACCCCCTGAGACATGGAGTGTCAGCGCCCGGGGTGTACCCACGCGAGCGACCCTTTGGTCTACGCGCACGAGTCCGCTCTCAGCGGATGGATCCAGGTCGAGTTCATCGGGATACTCACTCGGTGAATCGCTCACTCGAGATCGGGTGACGCTGATGGGAACCGTGACTACCCCATCGACGGGATCGACACCTGGGACGCGGTGGACATCGTCGGCGATCGAAACGCTCGGTTCGAACCCGTCTGCATCCAACTCCGCCTCGACCTCGACGGACTCCTCGGGCCATGGCCAGTCATGGATATCGAGCGGTTGTTTGATGATGTCCTCGACGGTCATGCGGGGATCGAGACTCGAGAACGGATCCTGAAAGACAACGGCTGATCGGCGGCGGAACTGGAACAGATCCTCGCTCTCGACGAGGTTAGTCCCGTCGAACTCTACTGAGCCTTCAGTCGGCTCAAGCAGCTGTAACACCGTTTCACCGGTGGTAGATTTGCCACAGCCTGATTCACCGACCAGGCCGAACGTCTCGCCCTCTGCTATCTCGAAATCGATCCCATCGACCGCTCGGACCGGGTTGGTCGTGTCACCAAAGAGCCGATCCAGCAGGGAGTCCTCGGTGTCGAAGTGCTTCGTCAAGTTCTCAACGCGAAGCAGTGCGTTGGCATCCGAATCGGGATCTCGAACTGGTTCGTTACTCATCGAAGTATCCCTCCGAGAGCGCATTGGTCTCGATATAGTCGTGCTCAGCCAGGTAGCACTTCGCGGTGTGTTCACCTTCGACGTCGAACTCAGGGGGCTTCTCGAGGCATTCCTTCATCGCGTTGGGACAGCGTTCGGCGAAGTAACACCGATCGGCCATCTCAGAGTCGAGAAGACTCGGGACGTTGCCTTCGATTGGGTTGAGCCGATCTGTCTTGTGATCGATATCAGGGATCGATCCGAGTAGCCCCTGTGTGTAGGGGTGAACTGGGGTATCGAAAATATCCGCAAGCGTCCCTCGTTCGACGAGCTCACCGGCGTACATCACTCCCACCCGGTCGCACATCCTGGCAATCACACCCAGGTTGTGGGTAATCAGGATCATGCTCATTCCAGTCTCGTCCTGGAGGTCATCCAGGAGGTCGAGCACCTGCGCCTGGATGGTGACATCGAGCGCAGTCGTCGGTTCGTCGGCGATCAGCACCGATGGCTCCCCGGCGAGTGCCTGGGCGATCATCGCCCGTTGAAGCATCCCTCCGGAGAACTGATGGGGATACTCATCAGCCCGCTTGGCCGGGTCCGGGATGCCCACGAGCTCCAGCAGCTCGATGGCCCGCGACATGGACGCTTCGTTGATGTACCCTCGACCGGGAACCATGCTGTCGGTGACGAACCGAGCAAGCCCATACCCCTGCGTGCGAGAGCGTGTCGACCGAGGGTTCGAGGAAGCCCGTCGTTGAACCTCGACCGCCTCGGCGATCTGTTCCCCGACGGTGATCGAGGGGTTGAAACTGCTCATCGGGTCTTGGAAGATCATCGAGAACTCGATCCCCCTGAGTGACCGGCGCTCGCGGGTGTCCAGTTGCATTAGATTCACGAGATCCCCATCCACTGCACCTGGATTGTCCTCAGCCACGCGTGCTGCGAGGTCGGAGTTGTTTAACCATACCGCCCCCGCCGTGATGCGACCCGGTGACTCGATGAGGTCGATGATCGAGAGTGCGGTCACGCTCTTCCCAGAGCCCGATTCACCGACGATGCCGAACACCTCACCGTGTCGGAGCTCGAACGAGACCGATTCGACCGCGTTGACCTGCCCCTCCTTGGTGAAAAAGCGCGTCGACAGGTCCTCGACCCGAAGTTTTGGCTGGCTCACCTCAGACACCCCCTGCCTCCCCCTCGATACCCGGATCGAGGGCATCTCGCAGCCAGTCACCGACGAGGTTGACGCCGATCACCGCGAGAACGATGGCCAACCCGGGCATCGTCGCGATCCACCACTGGGCGCGCTGATCGGATTGACCACGGGCGATATCCTGTCCCCAGGTCAACGTCACCCCCGAGAAGCCGAGGAACGATAGCGCGCTCTCGAGGAGGATGATGAAGGCAACCTGAATCGTGGCGAGCACGATGATCGGGGTCAAGCTGTTCGGAAGCACGTGCTGGCGCAGTATCGTGAGATTGCTCGCCCCGATGCTCTTGGCGGCCTTGACGTACTCCTGAGAGCGGATGCTCATCGCCTCACCACGCGCAACCCTGGCGAACCAGACCCAGTTCACCAACGCGACGACGAGCGTCACCGTCAGCGGCAGTGTCGTGGTCTCCGGCATCGACGCCACATGTTCTGCACGGGGGATGAGGAGGTTTGGCACGAGATCCGACTGGGCCGCCCACACCCACGGATCGGGGATATCCTGGGTGTGGAACTCGGTCCCTCGGAACACGCCCACGAGAGCAATAGCTAGTACTAACGAGGGGAACGCGAGCATCACGTCAGCTGCCCGCATGAGGGTGTCGTCGATACGGCCACGAAAGTAACCCGCCAGCAACCCGTAGGGGACCCCAATGAGGGTCGCGAGGAGCGCCCCTAGCAATCCCACCATCAACGAGACACGGCCTCCATAGATCACCCGGGAGAGAATGTCCTGTCCGCGGGTATTCGTCCCGAGGACGAATGCCGGATTGGCGTTGATCTCCACCTCTCTGGTGACGATCTCACCATCCACGAGCGTACTCTCACTAGTGGTTGTCGAGAAACCAACCGGCGGAAGATCGTTCAGTGCCTCGGTCTCGCCCGTACCGACACGTTGGGTCTCGGGATGATGTGGAGCGAAGAACGGGGCGAACAACGTGACGATGAACAACACTATCAGGAGGGCCACTCCGAGCTGTGCGAGTCGGCTGGTCCGCAGCTCAGACTTCAGGTTCTTCTTGGTCCGTGGCGAAATCATTCAGTACTCACCCGCGGGTCGAAATACGAGTACATAGCGTCGACGATGATGTTGATGACGACGAACCCAACACCGATGACGATGATACATCCCTGTATGCGCATCCAGTCGCGGTCCTCAATGGAACCTATCAACAGACGGCCCAGACCGGGCCATGCGAAGACCGTCTCTGTGATGATGGCTCCTCCGATGAGGGTGCCAACCTGCAAACCGAGGACCGTGATGATCGGGATCAGCGTGTTCCGGAGGACGTGCTTGTACAGTACGAGGACGCTGGGGAGCCCTTTGGCATCCAGTGATTTCGTGTATGGTTTGCCGAGTTCCTCGAGCATCCCGCTTCGGGTGAGCCGAGTGAGCAACGCCGTGAAGTACGTACCCAGCGCGATGGAGGGTAACACCAGTTGGGCGAACCAGCCCCCGAAGGTCGACAGGTCACCAGTGGTCACCAAGCCGCCCCATGCCTCGATGAACGTGATCGAGCGACCCCCGGTCGGTATCACATCGACATGAACCGCGACGAAGATGATCAACATGATACCGAGCCAAAAGTTCGGAGTCGAGATGCCAACCAGCGAGAACAGGGTTGCACCGTAGTCCGCAGGCTCATGACGCCGACGGGCACTGATAACCCCGAGTGGAATGGCGATGATAACGGCGACCAACGTGGCAGCGATGGTCAGCTCGATCGTCGCCGGGATCCGTTGGAGGATGAGATCGTTCACCGGTATCCCCGTCTTCATGGCCTCGCCGAGATCGAGCTGAACGAGTTGTGACATGTAGTCATAGTACTGTACATATAGCGGATCGTTCAGACCCAACTGTTCGGCGAGAATCTGCCGTCGTTCCTCGCTCACATCCGGTGGGGTGAGTGCTCTCACCGGGTTGCCGGGAGTCAAAAAGCGGAGGAAGAAGACGACAGTTACCACTCCCCAGACCACAAATAGCCCCTGTAGGGAGCGCTTGACGAGGAACTTCGCTATTCCCATTGATACGCTGACAGTTCGTTCTTACAGCGATGCGGACAGACAGCCCATCCCAGTGATGACGACTGTGTGATCAGGCGTCGGGGTCGTTGGGGAGGTTCTGCGCCTCGGCGAGCAGGTCCAACATCTCCTGATTGTTGAAGTGTGCGATACCGAAGGCGTCTTCCGGATCGATCCAGGGGCGGACCGCGTAGTCGGTGTCCAACGTCGGGTTACCCCACCCGATCAGGAAGATAGCGGGTGAGGTCTCTTGATCGCCATCGAGCGTCTCGTCGAAGAGTGACTGGGTGTTCCGGAGTTCGGCGTCGGCGGTGACGTTTGAGAGCTGGTTGATCTGTTCCGCGGCGGTCTCTGCGACGTCGGTGTCACGCAGATAGCGGCCGGAGGTCGAGTGAACAGTGATCTCCGACTCTGCGTACCCGCTCTCCTCTACGAGAGACTCCGCCCGATCGGGGTCATACGAGTACGGATCGACTCGCGGATTGTGGCCGAAGTGCGTCGGGAGTGTGGGCTGGCTCGTTGGTTCTCCGAACCCATCGAGGATACTATCGATGATCGCCGGCACGTCCACGGCGAAGTTCATCGCCTGGCGGAACTCGAGACTGTCGAACGGCTCCTTCGCATCGTTCATCACCAGGAAGATGCTCCGGATGCTACCGACACCGAGGATCGAAACGCCGTCTTCGTCCTCGACATCACCAACGTCTCTCGGGTTGACGTTCGTGATGAAATCACTCTCGCCAGTGATCAGTCGGTCGACGCGCGTCCCTTCGTCCTCGACTGCGTTGAATACGAGCGTGTCAGGGCCCGTGTTCTCCCCCCAGTAATCATCGAACCGCTCATAGACGACCTCGACATCGTCCGCGTAGTCGGTGAGTTGGTACGCACCGGTACCGTTCACCTCGCCCGCGTTGAGATCGCCCTGAGAGCGCTCCTCGGTCCACGACTGCTCCATGATACGTCCAAATGACGTGAGATTGATGAGGATGGTCGGGACGAGCGAGTTCAAATCGAGGACGAGGCTCCCGCTCTCCGCTCGAGCCTGATCGATGTCACCCATGTTCCCGGCTACCTGGCTCACCTCTGAGTTGTTGAAGCGGTTGACACTCCAGACAACGTCATCGAGCGTCATCTCGTTGCCGCTGTGGAACATCACACCGTCTCGAATTTCGAATTCGACGGTCGAATCATCGACACGCTCCCAGTCGGTGGCGATGCTCTCGATGATCCGGCCATCCCGGTCCCGATAGACGACACCTTCGTAGGCCTGGTCCATCACATTGTGAGTCGGGGTGTCGTTGTGGTCGGCTGGATCCATCGCCGTCGGAAACGTCCCCTGGGTGACGACAGCCTCGTCGAGATCCGTATCGAACTCTCGAGCGATGACGTCCTCGTCGGCACGTACCTCCCACGAGATATCGTCATTGATCCCGTAGATACTGTACTGCTGATGGAGATACACGTGCATGGCGTGGTAGTTGGCCAGGCCGTTCACGTGCTGAAGAATCTCCTCCCGGTTTGGATCGTCCGGTAGCTCCTCGTCGAACTCTCGCAGGAGCTGGGGTTCGGGCGTCGGGGTCGGCGTCGATGGGTCCGATGGTGTCGGGGTCGGAGTCGGCGTCGACTCGCTGTCATCGTCGCCGAGACATCCCGCCAAGGAGGTTGACACGGCTCCGGCTGCCGCAGCACCGGCGTATTTCAGGAATGATCGTCGGTCGGTGGTTGAATGCTGGTTCGACATGACCTATTAACGTAGTGTGTCAACACCGACAAAAACTGTTTCGATAGATAATATGCTATTTTCAACGGGTTGGTGGGCTCACTGGACGGGAACCATCACCCAGGTTGCCCCCTCATACCATGAAACTGACTGATTGGTCAGCCTGGTACCTCGACACCGATAGCAAGCTCACTCATCATCTCGTTCGCCGTGAATCCAGGAGGTAGCTCCATACTTGGTTTCAGCCACCATTCGAGCGGATTCGATCTCCTCCTCACGCCACCCACCGGCCTCGGCACCAGCCCACGCTTGCAGTGAAGCCTCTAATGCAGTAACCGCGTCACGTCGGCTGATATCGACGTGGTCGAGGATGGTGGTCGTCCTTTTCTCGAATTGTTCTGGAGTTACCGATGGCGATTTGAAGGTTGACAGATGGGATTCCGTAGCCGAATCGAACAAGATCGATCCGTGCTGAATCACGGCATCGCGCTGGCGGT
>CAZXER010000001.1:85610-111682 GCA_964639975.1 uncultured Halobacteriales archaeon | reverse complement strand
TGTAGGCTGCCGTAACGGTTGTCAACTTAAAAGCGCTTCCAAACGGGTGGCTCACGCAGCAGCTCGAACCGGAACTGCCGTTACGCTACATGGCCCACAGAGTGGTATGGAGCTCGCCGATCACGTGCGGTCGTTGCACACGGAGGCCCGTCGAGCCGACGAGCGACGTCTCCTCGTGATCCAGGGCGAGCACCACGAGATCGAACCGCGGCTTTCGGACATCCAAGCTGGGATAGACGACGAGATGGACGAATGGGTGTGTCTCGGAGATATCGAGGGCCCGTGGTCGACCCTCGCTCCGGCGCACGCCAACAGACTGCTCGGACGGACCATCCCCGGCTTGCTCATCGATGCGAGACATTCCTTGCGACCGAACGACATCGGCCAGTCGATCGGAGCCGTCGAGGGTGGCGGGTTGATCGTATTGCTCCTCGGACCAACCCAGCGGTGGTTACACGAACCGCTGGCATCCAATCAACGCCTCGCTGTCCCACCGTACACGTCCAGTGATGTTTCGACCCGGTTCCGTCGCCGATTCTACACCACATTGGAGCAACATCGAGGGGTCAGTATCTACGATGCACGCACAGATGAGCTGCTGTCAGATGGCGTGATCGATCCAGCCACTCCGAACGAGTACTGTCCCGCCGAGTTCGGTGAGGACGATCGCCTCGATCCTCGGCTTCGAGCGGCCTGCGTCACCGACGATCAACAGCGATGTGTGCAGGCACTGCGAGCTCTCACAGACACCGACGTTGTCGTCGTCGAATCCCACCGCGGTCGCGGTAAATCGGCGGCCGCAGGGATCGCTGCTGCGGGGTTTGCCAACGAAGGAAAGACCGTGATCGTTACCGGTCCAGGCCGGGATGCCGTCAGGGAGGTGTTCGAGCGAGCGGCCACCGTGCTCGACACCGTCGTCGACTCGACTGACTCGACCATGGCCATCTATGCTCCAACAGGTACCGGTGAGATACGGTTTGCTCGGGCGCATTCAATCGAGGATGAATTCGACGGAGCTGACATTCTCATCGTGGATGAGGCAGCTGCCTTACCGGTCGATCGCCTTCGCAGCACGCTCGATGCCTCGCTTCCAGTGGCCTATCTCACGACGACACATGGCTACGAGGGGACTGGACGGGGCTTCGCGGTCCGATTCAACGAGCACCTCGAGGGGAGTGGCCGACCCATCACCCGGCTCACTCTCGAGGAACCCATCCGCTACGCCATGGGCGATCCCATCGAGACGTGGCAGTTTCGTGCACTCCTTCTCGACGCCTCACCACCGCCATCGCCAGCAGTTACCGATGCAGTCCCGTCGACCATCGAGTACGCCGCCATCGATCGAACGGCCCTTCTCGAGGACGAGGCGCTCCTTCGAGAGCTCTTCGGGCTGTTGGTCGTCGCTCACTACCGGACAGAACCGGCGGATCTGTTCAGACTGCTCGATGCACCGAATATCTCCCTACGGGCGCTGCTGTACAACGGTCATCCCGTCACCGTTGTGATGCTCGCTGAGGAGGGCGGACTCGACGAGACGTGGTGTAATCGCCTGTACGCAGGAGAGTCGATCCGTGGCCACATGATTCCAGATCTCCTCATCACGCAGCTCCGGGACAGAACGGCAGGCACGTTACGTGGACTTCGAGTCCTCCGGATCGCCACGCATGAAGCGGTCAGATCTCGCGGACTTGGATCAATGTTGCTCTCGGAGATATACGAGGAATTCGAATCTGAGTATGACTGGTTCGGTGCCGGCTTCGGGGCGACACCCAGGTTGCTCTCCTTTTGGTCCGAGGCGGGATACCACCAGATCCACCTCGGCACGAGTCGCAACCCGAGAAGTGGCGAACATTCGGCCGTGATGCTTCGAGCGGGGTTATCAGCAGGATCGTCTGTTCTCGAGCGCCACGAGCGACGGTTGGTCGATCGACTCCCCGGTCAGCTGCCGGACACCTTACGCGACATAGACCCGGCCCTGATCGTGGCAACCGCTCAGGTGATCGAGGTTGACATCGAAGTTGACATCCCAACGTGGATGTGGGACGTCATCGAGGCCGCTGCCACCGGTCCCGGTCAGATCGCGACGGCACCTGAAGCGTTCAACAGACTCGCGCTTGCCGGCCTCTCGGCTGGCTGTGACGAGGCGTTGACAGAGACGCAACAGGTTCTGTTGGTCCGCCGAGCCATGCAGGCAGTGCCCCTGTGGAAGACCGCCGATGAACTGGACTTGCACCTCGGAGATGCGCGAAACGAGCTACGTGAGGCCATCGACACGCTTCGCTCGTGGTACATCGAAGAGTACGAGTAATTCGTCGCCGCCTCAGCGGTGGCTGAAGTACGCGATCGTCGTGGAGTCGTGGGCATCGATGCGAGCGAAGCCAACGCGCTCGAACTGGACGACCGTGTCTTGGTCGATATCCGTGATCCCGCCTTCTGCAACCCCGGTTTCCGTCCCGGTTGACCGCCTGAGTTCAACGGCGCGATAGTCTGCTTTCGGCACCCAGTGGACGACGGGTACCTCGCCCGATCGGACGACCTCGATCTCGTCGTCCGTGACAACCAGGGTGTCATCCTCGTTCCTGACACAGCCGATCCCCTTGAGCCAGACCCGTTCGTCGTCTTCGGGGACATCTGCTGGCTCGACGAAGACGCCCGCGGTCACGTCGAGACGACGGGTGCCTCGGTCTGGATGATCCGGATGGACGGGGACCTCTGCCGTCTCAGGCGCATCGGTCAGCTCGAACTCGTCAGCATCCCGGACGAAGAACAGGCGGGGAGCGTCGTCATCGATGCGGTCGCGGTTGTTCGAGTAGATCCAGCTCATCGACAACTCAGCGCTGCTGGTCGACATCCCGAGTTCGACCATCGCCTCGGTGATGGCCGCCCCGGTGATCCCGCGTCGGCGGAGGCTCGCGATGGTCGGGGCCCGGGGGTCGTCCCACCCTTCGAGCTCACCGGTCTCGATCAGCTCGCTGATCGTCGAGGCGCTGAGTGGTACCTCGTACTCGTCGACCTGGACCCGCCCCCAGTGGAGGACCTCTGGATACGTCCAGCCGAGGTACTCATAGAGATAGCGCTGCCGTTTGGCGCTATCTTGCAGATCGATCCCACGAATGATGTGTGAAACCTCCGTCAGGTGATCGTCGATCGCACTTTGGAAATCGAGCAATGGCCAGCAACGATAGCTTGCTGCAGCCGCTCGAGGATGGGGAGTATCGACCATCCGGAAGGCAACCCAGTCCCGGACCGCTGGATTGTCCTGCTCGAGGTCAGTCCGTACCCGCAGCACCATCTCGCCTGCATCATACTCGCCATCGACCATCGCGTCGAACTCCTCATGGATACGGTCGGTGTCGATATCCCGATGAGGACAGGCCTCACCCGCATCTTTCAGCTCGCTGAAGTCAGCCGCCGGACAGCTGCACGTGTAGGCGCCGCCAGCATCGATGAGGTCTCTGGCGTAGTCATAGTACGTCTCGAGTCGGTCGCTGGCCCGCAGTACCGCATCGGGCTCGAACCCGAGGTACTCGATGTCCTCGAGGATACGATCGTACGCGTCGAGGTCAGGTCGCTTCGTCTCAGGATCGGTATCGTCGAAGCGACAGAGCATCCACCCATCGTATCGGTCCTGGTAGGTCCCGATCACCGCGGGCATGCGAGCATGCCCGAGATGGTACGGGGCATTCGGGTTCGGGGCGAGGCGCATGCGTACCTCGTCATAGCTGTCGACATTGGGTAATGGCGGGAGTGGGTGGTCGTCTGTGGGATCCTCCGCCGCGATTTCCTCGAGCGCATCCGGATCGAGTTTCTCGAGTTTCGCTCGCTGGGTTGCCTCATCGAGCGAGTTGACCTCCTGCACGATTGGCGCCGCGACCTCGGAGACTGCATCTCCTTCGGCACGGAAATCGGCGTTCTCCGCCATCAGCGGACCCATGACGGCCCCGACGTTCGCCTCACCATCATGCAGGAGTGCGTTGACAAGCGCGTGCCGTCTCGCCTCCGATTCGATCCGCTCACGTAGCGCCTCGTCCATTGTCAGTAGTTGCGGCTAGCGGCATCAAAACGCTCCCGGTACACGGTAATCAGTACGATCGCTCGATGATGAACTGGCTGAGATCCTCGAGAAGCGATGTCGCCTCGGTATCGGGAAGGACCTCGAGGTGGTCGCGAGCACTCGCCACGTGGTCGCTGGCTAGTTCCTCGGCATGGTCGATGCTCCCTGCGTCATATAGTCTCTCGACCGCTGCATCGACCGAGCCAGCATCATCGACCAACGAGTCGACATCGAGTCCTTGCTCTTGGGCGTGAATCGTCACCGCGGTTCTCTTCGCCTCGGTGAGATCGCTGCCCTGGTCCTTACCGAGCGTGCTCGTATCGGCCGTGACATCGAGGACGTCGTCCTTCATCTGAAAGGCGCGACCGAAGTCCATCCCGAAGGCGTACAACTCGTCGATGACCGTGTCATCTGCGCCGAGCAAAATCCCAGGTAACGCCGCAGAGGTGGCATACAACACGGCCGTCTTCTCATCGATCATCTCGATGTACTCCTCCAGCGTAACGTCGTCTCGGCCCTCGAACCCGACGTCCCGGGCCTGCCCCTCACAGATCGCCGTACACGTCTCCGCAAGCAACCGGACCGATCGTAGCACCCGCTCCATGTCGGTATCGGTGTTGAGCATGATTTCGAACGACTTGGCATACAGCGTATCGCCAGCGAGGATGGCGGTCTCGAGATCGAACGCCTCGTGAACGGTCTCGACACCGCGTCGATACGTGTCGTCGTCCATGATATCGTCGTGGATTAGGGTGAACGTCTGGATGATCTCGACGCTGATCGCTGCAGAGAGGATATCAACCGGGTTGTCATCAATCGCCGGAAACGAGCGGTACGAGCGTGAACCGGGCGGAACGTCCGCGAGTGCTTCTGCCGTCAGGAGCAACACGGTCGGGCGCAGTCGTTTGCCACCCGCATCGAGGAGGTAGCGCGAGGCACCCCAGAGTCGCTCTGGATCGACGACCGGGAGCTCGTCTGGGACGGCGTCGTTGACCGCCCCACGCCGGTACTCGATCGCGTCGCGCACTTCACGATGCGTTCCGGGGGTCGTCATTCAACGAGTGTGATCAGGTTCCCATTGCGTGAGATGTGGAGGTCTCGCCCCGCGGTGTAGCCCTCACGCTCAGCCAGGTCGACGTAGTCGGCGGCCCCCTTCAGATCGCGGTGGGCCGGGATGACGTGCTGGGGTTGCAGCGCCTCCAACATCCGGTAATGGCCCTCGCGGCGAAGGTGACCAGACACGTGGATGTCGTCGTAGATGCGGGCACCCTGCATCGAGAGCAAGCGCTCCGACTGGTAGCGCTGGCCCTCGTTGGTGGGCTCTGGAATGACGCGCGCGGAGAAGATGACCTTGTCACCCTCGTCGAGTTCGTACGGCGTCTCACCGCGTCCCATCCGCGTCAGCATCGCCCGTGGTTCACCCTGGTGACCCGTGACGACGGGGAGGTACTTCTCCTTCCCATCTTTCATGATCCGATTGAACATCCGATCGACCGACTTGCGGTGGCCGAACATCGCGAGGTCGTCGGGGAACTCGACGTAGTTGAGCCGCTCTGCCGTCCCGGAGTACTTCTCCATCGAACGACCGAGCAGCACCGGCTGGCGATCGATCTCCTTGGCGAACTCGACGAGGCTTTTCACCCGGGCGATATGGCTCGAGAACGTGGTGGCCACGATCCCACCGTCGTAATCCTCCATGCTCATCAGCACGTCGCGGAGGTGATGGCGAGCGATGGATTCGCTCGGGGTTCGCCCCTTGTCCGGGGCGTTCGTGCAGTCTTCGATGTAACACAGCACGCCGTTGTCCTCCCGCCCGATCTGCTCGAAGCGGTCCATGTCGAATGGATCGCCGAGCACTGGCGTGTTGTCGATACGCTTGTCCAGCCCGTAGACGATCGCGCCCTCGGGCGTGTGCAAGACCGGGTTGATCGCGTCAATGACCGAGTGTGTCACGTTGACGAACTCGAGGTGGACATCGTCGCTGATCTGCATCGTCTCACCGGCCTCCATCTTGACGAGCTCGTTGTCGAAGCCGAACTTCTGCTCGTCCTCGATCTCCTGTTTGACAAGCTCGGTCGTGAACGGCGTCGCGACGACCGGAGCGTTGTAGCGATGAGCCAGCTTGCTGATCGCACCGATGTGATCGAGGTGACCGTGGGTTGGCACGATGGCCTGCACGGTGCCCTCAAGATCGGACATGACGCGGTCGTCTGGAATGGCCCCCATGTCGATGAGGTCCAGACTGTGCATCTTCTCCGTCTCAATGTTTTCGTGAATCAATACCTTCGAGAGGTTCAGTCCCATGTCGAAGATGACGACGTCTTCGCCTGCGCGAACTGCCGTCATCTGACGACCGACCTCTTCGTAACCGCCTATCGTTGCTATCTCGATTTCCATAGTTGGATCCGAGTACTGAAAGCCGTCTGCCGCTGCGTAGCTGTGAAACTCCCCGTGGGATACGGGTCACGATGACCCCGGCATCTTACAGCGCGTCGGTCTCGCGGCCCCGCCCGCAGCGCACATCCGGTGCGCCACTACCCGCGGGATGTCTTACCTACCCGGATGACGGCCGAGTATTAAAGTCTCCTGACTCATCCATCAGACGTAGAATCGGTGAAATCGCCTGACTCGACCCCCAGTATGGACCATAGCTACCGGTTACCTTGCTGAAGATTGGTTCTCGCCATTCACCCACCCTCGCTCCAGGACATCCCTCACTGGTCAATCCGTCCTCGAAGCTCGGCACCGATCCCAAGCAGCAGACCGAATCCGATGATGAACACGAGCACTTGTCCGAGGTCACTCGTATCGGAAAAGCCGATGGTCGAGACGAGATACATGCCCAACGCGATCACCATCGAGAGCAGCCAAAAGCCGACATCGTACGTTGGTTTGTCCGTGATATCGCGACCGACGGTCAACAGGAATACCGCGCTGATGAGGAGATTGAGCCCGGCTATAACGGCGGTCAGCACTTGCGATCCGGGTTGCACGACGAGCACAGCCAACGCGATCACGAGGAACAGAAATCCTGCGCCCAGGCGTTGTGTCACATCGATATCCGAAATCCGATCCATACGCTAGAGAGACGTTGAAGGACCATAGCTAACGTGGCTCAGTCGCACCAATCGAGAACTGATCAGCGCTCCCCACGGGCTCCGAGTCGGCCGTGTATCCACACCTACGAACTCGAATCGATCGTCGTACCGGGGCTCTCGCCATCGAGGAACGCAGCCAACGCTGCGATATCGAAAACCGACGAGGGGATACCAAGCTCGAGCAAGGTCGAGACCTTTCCAGCCATCCCACCGGTGACGTCCGTGTCGGTGCTCTCACCGAGTACATCTGCCACCCTTTCGTACTGTTCGATCCGATCGATGAGCTCTTCATTCGAATCGAGCACACCCGGAACCCCAGTACATAGGCCGACTCGGTCGGCGTCGAAGTGACGAGCGAGTTCGACAGCTATCTCATCGCCACTGAGGATGGTCGCCCCCTGGCCAGCAGTGAGCACACAATCACCGTGTAGGACCGGGACGTACCCCTCGGACACAGCTTGCTCGACGGGATCGAATGACAGGTGGAGGTCTCCGTCCTCGCGATGTGCCATCGAAAGCGGATGGATCGCGACGGCCGGAACGCCGGCGTCCACGAGCCGATCGATAACGATCGAGGTGAGCGCAAGCATCGCGTCGTGAACCTCGGCCATAGCCCTCGGATCGCTCGAGCCTGTTTGCTCGCTCATCCCATGACGATCAGCTGCCGGATGACCGAAGCTCCCACCGCCGATGACGAGGAGATATCCCCGTCGGTCAGCACGCGCGATGGTGGCCACGATCGTGTCCAATCGTTCGTCTGAAACCGTCCGCTCGCTGCCTTTCTCCGTGACGACGCTGCCACCGAGTTTGAGGACGGTCGTCATCGTCACTCAGGCCGCAACCCCGTCGAGGTGAGATCAGCGTGGAACGCCTCTTCGCAAGAGGGGGCATGTTCGAGTGCCGTCGTCACCGACGCGTCATCGGCCAGCGCCACGATGCAGCCACCGCCACCCGCCCCAGTGAGCTTCGCACCACTCGCACCGGCATCTCGCGCGGCCCACACCATATCATCGAGCGTCCGCGAGGAGACCCCAAGCGCAGTGAGCAACCCGTGATTGAAGTTCATCAGTCGGCCGACCTCATCGAAATCACCCTCCGCCAAGGCGGCCTCACCGCGTTCGACGAGGGCACCGATCGCACCGATCGTCGACTCGGCAAAGGCATAGGATTCCTTCAGCTGCCGCACGCCCTCGACGAGCATACCGGTGTCACCAGCTCCACCGTCATACCCGAGGACGAACGGAATATCAGGAGCGCCAAGGGTCTGGCAATCGTCGCCCTCGACCCTGACCGCACCGCCCATCGCAGAGCAGAAGGTATCCGCTCGTGAAGCCCGGCCCTCCTGGACCGTCGCCTCGACCTGAAAGGCTCGATCTGCAACCGCCTCGACAGACGGTTCGGCCCCGAACTCGCGGGCAACGGCATCGATTGCAGCGACCGTCACGGCTGCAGAAGAACCGAGCCCAGCTCCAAGTGGAATGTCACTCTCGATGGTCAGATTCAACCCCCGTTCGGGTTCATCGGCGAGGTCCCTCGCGTGTTCGATGGCGCCGTCGACGTATCCGACGGCTGCCTCGACGAGGTTATCGGGGACATCGACATCCGGTTGCGCGTCACGATCACCCCGGTACTCGACGGTGAACCCATCGAGACTGAGGTCCTGCGCGGCCAGTCTGACACGTTCGTCCGATCGAGCCTCAGCCTGGACGCGTGCGCGAAGATCGATGGCACAGGGGATGGCTGGTTCGCCGTAGACGACCGCGTGTTCGCCGAACAAATAGACCTTGCCGGGAGCGCTCGTGGTTGCCATGGTTAGGTGCAGTGGTACCGAATCGGAATGGTACGGCCGTCCCTCAGATCAGACTCCCAGTTCGAAGTCCTCAAGGGAGTGAGTCGGCTGTCCGCCTCGGCTGTCGATGGTCTCGTTCGCGAGGAGCCAGTAGACTACCGCCAGCGCCTTTCGTCCCTTGTTGTTCGTCGGCACGACCACATCGATGTTCTCGTGGTTGTTGTTGCTGTCACACATCGCGATGACCGGGATCCCGACCGTAATCGCCTCCGTGACCGCCTGTGAATCGGCGATCGGATCGGTCACGACGACCACATCGGGCTCCATGTAACCCTCGTACTTCGGGTTCGTGAGGGTCCCCGGGATGAATCGACCGGTGACCACCTCGGCACCGACGACCTCGGCGAATCGCTCGGCTGGGAATCGGCCGTACTGGCGGCTGGCCGCCACGAGGATCTGCTCTGGGGGATACCGCGAGAGGAAATCGGCGGCCAAGCGGATGCGCTCATCGGTCTGCGTGATGTCCAACACGTACAGGCCGTCGTCTCGGACCCGGTGGATGAAGCGCTCCATGTCCGACGTCTTCTGCTGTGTACCGATGTGGACCCCGGCACTGAGGTAGTCCTCGACGGGGATGAGCAGGTCAGCCGTATCCTCATCGACCAGCTCCGAGGCGGCTGTCTCGTCTTCCGGTGATGCTTCCTGCGCCGGCGTATCTTCCGGCGGGGCCTCTTCGAGTACTGCGTCGTCTGTGGGTTCTTCCGATTCGGTTTCGTCTGTCATGTTGCTTGATCAGAAATCCTGATGAGTTCGTTGAGTTTCGCGGTTCGTTCGCCACCGACAGTGCCGGTCTTGATGTACGGCGCGCCGGTTCCGACTGCCAGGTGGGCGATGGTGGCGTCCTCGGTCTCGCCGCTTCGATGTGAGACCACCGGGATCCATCCCTGTCGGATAGCCGTCTCGACCGCGTCGATGGTTCCCGAGAGGGTCCCCACCTGGTTGGGCTTGATGAGGACGGCGTTGGCCGATCCGAGCGCGACCCCGCGTTCGATGCGGTCGACGTCCGTACAGAACAGATCGTCGCCACACACCGCTACGTCGTCACCGATCCGGCTCGTCAACGCGGCGAATCCCTCGAAGTCGTGCTCCTCGAGGGGATCCTCGAGATAGACCACATCGTGATCCTCGACGAGCGAGACCATGTAGTCGCGCTGTTCCGAGGGCGAGCGGGTGGTGTCGCCGTAGCGGTAGACGTCGTCCTCGGTGTCGTACAGCTCCGAGGCAGCGACATCGAGCCCGAGCGCGATCTCGAACCCGACTGCATCGGCGACCGCATCGGCTGCCTCGGCGACCACCTCGATCGCCGTGCTGTCATCGAGGCCCTGGGGCGCCCATGCGCCCTCGTCACCCTTGTTGGCCGCATGGCCACGGTCGGAGAGCTCCTGACCGACTGTCTCGTGCACAGCGGCCGTGGCGAAGACGGCATCGCGGACGTTGGGTGCGCCAAGTGGGATGGCATGGAACTCCTGGATGTGGGTCGCATCGACCGCGTGCTCACCACCGCCGATGACGTTGGCGATCGGGACGGGGAAGTCGTCGCCGCTGAAGGTCCCACCGAGGTGGTGATACAACGGCAGGCGAAGCAGGTCGGCCGCGGCCTTGGCCGCAGCCATCGAGATGGCGACCGCCGCGTTGGCGCCGATTCGCGAGAAGTCACCGGTTCCATCGCTGCCTCGCAGCGCGGCATCGACCTCGCGTTGATCGACCGCGGCAACCTGGCCTTCGAGTCGGTCGACGGCATGCTCGCGGGCCGCAGCCACCGCTTCAGCAGCCGGTAGCGCCGTGGCCTCGTGTTCGCCGGTCGAGGCACCACTCGGTGCGGCAGCCCGCCCGAAGCCACCGTCCTCGGTCAACACGTCCGCCTCGACAGTCGCGTCTCCGCGTGAGTCGATGATCTCGCGCAACCGGACGGTCTGGATGATGCTCATGTCAGTCCCGTCGAACGGTGAACGGGAGCACGTCGGCGTCGAACTCCTCGGCGGCGATGAGGATCGGCTCCGTCTCATCTGTCTCGATCAACACGGGCGCGCCGTGGGCTAACTGGAGCGATCGTGCCCCGATGATGCGAGCCGTCTCGTACCGCGTATAGTGTTGCACAGTCATCACTGATAGGGTGAAACGATGTCCACGAGGTTCTTGTGCGAGACGAACATCCGGCGACAGCAGTGGCGTTCGATGCCGAGATCGTCCAGAACGACTGCTGCGTCCTCATCGTTCTCGTTGACTCGCTCGTCGTACTCCGGCCAGTGTTCGCCGATGACGTTCCCGCACGTGAAACAGCGGACTGGTACCATCATGAGTGGATCACCGGTACGATTTCTGATAGCGTGCCCGTGCACCCGGGCCGCCCCATTTCTTGGACTCGCGCTGGCGGACGTCGTTCACGAGAAGCGATCGATCGTACTCCATGAACGCGTCCCTCACCTCGGTGTCGCTGGTATGCTCGACGAGGCCACGAGCGATGGCCGTCCGAACGGCATCGGCCTGTCCCGAGACACCGCCACCGGAGACGCTGACATCGACATCGTAGTCGTCTCGAAGGTGCGAGGCGATGCGGAAGGGTTCAAGCATCTTGAGTCGAGCCAGCTCGGGTTCGATCAGTTCGATCGGCTGTGCATTGATACGGACTCGCCCGCTGCCCTCTCGGACGGTCGCCCGGGCGATGGCCGTCTTCTTCTTACCGCTTGTGTTCGTTACCATGTTGGTTTGGCCCCCAGTTGTGTGCTGATGTCGCCGAGCTCGACGAACCGGATCGTCGAGAGGCGATCGATCGTCGCGTCCTCAAGGACGGTCGCCTCGACCTCCTCGAACGGATTGCCGACATAGACCCTGATGTTCCGGAACGAATCTCTACCACGCGTGCTGTTCATGGGCAACATCCCTCTGATAGCCCGTTTGAAAATGCCATCAGGTCGACGAGGATGGTTCGGACCGCTGTCTGACCCGAGCGATTGGCGCTTGCGGAACCGCTCGAGCACGTCCTCCTTCCCGCCGGTGATGACGGCCGTTTCCGCATTGACGACGGCGACTGAGTCACCATCCAGCGCACGGCTGGCCACTTCGGTGGCGACCCGGCCGACGACGCTGTAACGGGCGTCGATCACTATGTCTGGATCGAAGTCGGATCGGTTCATGCGATCACCTGGACATCGCCGCCCTCTGGATTGCTTTCTAGCAGATCCTCGAGCCGGCAGGCCTCGCCTACCTCGTCGATCTTGGTCTCGGCGCTACGGGAGAAATCGACCGCAGCAACGGTCACCTGTTTTCGGAGGGTGCCGCTTCCGAGCACCTTGCCCGGTACGATGACCGTCTCGTTCTCGCGCGCGTACCGCTCGATGCGTCCCAGGTTGACCTCAGCGTAGGAACTCCGGGGCCGTTCGAGACGGCCCGCGAGCTCCGCCCAGACGTCCGCGTCGTGTTCGCGAGCGACGGACTTCAGCTCCGCGATGAGGTCCTGTATCCGTGGATTTGTCTTGTTCATGCTACGTGACTCCGTGAGAGATTCGATAGAGTGCAGGGAGCAGGATTCGAACCTGCGAACCCCTTCGGGACAGCGCCCTGAACGCTGCGCCGTTGACCTGACTTGGCTATCCCTGCACGATGCGGTTCACTTGCAGTCAGCCGGTGACGGCTGTCGGGTGGGGACATCATAGCTCCAACGCCTCCTCGAGTGTGGCTGCCCGATCGGTCATCGACGCTGCTGCCTCGAGGATGAGGTCGTCGACGGACATCGATCCGTCCGTCTCCACGTGGAAGACGAACGCGCCCTCGATGTCCTCGGTCACCACGTCCTCATCAGGGTAGAGGTTCCTGAGGTCGTGGTCGAACGAGTCGCTCGAGATCAACTCGCCGTCCTCCTCGATCACACCTCGGACGATGTGAGGTTCGGGCTCGTCGAACTCGCCGAGATCACCGACGACCTCGACGCGCTGGAGGTGGCGATAGCCGACGGCGACCCCACCTTGGTGTTTGACGTGTTCCCCGCCATCATCGAGGACGGCCTCGGCCTCAACCTCGAGGCGTTGGTCCTCCTTCAGATCGATGATCGGGATGTTCTCATCGACCGGTTCGACCATTGAATCGGCGGAGACGAGATCGCCCGAGTACGCGGTTCCCTCGCCACTGACATCCAGACTCAACGTGACGGACTCACCCACCTCGAACTCGCCGGGAGGCGTGCTCAGGGGTACGAGCCCGAGGCGAAGTCCGATCATCTCGTCGAACATCACCGAGGTGTTCTCGATGACGCGAACGGTGTCGATGGCCATGGTCGGCACGTCGGCGAGCATCGAACGACGGATCGCGTTCGCGAACGCCGGCGAGATGTCTCGCACGACGAACAGCGCGTTGCGCTCGTCTCGCTCGACGAATTCGATCTCGTAGTCTGGAACAGCGTCGGTACCTGTCATGATCAGAATCCGAGCCCTTTCGGCGGCCGGGAACCATCGTGTGGAATCGGCGTGACGTCCTCGATACGCCCGATTTCAAGCCCAGCTCGTGCGAGCGCACGGATCGCCGCCTGGGCACCCGGGCCAGGGTTCCGTTGGAGGTTACCACCAGGGCCACGAACGCGAACGTGCAGTCCCTCGAAGCCAGCCTCTTCGACGAGAGATGCGACCTCCTCTGCCATCTGCATCGCTGCATACGGCGAGGATTCGTCGCGGTCCTGTTTCACGACGTGACCGCCGCTGATGGCACCGATGGTCTCGGCACCGGTCAAATCGGTGATGGTGATGATCGTGTTGTTGAACGTGGCGTGGATGTGGGCGATCCCCCACTTGTCGTCCTCTGCCATGGTACTCACTGGGCCCCCGCCCGTTCTGGATGGAGCTCGTCTGCAACCGGACTGCGGTCATCGTAGTCGAGGAGCGCTTCCTCGTCGATGTTCACCACGTAGCCAGGTCGGTCGGTGCGTCGGCCATCGATGGCGATGTGCCCGTGTACGATGAACTGACGGGCCTGATCGATGGTGTTGGCAAGCCCTTGGCGGTACACCTGCGTCTGCAGGCGGCGCTCGAGGATGTCGGTGATGTCCAGTGACAGGACGTCGTCGAGGCCATCGTCGGGGGAGAGGTAGCCTCGTTGACGGAGGCTTGCGAGGAACGAAGATCCGATCTCCGCGGCCTCCCGTGCGTCACCCTGGGCCTGTCCGAGCAGATCACGAGCCTCACGGCGGATATCGCGCAGTCGCGACTCTGCGGTCCAGAGTTCGCGCTTGTTGCTCAGGCCGTACTCGGCGAGCAGCCGGTGCTCGTCTGCGATGCGCCCGCCCTGGAAGGGGTGATTCGGCGTTTCGTAGCTCTTGGTGTTGTTACCGGTCGTCATCCGTGGTTACTCGTCCTCCTCCGCCGCCGCTTCCTCTGCCATCTCTTCTTGAATCTGTTCGACGTTGACCGCGACGGTTCCCTCGGTTCGGCCGGTCGAGCGGGTTCGCTGGCCACGAACCTTCTGGCCGCGGCGATGACGGAGGCCCTTGTAGGAATCGATCTTTTTCATGCGGTTGATGTCACGCTCGCGCTGGATGCCGAGCTCGTTTCCGATCTTGTGCTCGGTGTCGCCAGTATAGTAATCACGCGCGCGATTGGTCATCCAGTCCGGGACCGCCTCGTCGAAGTTGACGACGAGGTCGGTGATGGCCTCGATGTCCTCGTCCTCCAGTCCGCCGAGAACCGCTCGTCGATCGACGCCCACCTCGTCGGCGATGAATCTCGCCGCTCGTCGGCCGATCCCATCCATCTCGCTGAGTGCTCGCTCGACAGACTTGGTCCCGTCGAGGTCGGTCTGTTCGATTCGGACGAAGTACCGAATATCTTCGTCGGGTTCGTCCGAGGTGTCTTCCGTGCTCATGTTGGTGTTCAAGTTCCGTTGTGGTCCGGCATCACTTGCGACAATGGGCGATTGAGCGTCGTGGCGGGGATTTGAACCCCGGAGGCTTACGCCACAGAGTTAGCAACCCTGCGCCTTGACCAGGCTAGGCTACCACGACTCGCCGGGTACTTGTCGCCCTGAACCGGACTCGGGGGCAAAGCCCCCTACAGCGGAGTGCACCAGTGAGTATCGTCATCGCGCACTTAAGCGCTCCGGATGACCGTCCGTTTCGAAGCTGGCGAATATAGTCGGTTCTCCCCCCAGCGTCCGCGATATCAGCCACTGACTATCGAGTCAGAATGGTTTTGTTCCAGGCGTTTGGACGTACCGCTATCGTGGCCCGATGTATCCCTCGTAGACCTCGGTGCTCACGAAGTGTCAACCGGGCATCACCGTTGCCCCGAATCGAACCACAACTCCCGCCAATGCAAACCAGCTCAGTTGGACGATGAAGAACTACTTCGGGGTCGAACCGCAGGTGATGGTCCTGGCCATCGCCAGGATGGCAGAATCGATCGGGAACTCGTTCCTCATCGTCGTGCTTCCGCTGTATATCGCAACGGAGCACGTCACCGGATCGAGCGTCGCAGGGTTCGATCTCATCCTCATCGGCATCTCGATCCTCCTCGGTGCAGCGGTGCTCATGCGAACGGGTACGGGCTACTGGATCCTCCTGCTCGTCCCGGCGCTCATCGGGGCGATACTCGTCCTCGACAGCCTCGGTCTGACGCTGACCGAGGTGGCCATCACTGGGATCATCCTCTCACTCTCTGGGTTCGTCAGTAGTCCGCTCCAGCCCTACACCGGCCGGCTCTCAGATCGTCTCGCCAGACGCAAGATCTTCGTCCTGTTCGGACTCCTCGTCCTCGGTATCGCGAGTGGTTCGTACGCCTTCGCGACGAACTACTGGCACCTCGGCGCGCTTCGAATCCTGCAGGGTGTCGCCGCCGCGTTCATCATCCCGTCGACCATCGCGCTCGTGAACGATCTGACCATCCCGGAGAACCGCGGTGGGAACATGGGGACATACAACACCTTCAGACTGGTCGGCTTCGGGGCGGGACCCGTCGCCGCCGGTATCCTCGTCGAAGCCGGTCCCTACACCATCTCCGTCGGTGCTCGGGAGCTGTTCATCACGGGCTACGACGGTGCCTTCTACCTGGCAGCGGTGACGGCACTCATCAGCTTCCTCCTCGTGCTGTTGTTCATCCGAGATCCGGATATCGAACCGCAGGAGGATCATTCGACCGGACTGAACATCGCCGTTCTCGATCGCGAGCGAGACAAGCTACTGGACCCAGTATTTACCCTCGGTATCGTCTCCTTCTTCATGGCGGTGGGGATAGCGCTCTTCGCCACCCTCGGCGACCTCATCAACGCTAGACTCGGGCAGGGTGAAGGGTGGTTCGGGCTTCAGTTCGCCGCGTTCGTGTTCGCCCAGGTCGCGTTGCAGGCACCGATCGGGCGGGCAACCGACTTCTATGGCCGCAAGCGCTTCATCGTCCTTGGGACCGCGTTGTTGGTGCCGACGACGCTCGTGCAGGGGATCGTCCTCGATTCACTCCTCATGTTCGTGGCACGGTTCCTTCAGGGGATAGCGGGAGCGATGGTCTTCGCCCCGGCACTCGCGCTGGCAGGTGATCTCGCGCCCGACGGGCGATCAGGATCGACCCTGTCGGTTCTGACGATGTCGTTCGGATTCGGGGTCGCCGTCGGGCCGTTCATGTCCGGATTCCTCGTCGACCTTGGGTTCATCGTCCCCTTCGCATTCGGCTCTGCGCTCGCCTTGATCGGGGTCGTGCTCGTCCAGACGCAAGTCGATGAGACGATCGAACCGACCGAGTTGAACCTATCCTCCTGGTTACCCTGACCGCTCCAAACAGCCGTACTCGACCGTTCGATCAGTCCTGGATCGAGTGACCGAACTCGGCGCTACCATGGTGGGACCCGCCGATACGGATCTCGATCCAGTTCGTCTCATCGCAACGCCAAAGGAGGGTTTGGAGCGGCGGAGTCAACTCAGGAGGTTCACGAACGCATTCCAGTACCCGAGCGAGTACTGCTAGAAGCTGACGTGATCGGCGTGGGGTACGTCAAGCTCGTAGAGCATGCTGTGGAGGAACATTTCTCAAGCGACGTCGAAGCGACGGAATTGGCGGACGCCTGGAATGCTCCTTCGTGAACGCCTGCTGCAGTTTCACCCCGCTAGTCGTGGGTTTATGGTAATCCATCCGGAATCACCAGGTAGGATGCATGACAGTTATCAGTTGAGTGAAGATTGTATCGAACATCTGCAGCAGGCACTCGAGAGTGATGAACCCGCAGAGAAAGACTTCCATATCCGACAGGTCCTCCAGGTGTGTGGCGTTACCGAGGCTGAGGCGACCGCATAACGGACGCTGTACCTCCTGATTCACTGAGGTATTCATCTGGATTCTTCCCGCAAAATATAGCCATCAGAACGTCGGGACGAGGCCGATTGATAGCCGCCCTTCGAACGGACTTTGTGCTCTCCAAGGATACCACGTGGTGTCGATGGACGAGGACGAACCTGTCTCAACGCCGACCATCACTGATCGAGGCCACGGTGAACCAGTTGCCGCCATCGTGGGCGGCGTCCATGGTGACGAGCCAAGTGGGGTCGACGCGGTAAAGAGCCTGCTTGCAGACGAGGCGAACGGATCACTACGATTGAGGACACCAGCGCGCTTCATCATCGCGAACCCACCTGCTGTCGCCGCTGGGAAACGGTTTCTCGAGGTCGATATGAACCGATCGTTCCCGGGTGACCCAGCGGGTCACCTCGAGGAACGACTGGCGGAGATCGTCTGTGAGGCTGTTGCTGACATCCCAACGCTGGCGTTACATGCAACCCGTTCGAGTGGGACGCCCTTCGCCTTCGCCGCCCCGAGTGATCCTGAGGCGGTGAAACTGGCGTGTTCGCTCTCGGTTCCCAACCTCGTCCTGGCTGAAGGGGGCGATATTGGGTCGTTGAGTGCGTGTGGTACCGTGGTTACCCTCGAAGCGGGTGAACAGGGTTCCCAGTCAGCCATGGAGCAAGCCCGTCTCTTGTCCGAGGAGTTCCTGACCGCTGTCGGCGCGCTCGAGGGGACTCCAGGCCAGCACACGCCTCGGGTCTTCGAGATCGGACGAGAGATCGAACGACCTGCTGGAGATGCGTTCGAGGTGCTCGTCGAGAACTTCACCAACGTCGAGGCCGGAGAGCCGTTTGCCACCGTCGATGGCCGGGAGCTCGTCGCCGAGGATTCGTTCTATCCGATTTTGCTGTCCGCTAATGGGTACGACGATATCCTTGGATTCAGGGGTAAGAAGGTCGCCGATTCACCCGATGACCTCGAACTCGACGAGGTGCATTGATTCAATCCTGGGCGATCTGATACGGAGAGACCATGGTGCATAATCGGACTGTAACCGACGTAACACGAGATACACGCAGGTAATAAGCCGGTCTATCGTTGGGATGGCAACTCGGGTACGGCTGCCAATGCTTCGCCCTTAGCGCGTCTGCGGATCGAGCGCGTCACGGATACCATCCCCGAGCAGCTTGAACGACAGCATCGTCAGCGCCAGGGCCATCGCCGGGAACGTCGAGGCCCACCAAATCTCACGAGCGGCGAAATCTGTCTCACCCTCGAGCAGCCCGAGGCTGAAGACAGAATTGGTCGATTCTGCGATCGTCGAGCCCCACGAGAACATCTCGATGTCGTGGAACCCGAGGAACGCAATACCGGCCTCGATGAGGACGAGTAACGCGAGCAGGTGGAACGCGGCCGGGACGACCGTGTTGCTCACGTTCGGCAGTATATGTCGGATCGCGATGTACCAATCCGAGGCCCCAAGCCCCCGTGCGACCCGGACGTGACCCTCTTCGCGTCGCTGGAGCACCTCGCTTCTGACGAGCCGGGCGATCCCACCCCAACTCAGCAGTCCGAAGGTGACGAGCAAGAGCATCAGTGAGACGTTGAAATAGATGTACCCGATGAAGTAGACCATGATCGCCGGGAGGATGAGTTGGACGTCGACATAGGACATGAGCACATTGTCGACCAAGCCACCACGGAGACCGGCGAAAATACCCGTTGCGACCGCCAGGGGCACGATGAACGCTGCGGTGAAGACGACAACGTACATGGCGATCCGAGCGCCGGTGATGAGGAGGTACTCGATCGGATAGCCTCGATGGTTCGTCCCGAGTGGATGCTCCCAGGTTCCCAGACATTCATAGCTGAACGGTTCGCCGATCCGTTCACCACCACAGGTATGACTCGAGACCTCTGAAACGATGCCAACCGGCGGGGTATAGGCGTGGCCGAAGCGGAGGCGCGGTCGCTCATACAGCACCGGCCCGAACAGGCCGACGAACACCAAGATCACGACGAAGATCAGTGCGAACGCCGTGAGCGGATTCGAGAGGAGCTGTTTGAGGGTTTCCTTGGTCGTCTGACGCCGTCTGATCGCCGGGATGATCCCGAAGGAGACGATGATGAGCAAGCCGAGCACGAACATCCATTGCAGCGCAGTGAACTGCCAATCGAATACCAGGTAGACGTGAGTGTAGTACCGGTCGTAGAGGTACACACCGAGAAGTACGATGGCGCCCACGAGGAAGGTAATGCGCTCAGCTGTGAGATGTCGCGTCGCTGTCGATACGTCGGACCAGTCCACCTGCTCGAAGCGAGCGTTGTCGTCCCACCCGCTCATACTAGCCTCTGGAAGCGGGAGATTGGAGGGCTTTGAACATCGTATGTCATCGGTATTGGGCGACATATATTAATCCCTACCCTTGATTGATTGGGATGCATGGGTCTCCGCCGCATCATCCTCGCCCGAGTCGCGATGGGGCTGACCATCGCCTGGGGTGTCCTGTCCCTCGTCTTCGCCCTCTTCACCATGACCGACGACTGGGTGCTCAACGCCGAACTCGGACTCGTGAAGTTCGCCGGAGGTGGAGAAGAACTGCTCCAAACCGTCCGCGAAGAGTATCTCATGGCCCGAGGATTGGACCAGCCGCTGTGGCAATCCTACATCGAGTGGCTCGGCAACATGGTCCTCCTTGAGTGGGATACCTCGTTCAACTCCGGAGAACCAGCGTTCGACATCGTCATGGATAGCGCCATCCGAACCGGCATGTACGTCGTCCCCGCCCTGGTCATCGCGATCACGATCGGCGTGTTACTCGGCCTGTACGCCGCGACCAACCAGGACTCACACCTCGCCTCCGGTGGTGTGTTCATCGTCTACCTGCTGTTCGTCGTGCCGATGTTCTGGCTCGGTGGGATGGTCCTGACCTTTGACATGCCAGAGTGGGTCTACGAGCATGGCTTGCCGATCGCCCTGACGACTGCCGCGTTGCTCGGTAGCTATGTCAGCTACGCCAGAGCCCACAGTCTGGAGTATGCTTCCCGGGAGTTCACGAAGCTAGTCAAGGCGAAGGGTGCAAGCAACGTTCAGGTCGCCAAGCACGTCCTTCGAAACGCCGCGATCCCGTTCTTCTCGATGTTGTTCACCGAGGTGATGGCACTCATCCTCCTCGCGATCTTCGTCATCGAGACCGTCTTCGGGATCCAGGGATTCGGCTACGTGCTCCTCGATGCCATCACCCAACGGGACCTGCCAGTGGTCCTTGGCGCGACCTTGGTCGTGATCAGTATCGGCGTCATGGGCAACATCATCCAGGATGCGTTTTACTCCTACTTCGATCCTCGTGTCGATACAGGTCGTCGTGAGGTCTGAATGGTTTTGGCCAATGCAACGATAGCATGACCCCAGAATGATTCGAAGTGCCACCCAGCCAATGTGTATAGCTATATACAATATATACAGTGTGGTCTAGGTAGACATTCGGATGAGTAGGACCGCAGAAAATAGATTGTAGGTAAGATAGAAACGGGTGCAAAAGCAGCAACAGCACGAATATACCAGATATACAATTTTGACCTCAATCCAACCGGTTCATTGAGACGCCTGGTGGCTCGTGACAGCATCCAGGAAGACAGCGAAATGCACTGAACGCCGGATAGAGACCGTCTACAACAGAGGAGTAAACGATTGAATAACCAAGAGACCATTGACGACAGTCGATGAAACAGCAGATCAAGGGCAATTACACGCGAATTAATGAATAGACTGAATGCGTAGTATCGGAGATACTGGAGATTCTCCGTCCACCCATCCATACAACGCCAATGTCGATGAAATCGACTGATAACATAACAATGCTCCCACTGAACAGTTCAAACAGTGATTGCCGGTACCAAGAGAGGTCTATTGGTAAGACCAACAGCGATCAAACTATCCCTATTTATAATATATAATAATTATATTTATAATATTATTTATTGTATTTTACTATAATTATTTATAATAAATATAGTTATATAATATTTCTAATATATTAAGTAATAATATATCTGATTGTTGTTTTTAGTACTTTATCAGTGTAGTAATAGGTCTATTTTTGCAATAATTAGATATAACTGGAAAATAGAAGGTCTAATAATACGCATAATATATCTTATCCGCAATAGAGGGAAGTTTTAAGGTATTACCGCCTGAAATGGTCAGAATATGAGCACATCAGACACAGAATCCCGTGTTGCTGTCAAAACGTACATCCCAGCAGAGCAAAAGCAAATCTGGGAGGATCACGCCGCTAACCTAGAGATGACCATGTCTGAGTTCATCAGAACCATGGTTCAATCGGGGAGATCACCATTCACCGTTGAAGGAACCCCATCATCAGACGCGAACCCCGGGGGTGACGACCTAGAAACGGCCATCCTCGACGTTCTTCAACAAGGACCAGCTACGTTCGACGAACTGAGCGAGGAAATCATCGGTGAACTCGAGGCAAACCTCGATCGAACACTGATGGAGATGGACGCAGTCGTAGTCAGTGGTCGAACCGGCCAATACCGACTGGAGAACCAATGAGCGCCGAACCACTCGAGGTCTTCCTGGACGAGCTCGACCAATTCGGTAGAAGCGAGCGAACCCTCGACGCCTACGATCGCGTACTCAACCAATTTCAAGTGTTTCTCGAAGACAATCGTGGAATCACTGAGGACCATTACGCCAACGCTACCCGTGAAGATTGTCTCGCGTGGCTCGATTCACTCAGAGACGAGTACTCAGATAGCACAATCGCCTCATACACCACCTACGTCAATCGATTTTACCGCTACATGATGGAGGTAGGCGCACTGGATGAGAACCCCATGGCCCTCGTAATCGAGGAATCATCCGAGCGTATCCAGACCGATCCAACGCGGCGAGATATCTCCGTCGACGAACTTCGATCGTTCGTTCAGAAAATCCATCATCCCCAGCATCACGCGCTATTCATGTTACTCTCAAAAACGGGAGTACGGGTGGGTGAAGCCACCAATATTGACATTCGAGACTTACAGTTGGACTCGATAGAGATCGACGATCACTACGGTGTACTCCCCCGAGGCCAACTCGTCGGAAGAGGCCCGTCACTGTTCGTCTCCAGTGACCCAAATCGAGGTGAAACGTACAACGGAGAGGTCCGTGAAGCCTCGAACAAACGTCAACGGGACACTATCATCCCAATCGATCGTGAGCTCGAGCAATCTATTGTCAACTGGCTAGCCATCCGGCCTGATACGACCTCGAGTGCCGAAGCACTGTTCGTCTCAACGAAGAACGACTGGGGTTCCAGACTCTCGATCGACCAGGTACGACACGTCGTCCGTGAATACGCTAAATCGGCTGGATGGTACGTTGAGGGTGGTGAATCCGGTGAGAACGTTACCCCCCACTATTTCAGGCACTTCTTCACGACCCATCTTCGCAATCGCATCGGTGACCGAGGGGTAGTAAAATATCTCAGAGGAGACGTTGCTGACGACATCATCGACACCTACACGCACAACTGGGGTGATCTCGTGCGTGAGACCTATGAACGGCATATCTACTCCCTCTCATAGCTAAAATCACTGCTGTAATGCGTTTTTGCGGTTTGAATCGGGGGGAGTATCCCCCAAATATATATCATATAATGCTATATAGAATATGCTGCATTACTTGTATGGTCTCAATGAGAGAACCCTACACCCCACTAGCTCATGGCAGGACATTTGCGATTTAATGGAACAATGAATCGTCAAAGAAGGCTTCTCAACAGGATATTCGATTAGTCCTCCATCACCAGTAGCCATATCAAAACTATTCCAGCAATTCGAAGGGATCCCCTGTCCGCTCTCCTGACTGGTACTGACGAAGATAATAGGTTACCCCGGGTTGGTGGGCTGCGCCAACGATGACGTGCACCTGCGTGGCCTGCTCATTGTGGTTGATGACGTAGTCCGCCATTCGCTCGTTCCTCGCATGCGTGATGATCTCCAGCTCTGGATCGTGCCGTCGTAACCACTCTCGCTCGATCGGTTGTGGCAAAAAAGCGCACCGATAATACCGTTGGAGAGCTCCCAGGTGAGACGGATCCTGTGACGCTCGACGAGAGAGGACGAACGAAGTATAGTCCCTTCCGACACCGAGGTCCGAGTGATGGGTCAATAACGAGGTCGCCACGTCGCCAAGAGACTGCGTAGCCTGCTCACCGACGAGGTCGCTGCTGCTCTCGACGAGGGAAAAGAGCGCGGTTCGAAACTCGTCGGTGACCGAACTGAGATCGTCGAGGAGGCTATCGACCTCGCCGACCATCTCGAGGTGAGAATCACAATCGAGGTCCGTACACCTCTGCAAGGCCCACCGATAGTCGTCCATCTCACAGACCCGGCTCATATCGGCGAAGTACATCGACCGGAGCCCCTGCTCGCAGTACACGAACGCACCAGCATCAGTGGCGTCTGACACGTGCTGGCGGACGAACGCTCGCTCGGCAGCCGTATCCGTGTGGGTGATACCATGGACGTGAAAGGTATGGCCGTCGAGCTCGACACTGTCGCCCGGGAACCCGGTACCTTCGGCCGGGGGCAACGACCTGTCTTTGAGTACTCGCCAGTCAGCTTTCGCCTCGAGATACGCGCTCTCCGGTGAATCAGCCCCGGTCAGTTCGACGAGGTCATCGAGGCTCCTTGCACGTTCTAACGCGTGGAGTCGCTCGGCCTGAGCAGCCGTGAGTGACGTGTCGGCCATTACTCCGTGAGCCTCACACGGGGTACCTAGTGGAGATGGGTGATAAAACGACGCTGGTGATTGGAAATCAGAGCCAATCTCGGATTTCTCTCCCTCGTCTTGAGATTATTCTAGAGTCCATACCTGAGAATCGATTGCGTACCAGGACAGTATCCGCAAACAAGCTAGCATACTGGTGATATTACCACAGATATAGCATCGACTGATGCTGTCGAACTGGTCCGGCAGCGAAAAATATCACACCCGCTTGGAGACATGGGCCCCATTGATCGTGTCGCAAGGGACCGATCCCCACTAGGTATTTTTAGACTTGATTCGATACTTACGCCTATGCTATCGCGGAGGGCACTGTTCGGACTCGTCGCTACGGTAGCGACCGGCTCACTGGGAGGCTGCCTTGACGCCCTCGGTGGCGATGGGGAGGAGCCACCGGTCGAGGCGATCGAGCTTCAAATTACGGACGTGCGCGCGCCAGAGGTTGGCCTCACCAGCGCAACGATCCCCGTCGTCTTCTCAGTTGTAAACACCCACGCCGAGGAAGACATCCCGTCACCGACGATCGACTACAACGCGTTTGTCAACGACGTCGAGGTGCTGTCGTCCCGGACGACGGTCGCGACGCTCGGCCCGGGTGATGAGGCCTCCGAGACGATCGAGTTAGTCGCTGAATATACCGATCTCGGGGTGGGGATCATCGACGCAATCGAACAGGGATCCTTCGAGGTCCGCATAGCCGGGTCCATCGAATCACAAAGTGCCGAGACGAGTTTCAGCGACGAACTCTATTCATAGCGGTAAATGTGGGTCACCTCCAGAGCGAGGCGTACAGGGAGACACCACTGGCGTGTGTCACTCCTGAGAGATCGGTGAGTTGGTCCGGGAGCAGTCCCTCGAGAGTCTGTTCGACCGTGAGAAAACTCGGGCGAGATGCCCGAATTATTTTTACAACTACCTACGAACCCGGCGCCAATCATGGCGGAGGACGAATCAAAGGAACCCCCGACAGGTTCGGAGCTCACCTCCTCGGTGGTCCTGTCGTGGCTGCCGCTGTACTGGGCGATCCGTGGCCTCTTCGTGCTGTTGGGAATCAAGGTGTTTTTCGCCGTCTGGGAGCCCATCGAGGCGGTGCTCGAGACCGCCGACTCCCTCGAGCTTGGCGTCTACGCTGCCTTCAGCTCGATCCCCCAGTCCGCAGCTGGTGCCTGGGACGTCATCGACCCGGCCTTCGGCCAGCCGGTAGTCATACTGGTCGCGAACATCGCCGCCACCGTTGGGAGCGTCATCGTGGACTTCTTCACTCCCAGAGACGCGGAGAGTGCGTTGCTCATCCTGGCGATCTCGGTGGTGATCGCCTCGATCATCGCAGCCTTCATCCTCACCGCGTGGACGCTCGTCGCCATGCACGGCGTCACCGTCACCTTCGAGAGCACCGTCGGCGCCGGTACCATCTCGACCGAGGCGTTCTGGTTCGGTCCGGAGGCGTACTTCATTATCGCGATCGCCATCGTGGCCATCGGCGGGTTCCTCGCTGGCGGCGGCTACGAGGACCAGCATTCCTACGCTGAGGGGGCCATCGGTGGAGTGTTCGTAGCGGCGGGTTACCTCGGGGCGATCGCACTGGCAGCGATCCTCGGGTCAGTGCTCGTGGGCTTCGTCGGTATCGAGAACGTCACGTATGGCGAGGGATTGGTCGATAGTCTCATCGCCGCCGGGGTTATTGCGACCCCGGTCGCGATCGGTGCCTCCGTGCTCGGGTTGGCGTTTCGCAATCGCTATTGAGAAGCGACCGGGACCTCTTCCGCCAGGGACCTTCATACTGAGTGTATGGACGTGTCTATCGGCTCTCAAAGTACCCTGAATGTGTTCGAGTCAACCCACGTTCCGTTCGATTCACATTGTACCTCTTCTTTCTGGCTCGTTCCTCGAACATCGATGAGATACTGATTATGATCCTCTGCAAGCCGCGAATCTGACGAGGCCATCAATGTCAAACCGCAAATCAGTTGGCCGTCGATGAAGTCCCACCGAGCATCGCCACGAGTACCACGCCTGGAGGACGCTC
>CAZXER010000001.1:59213-85510 GCA_964639975.1 uncultured Halobacteriales archaeon | reverse complement strand
CCGTCGATGAAGTCCCACCGAGCATCGCCACGAGTACCACGCCTGGAGGACGCTCGCTGCTAGCCCTGAAATCGCTACAGGTCGATGGTCCCCTTCCCGTAACGTGCCGGGGGCCTGACTCAGAGCGCAACACGGATAAGGTAGCCTCGAAGAAATATGTCACCGCAGGACGGGGCCATGAGACAGATGCCAAGCCCAGACCCGCGTCCCAGACGTGGACTGTGCCACGTCCCAGTCAACCCTCCGTTCAGACTCGGTGATCTCACATGAGCGGCCAGGAAGAACTCGCGAAGGACCTGGGGCCCCTCGCGGCCCTGACCATCGGCGTGGGGACGATGATCGGTGCGGGCATCTTCGTCCTCCCGGGCCCAGCCGTGGCCCGGCTTGGACCGCTGACGATCATCGCGTTCGTCATCGGTGGCGTGATCGCCGTCTTCACCGCGCTGTCGGCCTCCGAACTCGGAACGGCCATGCCCGTCTCGGGCGGCGCCTACTACTACATCAATCAGGGCCTTGGCCCGCTGTTTGGCTCCATCGCCGGCTGGGGGAACTGGCTCGGACTCGCGTTCGCCTCGGCGTTTTACATGTACGGCTTCGGCGCGTACGTCAGCGAATTCATCACCGTTCCCGCCCTCTCGCTTGGACCGCTCACCCTCGTTCCAGCTCAGCTCATTGGCCTTATGGGCGCGGTGTTCTTCATCGGGATCAACTACGTCGGTGCGAAGGAGACCGGCCGGCTACAGAACCTGATCGTCCTCTCGTTGGTCGGGATCCTCGCGGTGCTCACCCTCTTTGGTGTCCTCAACGCGGAGTTCGATACACTCACTCCCATCGATCCCTTCGGTTGGCGTCCCCTGCTGCCAGTCACCGGCTTGATATTCGTCTCCTATCTCGGCTTCGTGCAGATCACGTCCGTCGGCGAGGAGATCCAAAACCCAGGGAAGAACCTCCCCCGGGCGGTTATCGGGAGCGTCGTGATCGTCACGGCGATGTACGCGCTCATCCTGCTCGCCATCCTGGCTGCGGTGGAGACCGACGTGGTCGCGGGCAACGAGACCGCGGTCGTCGATGTCGCCCGGATCCTGATGGGCCCCATCGGAGCGGTCGCGCTGCTCCTGGGCGGTTTGCTCGCGACCGCGTCCTCGGCGAACGCCTCGATCCTCGCCTCCTCCCGGATCAACTTCGCGATGGGCCGCGACAAGCTGATCTCGCCGTCGCTCAACGAGATCCATGGCCGCTTCGCCACCCCGTATCGCGCGATCGCGCTGACGGGGTCCCTCATCGTGCTGTTCCTCATCCTCGGTAACCTCGAGCTGCTCGCGACGACCGGCAGCGTGTTGCACCTCCTCGTGTATGGCCTGTTGAACCTCGCGTTGATCGTCTTTCGCGAGGCGAACCCACCCGGATACGACCCCGACTTCACCGTCCCGTTGTACCCGATCGTGCCCGTGCTTGGCGCCATCAGCTCATTCGCGTTGATCGTGTTCATCGAACCAAGTGCCATCGTCCTGGCCGTCCTGCTGGTTGCCCTCGCCCTCGTCTGGTACGCCGCCTACGCGAGCCCGCGCGTCGAGGAAGCAGGGTTGCTCGCCCGCGTCGTCCTCGAACGTTCTGAGACCCTCCCCGATATCGCCGTGTCGGCGTCGACCTCGATCCAGCCCGAGGGCGGCGACTATCGGGTAATGGTCCCGCTGTCGAACCCGGCCAGCGAGCAGAACCTCATCACGCTCGGATCAGCGATCGCCGACCACCACGATGGGACCGTCGTCGCCGTGAACATCATCCAGGTGCCAGATCAGACGGCGTTAGAGTCCGCTCGTGACCAGCAAGCGTACGAAGCTGCCCATCATCTCCTCGATCGCGCCAAAGCCGACGCGGAGACGTTCGGTGCGACGATCGAGACGCACGCCGTGTTGTCCCACCAGCCTGCTGATGAGATCTTCGCTGCAGCCGAGCGCTACGGGGCAGACCTCTGTGTCATGGGTTGGGGACCAACCTCCCACGGAATCGCTGATCGACCAGAGGGCGTGATCACCGATCGTGCCGGTTCGCTCCCCTGTGACTTCCTGATCTTCCGCGACCAAGGCTTCGACCCCACGACCATGCTGGTCCCGACCGCAGGCGGACCCGACTCGGCGCTCGCCGCGGCGATCGCTCGGGGGCTCAGTTCCCAGTACGACGCGTCCATCCGGCTGCTTCACGTCGCGGAAGACATAGACGCTGGTGAGCGGTTCCTGCGGTCATGGGCGGTCGACCACGACCTCGAGGATGCCGAGTTGCAGATCGTGAGCGGTGATATCCACACTCAAATCACCGACGCCGCTACTGACGCTACGATGCTGGTCATCGGGGCCACCGAACGGGGGATCCTCTCCGGGCTGATTCGCGGGTCGCCCGTCTACGACATCGTCGAGGAGGTCGAGTGTTCGGTGTTGCTTGCAGAGAAGCGACACCCACAGACCCTCCGAGAACGCCTCTTTGGGAGCCGCAAGCGAGAGTCAGAACCACCCGATACGTGAGTGCAATGGTACTCCAACACGCCGTGACGTGGCGGTGACAAGGCTGCCGTACTCTTGTTTTGAAAGAACACCGCTCGAAGCGGAGCTTTCGAAGATTAGGCGTCCGCCTGTGGTAGTCGCCCTGGACGACTGGTACACCAAGGTCAGTATGTTCGTAAGTAACTCCGAGCTGCAGCAGCGAAAGTTCCGGATAGAACGATCCCACCCCAGAACGGATCGGGCTGTCGAGAACAACGGACACCATCGACCGATTGGCGAAAACGTTTGGTGTTCGCTGTCACGTGGTGACGTATGGGCGTGACAGATCTCGGCGAACGGACCCTCGAGAAGGCTGATGCAGAGCTCGTCGACGTCGACGCGGTCTCCGTCGACGTGGAGACGGACATCCTCGTCGTGGGTGGCGGCGGCACCGGCCTCGTGGCCGCGCTCGCAGCCGCCGACCACACGGACGGGACGATTACCGTGCTCGAAAAGAGCGACCGCATCGGCGGCAACACATCGCTGTCGACGGGGATGATCCCCGCCGCGGGAACCCGTCTGCAACACGATGTCGGAATCGAGGAGACCCCCGAGGACATGATGGAAGACATCCTCGCGAAAAACGATGGCGAGACCGATATCGAGCTCGTCGAGCACCTCTGTCGCGAGAGCAAGGAGCTCGTCCACTGGCTCATCGATGACTGGGATATCACCCTCGAGCTCGTCGATGACTTCCGCTATCCCAGGCATTCAGAGTACCGCATGCACTCCCCGCCGGGGCGCAACGGCGAGCACCTCATCGAGGAGCTCGAGGCGCGTATCCGCGATACTGACACGACCGAACTGCTGACGAACACGCCCGTGCGATCGCTGGTCGTCGAGGATGGCGCGGTCGTCGGGGCACTCGCCGGGGCGACCCACGACGAGGTCATTGCCGCGAAGAAGGTCATCCTCGCCACCGACGGTTTCGGCGGGAACCGACCGATGGTCGAACGCCACTGCGGCTCCATCGCGAATGGGCTGTACTTCGGCACAGACGGCAACACCGGCGACGGTATCCGGTGGGGCGATGCGCTCGGTGCGGAGCTCGCCTATATGGACGCGTATCAGGGACACGCCACGGTCGTCCACGGTACCGGGGCACTCTCGACGTTCGCCGTCATCATGCACGGGGGCATCCTCGTCAACGAAGACGGCGAGCGCTTCGAGAACGAAGCCAAGGGCTACTCCGCCCTCGCGGAGGACGTCATTGCCCAGCCTGGTGGCCTGGCATACGAAATCTTCGATGCGCGCATCTTCGAGGCGCTCCGGGGCGAGTTCGACGACTTCGACCGGGCCGTCGAGCTCGATTCGTACTCGAACGCAGCCGACATCGAGTCACTCGCCGACCACCTCGGCTGCGACCCGGCTGGAGCTGCAGAGGCGGTGCGAGCCTACAATGAGGCCGTCCGCGAGGATCGACCAGACGCGGTCGGTCGCACCGACGGCCGAGCGGTGCTGGAACCACCCTTTTACGGAACTGTCGTCACCGGAGCGCTCTTTCACACCCAGGGCGGACTGGTCGTCGACGAACATGCCCGCGTCATGCGCGAGGACAGAACGCCTGTCCCGAACCTGTACGCCGGAGGTGGCGCCGCGGCCGGGATCAGTGGGCATGGCAACGACGGCTACCTGAGCGGCAACGGCCTCACGACGGCGCTGGGCTTCGGCCGTCTCGCCGGTCGCCACGCCGGCCGGAGTCTTCCAGAATAACGTGGACACCTATTTGCCAATCGAGGTTGCAGATCAGACTGTATGGTGGAACATATCTGGGAGGACCTGTTGAGCGAACAGGACAAACAGGTGATCTCCGCTGCCGGTTACGACGAGGGTGGGGCCGCCTCGTGGGAGTCCCGCGGGGTCGGTGAGAATCCGGTCGTGTTGGTGATCGACATGCAACGCCTCATCGTCGGCGAGAACGTGCCGATCCTCGAGGCGGTCGAGGACTACCGAACGGCGATGGGGACCATCGCCTGGGACGCGATGGAGCACATCAGCGACTTCCTCGATACTGCCAGAGATCTCGACCATCCCGTGTGGTACACGCGCGTCGTCCCATCGAGCTACGACGACCCGCACCACGAGGACCTCGACATCGCCGAGCCGGTCGCACCAGAGGATGGAGAACCGGTCATCGACAAGACCTACGCCAGCGCCTTCTACGGGACGGATCTGCTCTCACGCCTCGTCCGTGAGGGAGCCGATACGGTCGTGATCGTCGGCAACTCGACGAGCGGCTGTGTCAGGGCGACCGCCGTCGACGCCCAGCAGAACGGGTTCGACGTCATCCTGCCACACCAGTGCATCTTCGACCGCATCGAGGCGTCCCACAAGATCGGGATGCTCGACCTCTGGATGAAGTACGCAGACGTCGTCGAGGTCGACGAGGCTGTCGAGTACCTCGAATCCGTCGAACCATGAGCTACGATATCGTTGTCGAGAACGGCACGCTCGTCCGGGCTGATGGACGCCTGGCGGCGGACATCGCCGTCGAGGACGGCTCGATCGCGGCGATCGCGCGACACGGGAGCCTCACGGGCGAGCGCCACATCGATACGGACGGGAAGTACGTCCTGCCGGGCGCGATCGACCCACACACGCACCACGGCATCTACAACTCACTCGCCGAGGACGGGGACACCGAGAGCCGCTCTGACCTCGTCGGTGGCGTCACCACCATCGGGAACTTCTTCAGACGGCCTGGACCGTACACCGAGATCATGGCGGAGTACATCGCGGACGCCGAGGCGAACTACCGCCACGACTACTTCTTCTCCCTCGGCTTGCTCACCTACGAGCACATCGGGGAACTCCCCTATATCGTCGACGAGCTCGGTATCACCTCCTTCAAGTGGTACATGAACTACAAGAACGTCGCCCCCGAGAAGTTCGGCGTCGACTGCGAGATGCGCGACGACTGGGGGGATGCGTTCATCCAGGCACTCGCCGACCTCGATGTGGAGACAACGCTCGGGTACCACTCGGAGAACGTGGAGATCACGAGCGCGCTCGGGGACAACCCCTACCTGGAGACCGAGGTCGACGAGGACCAAGAGTACCGTGGTTACGACACGCTCGTCGAGCAGTTCCCCGACTACGCCGAGGCCCAGAGCATGATCGCCGGTGCCGCCCTCGCCAGACAGCACGCGTACGATGGCTTCTACGCCGTGCACATCTCGTCGGGGCGGACCGCCGACGAACTTGCCATGTTGCACGACGCCGGCTGGCCGGTCACCGGCGAGACGTGTACCCACTACCTCACACTGACCGCGGAGGAATGCGACGAGCGCCACAACGTCAACCCGCCGGTGCGGAGTGCGGACGACCAGGAGACGCTGTGGCGCCGCGTCGCCGACGGCACCATCAGCACCATCGGGACGGACCACTGCGCGAATCGGGCCGATGAGAAGATCGGCGACGACGTCCCCGACAGCCTCCCGGGATTCCCCTCGACGGGGACCATGCTGCCGCTGATCCTCTCCGAGGGCGTCAACGAGGGGCGCATCAGCCTTGAGCGCGCCGTCGCGATCACCAGCACCAACACGGCGAAGGCATGGAACCTCTACCCAGCGAAGGGCTCGCTCGAGGTCGGTACCGACGCCGATCTCGTGGTCGTCGACCTCGAGGAGACGAAGACGGTCACGCCGGAGCTGCTGCAGAGCTCGGCCGACTACTCGCCGTATACTGACCGCGAGGTCACCGGCTGGCCCACCCACACGATCGCGAACGGCGAGGTGGCCTTCGAGCGGGGCGAAGTCCTCGCCGAGCCTGGCTCGGGCACGCACATCGAGCGGCCGGTCTAGTCCTCAGTCCCTGAGGATCGCTCCGACGTCTCTGACGGCCCTCGCGTTGATGTCGAGGAGGGCATCGGTCATCGACTCCACGTCACCGTCGGGACGACCCACCGCGAGGGTCGTCTCGAGGCGCTGGTTGAACGCAGCGTCGTCGATCGGATCGCGATGATCACCGCGAGGATACCGCCGTTCAGCACTCGTCTGTGTCCCGTCGTCGAACGCCACGGTGACACGGGCACCCCAGTCCTCGGGGAAGCGGCGTTCGAACGCCTCGTCGAACTCGACTGAGACGCGATCGGCGGTCGCCTGTACGTCGGTGTCTGCAATCGCCGCCGGCTCGAAGTGCTCGAAGGTCGGGTCACCCCGATGGAGGTACGTAGCCAGCACGTAGGGGATGGAGAACTTGGCGCCGGTGGGCGTGCTCGGATGGCGATGTCCCATGTCGACGCCGTTAGCGTACGTCTCTACCTCGATTGCATCGACCTCGGCTGGATCGACCTCGCGGTCGAGCTCGCGAAGTGCATCGAGGGGCGCATGCGTATATCGACAGGACGGACACGGCTTGAAGTACGCCTCCGTGATCGACCACCGAGCGCCGAGCTCGTCGAACGTGGCCGTGAAGCCGTCTTCGAGGAGGGAGTCGAAGGGCTCGTAGATGGTCGCGATGGTCGCTGGTGAGCCGACCATGCCCGCTTGAGCGAGCGTCGAGACGAGGACGCCTGTCGCAGCCGAGGTACCGGCGGTCAGGTTGCGCGAGGGCGGGCCCTCGCGGTAGGGATCGTACATCGAGACCACCGCCCGGTTCGCCCCGAGCAGGAACGCGTCCATCGCGTGCTCGCCGGATGGGTTCCTGGCCAGCGAGGCGGCCACCGCCGGGCCGACGGTGGTCCACGTCGAGTGCGGGTTGCGGATCAGCCACGGCGTGTCCTCGTTGATCATCGACTTCAGGACGAACAGCGCCCGCTCAAGTCGGGTGCAAAGTTCGTAGGCGTGGACGACGGCGTCGACGAGGTCCGCACCGTCCGCATCGGCCGCCTCCGCTGCGGCGAAGCCACCGGAGACGATACCGGCGCCGACGTGACCGCCCGTGTTGTGTCCCTCCTCGATCTCCTGGGCGATCGCGGCCGTGCCGTTGAGACCGGCGGCGTGGACGGCGTCCGTCGTTCGGCTGGTCCCAAGCACGGTGGCGTCACCCGCCGGGAGCTCGGCCGATGACCACACCGACTCGTATCCGTCGTACCGAGAGCCAGCCACCGTCGCTGCGAGCACATCGGCGATGACACTGACGCCCGCGTCACGTGCCGCAGCTGTCGGTGAATCCTGCAGAAACGACTCGATCTGTCGCAACCACCGGTGATCCGCCAGTTCGTGGCCCGCGTCAACCTCGCGATCTGACCGCGCTGGGTCACTCATGGGTGTGTTGGATGGTACCGGCCCCCGGACGCGTATAGGTATTCCGACGCGCCCGATGGTATTAGGGGTCGAGCCGTCCTACGGTGTGGACATGGACGAGAGCCCACGGGCGGTCGTCGAGACGTTCTTCGACCGCATGGCCGACCCAGACCGGCGATCAAGCGTCGGGGAGCTCTTCAGCGATGACGCTATCATCACCCTCCCAGGGGTCCGCTTCGAGGGTGAGCATGCCGCCGAGGAGATGCTGGAGTGGTTGGCCCCCCGCTATGAGTGGGTCGAGAAGGACTTCGATCGGTGGCTCGAGACCGGGGATCACGTCGTCAGCCAGGGGACCCTCTACGGGGTCAACAACGACGGGGAGGCCTTCGACGGTGTCAGGTACGTCGACGTCTACAAGGTCGAGGACGGCCAGATCACCCGCGTGGACATCTACAACGACCTCGCCGCCACGGGGGTACTCGAGTGACCGAGCGGACCGGGGTCCTGTTCTCAATCAGAGACGACCTCGAGCTCGTGAGGAGCGCGGAGGATCTCGGCTACGAGAGCGTCTGGACCGCCGAGGGGCAGGGCAAGACGGCGTTTGGCAAGCTCGATCGGTGGGCGACGGTCACGAGTGAGGTTCGACTCGCGACGGGGATCGTCAACGTGTTCGCGCGGACGCCGGCGTCGACCGCCCAATCGATCGCCACGCTCGATGCGCACTCAGACGGGCGAGCCATCCTCGGCATCGGCGTCGCCCACCCCGGCGTCGTCGAGGCGTTCCACGGGGTCGAGTTCGACCAGCCACTGGCCCGTCTCGCGGAGTACGTCGAGCTCGTCAGGCGGTACCTTCGAGGTGACGCTTCGGGCTTCGATGGCGAGTTCTTCACTCCGACGCGGACGACGTTTTGGGACGCGTTCGAACCCGAACGCACCGAGGTCCCGATCTACAACGCCGCCCTCGGACCTGGGAACGTGCGACTCACCGGGTCACGGTTTGACGGCTGGCTCCCGAACCTCTATCCACTCGATCGCTTCGAGGAGGCCATGAACTGGCTGGAGACCGGAGCTGATCGGGCTGGCCGAGCCGTCGACGATATCGATGTCGCGATGTACGTGCTCGTCGCGGTCGACGACGATCCGGTGCAAGCCCAGGTGGCGGCGAAGCACCACGTGGCCTACTACCTGCGCGACATCCCGGGGTACTACGGTCGCGTCGCGAGGAATGCCGGGTTCGAAGCCGAGGTTGAAGCGGTCCGGGCGGCGCCGTCCACCGCCGAGGCAGCGGCGACCATCAGCGACGAGTTCGTCGACCTCGTGTCGGTAACGGGGACGACCGAAGAGGTAGCAGACGGCCTCGCGACCCTTCGCAACGCGGGGGTCGATCTGCCGATCGTCCGGGCGCCGGTCAACGCAAATGAGACCGACGTACGGCAGGTACTCGAGGCGTGTTCGCCAGGGTGAATACCTTTTTGCCCCCGCTTACGCTCGACTAACACAGGTACATGCCCGCAGTCGACCTCGCCATCACCGATGCCCACGTGGTGACTGAGGACGGCATCACGACCGGTGGCGTCGCATGCGACGAGGGGAAGATCGTCGCCATCGGAGACGACCTCCCAGCGGCTAGTCAGACGATCGATGCGGCGGGGAACGTCCTCATCCCCGGCCTCGTCGATCCCCACGTCCACCTCGGTCGTCGCGATGCTGGCTTCCCCGAACAGTTCCCCATCGATGTCGAGACCGAGACGCGAGGGGCCCTGCATGGCGGGGTGACGACGCTCTTGAACTTCATCGAACACGGCGATCCCTACCTCCCCCAGTTCGACCGCTTTATCGAGACCAGCGAGGCGTACGCGTACGTCGACTTCGCCCACCACGTCGTCATCAGCCACGAGCACCACATCGACGAGATTCCCGGATTGATCGACCGCGGAGTCACCTCGTTCAAGATGTTCTTTAACATGTACAAGTACCACGATATCGACATCGAGCCCTGCGAGGTCGACCGGGTGCATCGTGTGCTCGACATCCTCGCTGACGAGCCCGGGACTATCGCCATGTTCCACTGCGAGAACGCGGAGATACAGCGAGCGATGGAGCGCCGGATGCGCGAGGCTGGACGGGCTGACCTCCAGGCATGGCGGGCGGCATCCCCACCGATCGCCGAGGCCATGCAGATCGATCAGGTCGGACGCCTCACCGAGTTCACCGATGCCGAGACGTACGTCGTCCACATCTCCTCGGCGGACGGGGTCGACACTCTCGAGCGCTATCGGTCGAAGGGGGTCGATGTCCACGGGGAGACGCTCGTCACGTTCCTCGTCAATACGGCCGACGAAGATCTCGGCGTCTGGGGGAAGGTCTCCCCACCGCTTCGTGACGAGCACCACCAATCCAGGCTGTGGGAGGCGGTGCAAAACGGTGTCATCAACCACATCGGTACCGATCACATCGCGACGAGCAAGGAGGTTCGAGAGGGCGGTGAAGGCAAGTACGGCAACATGTGGGAGGCGCCCCCTGGCATCCAGCCGGGGGTCGAGTTCCTCCTCCCGATGATGCTCACCGAGGGATACCACCGCGACCGACTCTCTCTGGAGCGCCTCGTCGAGGTGTGCGCGACGAACAACGCCAAGCGCTTCGGCCTCTACCCCCGCAAGGGCGTGATCGCCGAGGGGGCCGATGCGGACCTCGTCATCGTCGACCTCGATGCCACCGCCACCATCGACGACGACTTCTTCCACACCCGGGAACCTCGCTGGTCGTCCGTCCACGGCCGCGAGGTTCGCGGGCTCCCCACCCACACGATCCTCGGCGGTCGAATCGCCGTCGCGAATGGTGACAGGCGCGTCGAACCAGGCTGTGGTCGGTACCTCAGAGGGCGGGGTGGATGAGCGACCTCGATCGGCTGTTAGCGCCATCGTCGATCGCACTCGTCGGGGCGTCCGGGGATCCGGACAAGCTCGCCGGACGGCCGTATCGATACCTCGTCGAGCACGGCTATCCCGGGGAGATCTACCTCGTCAACCCGCATCGCGACGACATCGACGGACAGCCATGTTATGACTCGGTGATGGACCTGCCGACGGCTCCAGATATGGCGATGGTGCTCGTGCCGGCCGAGGCGACGCCGTCTATCATCACCGAGTGCGGCGAGGCTGGGATCGCCCACGCGATTGTCATCGCCTCCGGATTCGCCGAGGTCGATGCATCGGGTGAGGCCCTCGAGGACCGACTCGTCACCGCAGCGAGGGAGGCCGACGTCCGTCTGCTCGGACCGAACTCCGAGGGGCTGCTTAACGTCCCAGCGGATACGGCCGCGTCGTTCTCATCGATCTGTCGAAGAGATGAATTGCATCCAGGTCCTGTCGGGTTCCTGACCCAAAGCGGGGCCTTCGGCGGGGCGCTGTTCCAGCTCATCCAAGACGAGGGCATCGGGGCGAGCTCGTGGGTTTCGACCGGTAACGAGGCCGACATCGACTCGCTTGAGCTCCTCGAGCACCTCGTCGAGGACGACCAGACTCAGACGGTCTCGATGTACGTCGAATCCCTCACAGACGGCCGGCGGCTGCTCGAGATCGGCCGGCGGGCCGCCGAGACAGATGTCGCTATCGTGGCGATCCATGCCGGGACCTCGACGCGAGGGCGCCAGGCGACCGCCAGTCACACGGCGAGTGTCGCCTCTGACCGGGCCGTCTACGAGGCGGTGTTCACCCAGGCCGGGGTGACGCGTGTCGGGAGCGTCGACGAGTTCGTCGACACAGTGACCGCCTTCACGCGAGTGCCAGCCAGCGACCTCCCAGCGCCCGATGGGGGCCTCGGGGTCGTCAGCATGTCGGGCGGTGCGGCGGCACTTTGTGGGGATACAGCCGCCGAGGTCGGTCTCCCACTCACCGAACTCTCGGCGGCGACGGTCGCTCGCATCGATGAGCACATCCCGGGCTATGGCTCGCCGAAGAACCCACTCGACGTTACTGGCTACGCGATCAGCCACCCATCGGTACTTGGCACCTGCGTTGATGCCGTCGCCGACGATGCGTCGGTCAACGCCGTCCTCATCCAGTTCGGCAACTCCGGACCCGAGGCGGTCGAGGCGATCATGGACGACCTCATCGAGGTGCGCACGACCCACGCCCTGCCCATCATCACGGTGTTCACCGGGAGCATACCTGAGGCCTCTGTGAGGAGGGTGTTGCAGGAGCAGGGGATATTGGTCCACGAGGATCCGGTCAGGGCCATCACGACCTGCAAGCGGCTGTACGATCGATCGTGTGACGTCGAGCGACTCAACACCGTTTCGAGTGAGTTCGGCGCCCCCATCGACGCCCCGAGAGCGTTCCCGTTCGATGCGATCGGCGAGGTAACCGACCGATTGCGATCCTACGACGTCAACGTCGTCGAGTACCGCGTCATCGACGAGGACGATCCCGACCGAGAGAGCGCAGCCATCGAGGCTGCAGCGAGCCTCGGCTACCCGGTGGTCGTCAAGCGCTCACCGATAGCGACACAGCACAAGTCCGAAGAAGGCGGAGTGGCGCTCGGGCTCGATTCGCCACAGTCGGTTCGGTCGGCCGTCGAGACCCTGCCCGTGGGCGACCTGCTCGTCCAGCCCCACATCGACGGCATCGAGGTGCTCGTGGGCATCGCCATCGATGACGACTTCGGACCGATCATGACGGTGGGCCCCGGCGGCGTCCTCGTCGAGCTGTTCGAGACCTTCGCACGCCGGGCGCTCCCCGTCGACGAGGCGATGGCCAGGGAGATGATCGCCGAGACGCCCCTCGATCGGTTGCTCGATGGGTACCGCGGAACCCGAGGAAATCTTGACGAGCTGGCTCGGTTCATCGCGGCCGCCTCGACCGCCTATCTGGAGCACGACCTCGACACCCTCGAGTTCAACCCGGTCATCGTCACCGAGGACGAGGCAGTGGCGGTCGATCTGCTCATCGAACCCTCGTCTCCGGCAACCCCAAGGTGATGCGCCACGACGGGACGCCGTGAGATGGACTTCACGCTCGACGAGACGCAACGGCTGCTGGTCAGATCGGCGACCGAACTCGCCCAGCAGGAGTTCGCCGAGACGGCCTTCACCTGGGAGGAAGAGTTCCCCTGGGAGAACCTAGACCGCCTCGCAGAGAACGGGTTGCTTGGTATCGCGATCGACGAGGACTACGGAGGCGGCGGGTTGAGCCCGGTGGAGGTCCTCCTCGTCCAGGAGGCGATCGGCCGGGTCTGCCCCGACACCGCCCACATCGTGTCGCGCTCCTCGATGGGTGCGCCACGAGCGATCGACGAGCTGGGTTCGCCTGCGCTCAAGGACCGGTACCTCCCACCGATCTGTAACGGTGACGCCATCATGAGCATCGCCATCAGCGAGAGCCACGCCGGCAGCGACGCCACCGCGATGACCACGACGGCGACGCGAGACGGCGACGAGGTCGTCATCGATGGCCGCAAGCATTGGGTGACGAAACCCGAGGTGGCCGATGCGTTCCTGGTGTACGCGAAATTTCCCGAGGGGATCGGGGCGGTAGTCGTCGAGGAGGATGACCCCGGCTTCGAACGGGGTGACCTGAGCGAGAACATGGCTGGACACCTCCAGGGCGAGCTCATCTTCGACGGCTGTCGGATCCCCGCCGAGCGCATCCTCATCAGCGGGGAGGACGCACTCGTCAGTCTGCTGCAGACGTTCAACGTCGAGCGGTGTCACAACGCGATGATGTGCGTCAGTGTCGCCCGGAATGCGTTCGAGCGGGCGCTCTCGTACGCGCAGGAGCGTGAGCAGTTCGGACAGCCGATCGGCGAGTTCCAGGCCATCGAGCATTCCCTCGCAGATATGGTGATCGCGATCGAGACGGCCAGGCTCGTCGTGTTGCATGCGGCGGCCACCGTGAGCCACGGTGGCGGCTGGAACGACCGGGCTCAGACGAGCATCGCCAAGGTCTACGCGAACGAGGTGGGGGAGCAGGTTCTCACCGATGCGATGCAGATCTTCGGTGCCAACGGCTACATGCAGGGCCACCCCATCGAGTACATGTACCGCCTCGTCAGGGGGTGGAAGATCGCCGGGGGGACCGTCGAGATCCAACGAAACGGCATCGCCCACGTCCTCAAGAAGCACGGATACCGCTGAGGACAGGATTGACGGAACCACCAACCGTTTCACTGGTGAGCGCGTACGCAAGCCAATGGTACGCGGTACCATCGCACAGCAAATCTTGGCGGAGAAAGCAGGACGCGAGGCGGCCCCGGACCCCGGGGAGCACCTCACCGTCGAGCCTGACTGGATCCTCTGTCACGATATCTCGGCGTACCCCGGGATCCATCGCATGGAGCAACTCGGGTTCGAACAGGTGGCCGAGCCCGATCGGGTGATCCTCGCCTTCGACCACTACGTCCCCTCACCGAACGAGCAGACGACCGATCAGATGAACGTCCTCGAGGAGTGGGTCGACGAGCAGGGCATCACCCACTTCTTCGAGGCTGGCACCGGCATCAGCCACAACGTCATGGCAGAGCAGGGCTACGCCACCCCCGGATCGCTCATCCTCGGTGCGGACTCACACACCGTGACACACGGGGCCTTCGGGGCGTTCGCCACCGGCATCGGCCACACGGACCTGGGCGAGCTGCTTGGGACCGGAGAGCTCTGGGTAAAAGTGCCGGAAACGCATCGTGTCACCCTAACGGGCTCGCTCTCAGCGGGGGTCGAGGCGAAGGATCTCGCCCTCGCCCTCATGCGGTCGTTCACGACGAAGGGCGCCATCTACGATGCGGTCGAATTCCACGGACCAGCGGTACGGTCACTCGAGATGTACCAACGCCAGACGATCGCGAACATCACCGTCGAGATGGGCGCGATGGCGGGGATCTTCCCCGCTGACGAGGTGACAGAGTCCCATCTCTCGGGGCGATCGAAGCGGCCGTTCGAACGGGTCGAACCCACCGACTCGGCCGAGTACAAGAGCGAACGGACGATCGATATGAGCTCGATCGAGCCCCTCGTCGCGAAACCATCCGCCGTCGACAACATCGACACCGTGGCGAACGTGGCCGGGACCGAGGTCGATCACGTCTTCGTCGGTACCTGTAACAACAGCTCCTGGGACGACATCGCCTCCTTCGCCTCGCTCATGGATGGCCACCAGACGGCCTCAGACACGGACCTCATCGTGGTGCCTGGCTCGAAGGAGACGCTCAAGCGGATGAACGACACCGGCGTGTCGAACCAGCTCATCGATGCGGGGGCGATGATCGGTACGCCCGGCTGTGGGCCGTGTTTCGGCGCTCATGGAGGAATCCTCGGCGAGGGTGACACCTGCGTGGGAACGATGAACCGGAACTTCCCCGGTCGGATGGGTGCCGGTGAGATCTACCTCGCCAGTCCGGCGACCGCCGCAGCCTCGGCAATCACCGGGTCGGTAACCGATCCCCGAGAGGTGGTGTAGATGCGCCGTGAAGGCGAGGCACACGTCCTCCCAGACGATATCGACACCGACCAGATCATCGCGGGGGAGTACCTCAATACCGTCCCCGAGGAGGAACTCGGCCAGTACGTCCTCGAGGGATACGACGAGACCTTCGCCGACCGGATCAACCCGGGAGACATCATCGTGGCTGGGGCGAACTTCGGGCTTGGATCCTCCAGGGAGGCCGCGCCGATCGCGCTACGGGAGGCGGGGATCGGGGCGGTCGTAGCAGAATCGTTCGCGCGGATCTTCTATCGCAACGCCATCAACGTCGGGCTGCCCATCGCCGAGGTCCCGGACATCTGCGACCACGTCGACGAGGGGGACCTCATCGCTGTCGACCTCGAAGCGGGGACCGTCGAGAACGTTACCCGGGGTGAGTCCCACGAGACTGCACCCCTTCCCGAGTCCTTACTCAACATCCTCTCCGCCGGTGGACTCGTTCGATACCGCCAAGAGGAAAACTGACTGCCGGTCGTCACCGCCAGGCGGCCTCGAATCGCTCCCGCTCAGATTCGTACCTGGACTCCAGATGTTCGACCGAATCCATCTCGGTGATGGCGTCTCGTTCCTCCCACGAGACCATATCGTCGAGGAGGTTGGCCTGGTGTCGTTCCTCGATGAGGGTCTCGTAGGTCTCTCGGATGGTCAACAAGGCGGCTTTGAACGCATCGGAGGGATAGATGGCGAGGTCGTAGCCCATCTCGGTTAACTCGGCTGCTGGGACCGGGGGTGTCTTTCCCTTCGCGGGCAGGTTCACCAGCAGTGGCTGGGGTCCCTCCTGTCCGATCCGTTCGAGCGTCTCCACGTCGCCTGGAGCCTCGATGAAGTGGATATCAGCGCCGGCTTCCTCGTATAACCTGGCTCGTTCGAGCGCTGCGTCGAGGCCGTCGACGGCGAGGGCGTCCGTCCGTGCGATGACGAGGAAGTCGTCCGATTCGCGAGCGTCCACCGCCGCCGTGATCTTGGTGGCGAACTCGGGTGCCGGGACGACCGACTTGCCCTCGAAATGCCCACAGCGTTTGGGGAACGTCTGATCCTCGAGCTGGATGGCATCGACGCCGGCTCGCTCGTACGTCTGCACGGTCCGGCGGACGTTGAGTTCGTTGCCATAGCCTGTGTCACCATCGGCGATGAGGGGAACCTCGAGGACCGCGCTCATCTGTCTGGCTCGCCTGGCCATCTCGGTCATCGTGGTCAAGCCGACATCCGGTCCCCCATGGACCGACGAGGAGACACACGATCCCGACATGTACACGGCCTCGGCCCCGGCCTGCTGGGCCATCCGGGCAGTGAGTGCATCCCACGCCCCGATGGCCATCAGAAGTTCGTCCCGCTCGAGCAATTCGCTGAGTGTCCGTCCCATAGCGTCACCTCACGCGTACGAGCCAAATAAGCGCCCCTCTCAGTGACGAGGCTTCTTTAGGACCTGCCATCAAGGGTAGGCCATGGTCGGTGAGGCTCGGGACCCGGAGACCGATTCGGGCCCGCTCGAAGGAATCACGGTTCTGGATGCATCGAGGGTACTCGCAGCACCGTTTTGTACCATGCAACTCGGTGATCTCGGGGCCGATGTCATCAAGGTAGAACGACCGGACACGGGTGACCAGACGCGAGGGTGGTATCCGCCAACCTACAAGGCAAGCGAGGAAAGCGCCTACTACGTGAGTATTAACCGGAACAAGCGCTCGATCACCCTCGACCTGTCGTCGGCGGACGGTCGAGACATCTTCCGTGATTTGGCATCGCACGCAGACGTGCTCGTGGAGAACTTCCGCGTCGGAAAGATGGAGGAGTGGAACCTCGGATACGAGACACTCAGCGAGGACAACCCCGGCCTGGTCTACACCCACCTCACCGGATACGGCGAGTGGGGCCCCGCTGCCGATCGGCCGGCATACGACATCGTGATGCAGGCAGAGGGCGGCATGATGAGCATCACAGGGACAGAGGACGGCGAACCCGTGCGCGTCGGTGTGGCGATCGCCGACATCGGAGCGGGGATGTACGCCACCCAGGCCATTCTTGCAGCCCTCACGTTCCGCGAGCGAGACGACGGGCGTGGCCAGAAGATCGACGTGAGCCTCTTCGATGGACAAGTCGCCTGGATGACGTACATGGCCTCGTACTACTTCGCCACCGGCGAGCCACCCGGGCGGATGGGAAGCAAACATCCCACCATCGCACCGTATCAGGCCTTCGAAACGGCCGACTCATACATCGTGGTCGCCGTCTCATCAGCGCACATCTGGCCTCGGTTTTGCCGCGCGATCGACCAACGTGATCTGATCGATGATCCCCGCTTCGTCTCGAACAGTGATCGGGTCGAACACCGTGAGGAACTCGATGCGATCCTCGAGGAGGTCTTCCAGGAGCGATCGACCGATGTGTGGGTGGAACGACTCGAGGAAGCTGGCGTCCCGGCCAGCCCGGTCCGGGACATGGCTGACGTGTTCGATGACCCGCAGGTCTCCAGCCGAGACATGGTGGCATCGGTACCCCACCCAAGCGGAGAGACCATCGAGATGCCCGCCAGTCCCATGTTCCTCTCGCGGACGCCGTCGCGCATTCGACGACATCCACCCGAGCTCGGAGAGCATACCGATGAAATCCTCGAGGAGGTCGGATACGACCCGGATGAGATCGATCGGTTCCACGAGGAGGAGGTCGTCTGATGGGATGTGACTCTGTGTCAGGGTAGTAATCCTTATTGACCCACTGGTGAATCACGTACTGTGAGCGAGTACGTCCTGGAGACCCGGGATCTCACGAAGCAGTTCGGGAGCCTGCTGGCCAACGACAAAATTTCGATCGGTATCGAACGCGGCGAGATCCACGGCATCATCGGTCCCAACGGCAGTGGGAAGACCACGTTCTTCAATACGGTCACCGGATTCTACCGGGCGGATGGTGGGACGGTGCTCTTCAACGGACACGACGTGACCGACACCAAGCCAGATGACCTCGCCCGTCTCGGGCTAGCACGTACCTTCCAGATCGTCTCCCCGTTCAGGAACCTCACCGTCAGAGAGAACCTCCTGAGCGTCTTTACCGAGGGTGTTTCCTCCGGCTTTCGCATCTCACAGGAGAAACGTCGCAAGGCGGAAGAAGTCCTCGATACCCTCGATATCGAGCATATCGCAACACACGAGGCAAGCGAGATCAGCGGCGGGCAGCAGAAGCTGCTCGAGATCGGCCGCATCCTGATGTTAGAACCAGATTGCATACTCCTCGACGAGCCAACTGCCGGGGTCAACCCCGCGCTCCAGCTCGACATCCTGGACCACTTGAAACGGCTCAACGAGGACGGAACGACCTTCGTCATCATCGAGCACGACATGTCGGTAATCAGCGGCATCGCCGACCGAGTGACGGTCCTCAACAGTGGACAGGTCGTCATGCAGGGCTCGTTCGAAGAGGTAACCCAGGACGAGCGCGTCAGGGCAGCGTACCTCGGTGAACGGGATGGTTCGGATATGTCCGTCGGGGCAGCCATCGAGGCCTCCGTCGAGGAGCGAGGGGCCAAGTCCTCACGGGAGGACCAAGGGACACCAACCGGGGTTGAGGACCAAGGCATTCGGCGTCTTCGGGGGACGGACGTGACGACCGGATACGGCAACCATGAGGTACTCCACGAGGTCACCATCGAAAGCCACGATGGAGTTACCTGCGTGTTCGGGCCGAACGGCAGCGGCAAGTCAACCCTCCTCAAGGCGCTCGTCGGGTCTCTGCCGATCTGGTCAGGCTCGATCACGTACGGTGACGAGGATATCACCGGCACCCCCGCATTCCGGAACCTGAGTGACGGGATCGTGATGCTGCCACAGAACGGCGGTATCTTCGGGAACCTCACCGTCAAAGAGAACCTGTTGCTCGGAGCCTATCAGGTGGACGACGCTGAGGTGCGGGAAGAGCGGATGGAACGCGTCTTCGAGCACTTCCCAGCGCTCGAGCGGAAGGTGCATAACACCGGACGCTCGCTGTCTGGAGGCCAGCAGATGATGTTGAGCTTCGGTCGAGCTATGATGTCCGGGGCCGATATCTACCTCCTCGATGAGCCATCCAGCGGACTCGCCCCCTCCCTCATCGACGATGTCTTCGACATGATTCACGTGTTGATCGAGGAGGGCGCCCAGGTCGTCTTGGTCGAACAGAACGTCCGTGAGGCGCTTCGCATCGCGGATTACGTGTACATCCTCGCCCAGGGCGAATTACAGTACGATGGGCGGCCTGATGGCCTCTCGGACGAGGACGACCTCGTGGAGACGTACCTCGGATTAGCCTGACTCCTCGGTGACCGTTCTCCCGTGGAGCCCGAACGGTTCGTTTCAGCTACTGAGATGGGCAATTACCGTTCAATGAGGCGATTCAAGTAAATCTATATGTGAGAAGATAGCATGTCCCATAGTATGTCCGAAAATACGGGTACTGTAACCGGTCGTCGTCGGTTCATCAAGTATGTCGGGGCCACCGGGGCCGTCGCCATGGCAGGGTGCTTGGGGGACGATGACGAATCAGCCGATGAGGTCATCATCGGCTCGAACCACCCACTCAGCGGTAGCCTGGGTGACACCGGGACGAGAATGGACAATGCGGTCAATCTGGCAGCCACGATGAAGAACGAGGACGGTGGGATCGAATCTCTTGGAGGTGCTGAAATCCAGGTTGTCAGCGGGGACAACGAGGGGAGCCAGGAACTCGGTGGCGAGGTCACTGACGAACTCGTCGAGGACGAAGGTGCCCACGTCCTAACGGGCTGCTTCTCCTCACCAGTCACCAGTGCTGCCACTGTCGCTGCTGAAGCCCAGCAGGTACCCTTCGTCATCTCGGTGTCCGTCGCGAACGACATTCTGCAGGCCCAACAGATGGAGTATTCCTATCGGCCGCAGCCGCCGGCTGACACGATGGCGTTCGACCTGGCTGATTTGCTCCCAGAAGTTATTCGAAATGAAGGCGGGACCATCGAGACCGCTGGTATCTACTACATCGACATTAACTTCGGTCAATCGGTCAGGGATAGCCTCCGTGACTATCTGCCTGATCAGGATATCGAAATTGTTGAGGAGGTCGGCGTCGACTTCGGAGAAACGCCTGACGTGCAGGCAACAGCACTCCGTGATGCAAATCCAGACGTGGTCATCCCGATCTCGTACCAGGCAGAGACGGTCAACCTCATGAGCGCGATGAACAACATCGACTACCAACCGACGTACATCGCCGGGTGTGCCAACGAAGCGATGAACGACGAGGCTGCGATCGCGGAGATGGGCGACATCGTCGAGGGGCAGTTCGGAACGAACTTCGGGTTGAATCCGACGCTCGATCGTGCCGAGACGATTCGAGAGAGCTACGAGGACGAGTTCGACCTCGGGTTCGACGCCAATATCGCCATGACCTACGCGGCCACCGAGGTCATCATCGCAGCCCTCGAGGAGGCCGGCTCGACCGACCCAGAGGAGATCAACACCGCACTCTCGGAGATTACCGTCGATGAGCACATCGCAGCGATGCCGGAGATCACGTTCGATGACATGGGTGAGAACGAGAACGCCATCGCCCCACTCTTCCAGATCCAAGAGGGTGATGACCAAATCGTCTATCCAGAGGAATTCGCCGCCACAGACGTACAGCTCTAAGTGACCGACAACTAGACTCATAGATGGATGGCATCGCGACCCTCGCCTTCGAGGTGGTAGGGTTCATTCCGGCTTTACCGGCCCTGATCGCCCCGGAGACGTTCGCCCAGCTCGTCGTGTTTTCCGTCTTGATCGGTGGGATCTACGGCTTGGTCGCGCTCGGACTGACGATGATATTCGGCGTGATGGATGTCATCAACTTCGCCCATGGCGCGATGATGGTGGTAGGGATGTACACCGTGTGGTTCGTCTGGGATACCCTCGCGTTGAGTCCATTCGTGGGGATTCCCCTCGCGGTCGTCGTCCTGTTCGTCCTCGGGGTGGTGATCCACCGCCTCACCATCGCCCCGATCATGGAAGCCTCCCAAGAGGTACAGCTGATCGTGACCTTCGGGACGCTCCTCATCCTCGTACACACGATCGAGATCATCTTCACCGGGGATCCCCGTAACCTTCAGCTCGGTTTGGACTCCATCGAGGTAAACGGGGTCTTCATCCCCGAGGGACAACTACTGGGCCTTCTCATCGCGATCACCGCGGTAATCGCCTCCTGGGTCTTCCTCAAGCGGACTCAACTCGGGCGTGCCATCAGAGGGACCGCCAACGATCGTGAAGCCGCGGAGTACGTCGGTATCAACGTCCCGAGGATCGACTACCTGACGTTCGGTATCGGGGCTGCGCTGGCCGGTTTGGCCGGTGCGGTGATCCCCTTCATCCAGACGTTCGACCCGTATCTCGGGGATACCTACCTCATCAACGCGTTCGTCATCGTGATCCTCGGAGGACTAGGTTCGTTCCCAGGCGCTCTTGTTGGTGGGATGGTCATCGGCTTCGTACAGGTATTTGGACGCTACTTCCTCCCGGGAGCCGGCAACCAGATGGCTATCTTCATGATCTTCATCCTGGTCCTGCTGCTGCGTCCCCAGGGACTGTTCGGAGACGCGGTACATGACTGACCGTACGTGGTCGCAGCGGCTAGACAACCTGCGACGTCGCTACGGTCGATTCCGCCAGCGACGGTACGCGACACCCGTACTTCTGGCCGTCACGTTCGGGCTCCTGAGCCTCCTCCCGATCGTTCTCGACATCTGGATCATCGATCAGACGATCGGGTCGTACATCAGCCTCCGGCTGTTGATCGTGACACTCATCTGGGCGACGACCGCCCAGGCGTGGAACATCCTGTCCGGCTTTTCCGGACAGTTCTCCTTCGGGCATGCGGCCTTCTTCGGACTTGGTGCCTATGTCACGATCATGCTGGCCAGGGAGTTCAGCATCAATCCATGGATGGGCATGTTCGTCGGTGGTGCCATCGCCGGGCTGTACGGCCTCTTCATCGGCGTCTTGCTCTTCAGGTTCGACCTTCGAGGTCACTACTTTGCCCTTGCCACGCTCGCGTTCGCAGAGTTGCTCCGTGCAAGCTTTCGAACGCTCGATTTCCTCGGGGAAGCGAACGGGTTCTTCCGGCCGCTACCGAGCACCTACGCGACCGATTACGGGTGGATCGCGTTCCAGTTCCAGTCGCAGGAACCGTACTACTACGTGATCTTGGGGTTCCTCGCGATCGTTACCGTGGTCGCTCTCGCGATCAAGAACTCGCGCCTCGGGATGTACCTCTTCGCCATCAGAGAGAACGAGGATAGCGCCCTCGCGGTCGGGATCCCAACCTTCAGGTACAAGTTGATCGCCTACGGCACGAGCGCGTTCTTCACCGCGTGGGCTGGCGCCTTCTGGGCCATGTACTTCACTACGATTCAGCCGGACACGGTGTTCGACATCCTCGTCAACATCGAGATCTTGCTTCCGGCGATCGTCGGCGGACTCGGGACCGTGATCGGGCCGATCCTTGGTGCTCTCTTCGTCTTCCCGGCAGCTGACATCTTCCGGCAGCTGGCAGACGTCCCTGGTCTGGGGAACATCTTCTACGGCATCGTGCTTATCGTGATAGTGCTTTACAGTCGCGAGGGCTTGGTCACGTGGCCGAGAAGATTCCTGTGGTACCTTGCCGAGTACGGCCCGTACGAGACCGAGCTCGAGAGAACTGACGATGACACCGGGTGACGCCGAGCAGTTCGCCGAGTTCGTCACGTCACTCGATATCGATGAGGTGCCAGCCTCGACCGTCGACCGGGCTGGCCTCATCGTTGCCGACACGTTCGGTGCGATGATCGGTGGGGTCGACACGCCGGAGGTGACCGATCTCGCGTCCCAACTGTCACAGACGTACCCCGGAAACGGGACGATACTGGGCCGTCAAGATCGAACGATCCACCCGTATGCTGCGATGGTCAACGGAACCGGAGGCACGGTGCTCGAGCTTGACGAGGGCCACAAGGTCGCCGCAGGCCATCCCGCGATCCACGTCCTTCCATCGCTGTTGGCCGCCAGCGAACAACGCGGGGGTGTAAGCGGCTCGACCTTCGTCGCTGCGATCGTCGCGGGATACGAGGTCGCTGCCCGGCTTGGAGCGGCCTCGCAACCGCTTGCGGCAGGGTACCACCCGCACGGAATCTGGGGTGTCGTCGGCGCGGTCGCAGGGATCGCCCGGTTACTGGAGCTGGATGTCCAACCGACGACCGAGGCGATCGCGATGGCTTCGAACCACAGCCAGCATACCAGGTTCGAGGCGGCGACGGCCGGGCGGACGATCCGCAACACCTACGCTGGAATGGTCGCCCCGGACGCGATGGCGGTCGTGGCACAAGCCCAAGCCGGCTTCACCGGCCTCGACGATGGGTTGGCCCTCCACCTCGAAGGAACCACAGCGGACGGCCTCGACCGGATCGATGTCGATTCATTGGGTCGCCGCTGGGAGACCGATCACGGCTACTTCAAACGCCACGCCGCGTGTCGCTACACCCACCCATCGATCGATGCGATCGACCAGCTATCAACAGAGGGGGTCGCCTTCGACACCGGCATCGAGCGCATCCAGGTGGAGACGTACCCAGCGGCCGCAGCACTCGACAATCCAGCACCCGAGTCACCGCTGGCGGCACGGTTCTCGCTCCCATTCGCGATCGCGACGAGACTCCATCACGGCCACGCGGGGAAGATCGCCTTCGAGCAGGAGGCGATCACGAGAGAGGTACTCGACCTCGCCGCGGCCGTCGATGTCGAGGCGACCGATGAGTTTGCCGAGGCCGTCCCCGAGCAGCGAGGGTCGCGGGTCAGCGTGACGCTCAGCGATGGAACGATCCATACTGCGACGGTCCCTCATGCGAAAGGTGGGAGTGAGCGCCCCCTCACGCGGGATGAACTAGAGGAGAAGTTCGCCGAACTGGTCGTCCCGGTCCTCGGGAGCAATCAAGCCGAGGAGCTCTGGGAAGCGACGACCAGCCTCCCAGCGACCGATACGGGGACACTGCTCGACTTGGCGGTCCCCTCGTCACGGGCGTAGATGTGATGGCACCACCGGCATCGATCGTGAGTTCTCTGAGAAGGACAATGTCGCGTTCACTCGACTGTGGATTCGTCGTCCGTGAGGTCATCGGCCAAGACGTCGGACGCGATGTCCTCCCCCGTGTCGAAGGCCGCCTCCACGAGCACTCGGCCACCGATGTCTGCCGGACTGATGACGGTGTCTGCTCCGGCCCGGCGCATCTTGCGGACGTTCTCACGGTTCGTTGCCGAGGCGACGATCGTAACGTCCGCATCGAGCTCACGGATGGTCAAGATTGCCAGCACGTCCTGACCGTCGTCCTCGGTCGCCACGATGACGGCCCGAGCGCGCTCGAGCCTCGCACGCTGTAGGACGTCCTCATCAGTCGCCGAGCCCTGCAGGACCCGGTGTCCCTGGGACTGCAGCTGATGGACCGCCGACTCATCCGGCGTGACGATCAACACCGGTTGCTCGGAGAGACCGGGCAACACCGAGCGGGTGAGGTTACCGACCCCAGCGACGATCACGTGGTTCTCGAGGGTCTCGAGTTCTGATTCGGACATACGTCCCAGAGCACTCTCGAAGCGAGCTTCCAGCGCGGGGACCAATAAGGTACCGAGGGCGACGGCGAAACTGGCCACCGAGAAGAGGACCACCGAGAGGCTGAACAGCCGTGCGAATTGCGTCGTGGCCACGACATCGCCGTAGCCAACCGTCGTTGCTGTGATGACCGTGTAGTAGAAGGCATCGAGCAACGTCTCGACGGCCGTCCCTTGGACCTCGAACTGCTCTCGCAAGGCGAATGTACCGAACGTGCCATACGCAAAGGCGCCAACCACCGCGACCGCGGCGGCTACCTGCGATGCATCGAGGTCGAGCGGTCGGTCGAACTGGGCCCGATTGAACGCCACCGTCGGCACAGCGGCGAGAGAAAGGACGATCAGCGGGACCGACAAGAGGCTCGCCTGGATGAGACCCTGGATCGCTGACAGCGGCAAGATGAGTAGTGTCAAGTACCACGCTGCCCGGCTTCCGCGTCTGAGCATGTACGCGAGCAGCAGGATGAGAAAGCCCGTCATCGATCCGGTGAACCCGGCCATATCGGTGACGATCTCCGGGATGTACGGTTCGACGATGCCAAGTGGAACCGGCGTGGCGAGTTGTAACACGCCGGTCACCAACGAGAGGATGCCCACTACGCCGACCAGCAACACCGTAGAGCGCCGACCGGGGACCGGCCGCAGCAGCTTCATACCCATCCCGGGTGCGGCATGCTCAAAGGGTTTGCTCCAGCGGTCGGCCACTTTCTACAGGAGAATCGGTCACGGCACGTCGCGGTGGGCGACCACCATCGGGGTCTCGGTCACCGGATTCTCCTCGATGGACGTGTCGATCCCGTACGCCTGGTGGAGCCGATCTGATTGCAGGACCGACTCGGCAGGTCCGCTCGCCTGGATCTGGCCGTCGGCGAGGAGCACCAACCGGTCACAGTAGCGTGCAGCGAGGTTGAGATCGTGTACCGCGGCGAGGATGGCCTTGTCCTCGGCGACCAGCGTGCGCAACAACTCGAAGACTGACACCTGGTGGTTGATGTCGAGGCTCGCAGTCGGTTCGTCGACGAGCAGCGCTGGCGTGTCCTGGGCGATCGCGCGGGCGATGAGCACGCGCTTTCGTTCGCCCCCGCTGATCGCAGAGAAGGGCCGATCGGCGAGGTGCGCCGTCTCGGTCTGATCCATCGCCCGATCGACCATGGAACGATCGGCTGCCTGCAGTCGTTCTAGGCGACCCTGGTAGGGATGGCGCCCCATCGTAATGACGTCGCGGATGGAGAAATCAAAAGAGAGCTCGGTCTGCTGGGGGACGACCGCGACGCGTTTGCCAACCTCCGCTGCGGATAACGAGTCGAGCGGATCGTCATCGAGGGTTACGGTGCCCTGTGCCGGCTTGAGAACGCCGCTGACGAGGCGCAAGAAGGTGGTCTTACCCGCGCCGTTAGGACCGATCAGACCCACGAGCTCGCCCTCGGTCACCGCGAGAGAAACGGACTCAAGCACGGGAGTGTCGCCGAAGGCGAAGGTGATGTCATC
>CAZXER010000001.1:29274-59113 GCA_964639975.1 uncultured Halobacteriales archaeon | reverse complement strand
CACTCGAGAGCGCGAGGAGGATGCGCTTGACGCGTTCGGCGGGTACCCCGAGGTGTTGTGCCTCCTCCTCGCCAAGCAGCAGGACGTTGAGATCGCGGGTGTAGATAGCCAGTCCGACGAACAGTATCGCCGTCACGGGCCCGGCGAAGGCGACCTCCGACCAGCTGCTCGTGTGCAAGTGGCCCATCAACCAGTACACCACTTCCTGCATGCTTTCACCGCTGTGCAACAGGAGGTATGAGATCACCGCTCCGAGGAAGGTCTGGATGGCGATCCCAGCCAGTAAGAGGGTCGCTACTGGCGTGCGCCCGTCCTGCGTGGCGATCACGTAAACCAGGGCTGCGGCAACAATACCACCGACGAAGGCGGCCGGGCGGAGTCCGAAGGGCAGCAACATCGGTGCGGTGATGGCGAGCACGGCCCCGACGGCGGCCCCCGAGGAGACGCCGATGATCGCCGGATCAGCCAGCGGGTTACGGAAGAAGCCCTGCATGACGGTGCCCGCCGCGGCGAGGGCGAAACCGACGATCGCCGCGAGCATGATCCGGGGGAGCCGGTACATCACGACGATCGTCTGGTGGGTCTCCTTGACGTCGAAGTCGAACAGTACCTGCCAGTGGACATCGAACGTCGGCGAGATGGGGAGCAAGTCGGACCCGAGGTACGAACCGCCATCGAGGCCCATCGACAGGCCCGTCGGAATCGCCAGCGCGTTGAGGACGCTTTTGAGGACGTCGAATGGATGGATATCGACCGATCCGAGTGAGGCACTGACGAGGATCGTGAGGACGAGCACAGCTGTCAGCCCGAGCGACCAGCTCATGGTCCGTCTCACGCGGGTCATTCCCTAATTCAAGTTTACTTGAAGTAGTTAAATATTTATTGGAACGGTTGAATGCGGGTACTAGATGCGCCGAAATAGCCATTTGCTACTCATCGGGATTGTATTGATGTCCATCCTCTCACTTGGGATCGCTGCGCCATCGGCAGGTGCCTCCGAGCACGAGCTCTCCTGTGAGTACCCACTCGAGATAACGGATGCGACCGGGGAGGAGCTCACCCTCGAATCAGCCCCTGACGAGATCGTCACGACCACCCCGAGTGCGGCACAGACGCTGTGGGCGATCGATGCGCAGGACAAGGTCACCGGCCTCACCATGCATAGCATGTTCCTCGACGGGGCAGCCGATCGCACGAACGTCTCAGCTGATCCGTTCTCGCTCGACATCGAAGCGATCGTCGACCTCGACCCCGACCTCGTCCTCGCGCCGAACGTGACATCGGAGACAGAGATAGACACCCTCCGTGAGGTCGGCTTGACGGTGTACCATGCTGGGGTGTCCACGAGCGTCCAGGATGTCATCGAGAAGACCGAACGCCTTGGCACCATCGTCGGTGAATGTGAGGCAACGCAATCGACCGTCGAGTCGCTGAACGACCGCCTGGACGCCATCGATCAGTCGGTGGATGAACAGGATGAGGAACCCCTCGTCTTCTATGCCTCGGGCGGTGGCTACACGCCCGGCGTCGGTACGTTCCAACATGACGCCATCGAACGAGCTGGGGCCACAAACCTCGCTGGCGCCGTAGACCTCGAGGGATGGGCTCCCATCAGTGGCGAGGTACTCATCGACGAGGATCCCGAGTGGATCATCTATCCGGATTCGATGACACAAGCGCAGATCACCGACGCTGCGCAAGAGACGACGGCCTGGGAAGAAGGCCAAGTGTTCGCCATCGACGCCAACACGTTCAGTCAGCCAGCCCCGGACCTCATCACAGCGATCGAGACGATCCACACGGAGATCTACGGCGAACTCGACGTGGCGACACCAACGCCTGATGAGTCCACCTCTGCCATCCCCGGATTCGGGATCGTGCTCGCGCTCGTCGCCCTGGTATTCCTCTCACTGGCCATCAAGCGACGCTAACCGACTCCTTTTTTCCCACGGCAGGACACTATCGGGACGAGAATAACGCCGTATGCCCGACAAAATCCTCTGGACTGCCTATTTCGATGCCGAGAAGAGTCGAAGTGATGGTCGCCGGGTCCCCAAGGATCTCGCCATCGAGGAGCCGACGGTCGATGAGATCGCCCAGGCGGTCCAGCAGGTCGGCTACAACGCCGTCATCGAACGGGAGGTCGCCTACCCGCGAGAGCCGTGGCACGAGGGCGGTCGGGTGGTCGTCAAAGAGGCTGACGAGGAATCGAAGAACGACATCGTCCAGGCCGTCGGGGCGTATCTCCAGGTTCTGCGCGAGTGATGCGACGCCTTGGCTCCCTCTCTCGTATCAGCCAGGACAAGGGTCTCGTCACGATCGAGGACGAGCCGGTACCTGAAATCGGGGAGACTGTTGTCGACGAAACCCTTGCAGAGGTCGGGACGGTCGTCGACATCATCGGCCCAGTCGAAGCGCCATATGCGGTGATCGATCCGAATTCGGCGGTCGAGCTCACGGACTTATTGGGAGCCACGGTCTATCTCCGGTAGGTTGCTCGAAGTCACATCAGTCTTAACCATCGGCCACATCTCGATGCATAATGCGAGTCCCGCAGCGGGTGCTTGGCGCCGGTGGCGCCCTCGGCATGATGCTCGCCCTCCAGCTCCTCGCCTTGTACCTCCTCGTTCCCTTCGATGAGGCCGGCTACGAGGCGGTCGAGGACCCGAGCAACCCGGCCTACGGCGCGATATTCGTCGTCGTCATCCTCGTCGCTTCAGGATTCATGCTGCTGGCGTTCAAGTACGATCTGCATCGTATCATTCGTGGATCGATCATCGCGGTCGCCGGAGTCCTCACCTGGTACGTGATGGCCGCGCTCACGCCCACGTCGATCATGATCGAGGTAGCTGGCATGTCCATTGATCCATTGGCCCCAGTGCTCGCACTGGGCGTGGTCGTGGCCCTCGCTTACTGGCCGACCTGGTACGTCATCGATATCTCTGCGGTCCTCATCGGCGGTGGTGCAGCCGCCCTCTTTGGGATCAGCTTCACCGTCTTTCCGATCATCCTGTTGCTGGTAATCCTCGCGGCCTACGACGCGATCAGCGTGTACGGAACCAAGCACATGCTCACCCTCGCCGAGGGGGCGATGTCGATGCAGCTGCCCGTGCTGTTGGTCATCCCGCTCAGCCGGGAGTTCGCCACGTCGGGGGTCCAGGAGGCCGTGGAGGAACACGGTGACGACGAGACCGAACCGAACGCCGATATCGAGGACGCACAGGAGATGGACGCGATCTTCCTGGGCCTTGGCGACCTGGTCATCCCATCGATCCTCATCATCAGCGCAGCCGCTCAGGGACTCGGTGAACCGCTCATCAGCTTTGGTGGTCTCGGCCTTGGACTGGAGGTTCTCGGTGCGATGATAGGCTCGCTACTTGGCTTGCTGGCCCTGATCGGGATGGTCTTCCAGGGCAGTGCCCACGCCGGGTTGCCGCTGCTCAACGGCGGCGTCATCATGGGGTATCTGCTCGGGGCGCTGGCTGGTGGCATCGGCCTCCAGACGGCACTCGGGCTCTAGCGTCGTCCGGTAAGGCGTTCCTCACCGCTGAACCACTCGAGCTCGACGCCGCGATCGGCCGCAACGGCTCGCTCGTAGAGCATCTGAGCTGCGGCGACCGTCTCGATGCCGGTGCCACCGCTGTCGAAGAGTGTGAGCTCCTCACGTGAGGTTCGACCTGGAGACTCCCCAGCGACCACCGCCCCCAATTCGGCGTGGATGTGGTCGGCATCGATGGCCCCCTCCTCACGTGCAAGCAGGTAGGCGCCCGCATCCTGGTGGGCTCGCCTCTCAAGGTCGGGTACGTACAGGGATCGGGCCACTGTCGTGCCATCCACCTCGCGACGCCGTGGGTGATACTGGCCCATCGCCGTGACATGCGTCCCGGGTTCGAGGTCCTCACCGTCGAAGACCGGCGTGTCGCTGGTGGTTGCGGTGATGACGATGTCGGCGCGTGCGATGGCTGCATCGGGGGTGTCCACAGCCGTTACGTCAGCATCCAGAAGCGCATCGAATTCGGATGCGAAGGACTCTCGATGGTCCAGTGTCGGTGAGAAGACACGGACCACGTCGAGGTCCCGAACCGTGGCGGTCGTCTGGAGTTGGCCAGCTGCCTGCGCTCCGCTTCCGAACAGAGCAAGCGTCGAGGCATCCTCGCGCGCCAGCGCGTCGACCGCCACCGCTCCAGCCGCACCGGTCTTGAACGGATTCATCCAGGCACCGTCGATTATCGCTCGCAATGTGCCGGTTTCGGCATCGAACAGCGGCGTGACGAACCAACTATCACCTGCAGCGAACCCCGCGCTGTACATGTACCCACCCATCGCACGGCTGTCGGGAAGCAACGCGGTGTACGTGGTGAGCATCCCCCCAGGATCGCTACGAGTGAGAAGTGATCTCGGGGTGGCTGGGGCCCCTTCACCGTGCTGGCGATAGGCATTACGTACGGCGTCAACGAACTCCGCTGGTGTCGCGAGATCCCGAACGTCGTCGCTTGAGAGATACCGAACGGTCGTCATGAGGAGTGAATACAACCCGAACCGACAAATACCGCTGTGGAATCAGCCGTGGTTCAATCGGACACGACATCACCGACGGCAGGTGACTGTGTCTCCGCTGAAGAGGAAACCGGGTTGGTCACCGGCGATCGGACGAACATCGCGTGTCCGATGAGCAGTACGGACAACGCGGCACCGACCGGGATGGCCGCCGTGAGGCTCATGCCGACGGCGAGCAACCCGAGCGTGCCCCCGAGAAGTGTCAAGGGAATGAGGGCCAGAACGAGATCGTAGTAGGAGGTCATATCCAACTGAATATAGGGTGTTTCTATTACTTAAAAATTTCCCCAAAATGGGTACAGAATGGGCCATATATTGTCCATATCTACTATTTGAAATAGCTTCATAACTACTGTATAACTTATCCATCTCTAAAATAGACGCGGCTGACGAGGGTTATCTTCGTACAAATAGCGACAGCCCAGGCGTGCGATGCAAGGGGGATCGACTAGTTCACGGGCAACTGTAAACGGAGCCGTCTGGTGAACGATTCGTTGAGATTCATCCCTCCACAGCGCCCTCGTCCCCACGATCGATATCATCCGATATCGCCGGAGGCCGCAGGGCAAAGGCACTGATTCCCGCGAGCATCGCAAGGATGCCGCCGAGGATGAACGACCAGTTCCAGCCAACAGTCGTCACCAACCAGCCGACCCCCACACCGCCGAAGACGCCGCCCCAGAGCTTGCCGCTGTAGATCAGGGCGTAGTTCGACGATGACATCGAAGTTCCGTAGTACTCCGCGACCAGACTCGGGAAGAGCGAGAACTGCGCACTCCAGAAGAACGCCGCCACGAGCACGGCGATCAGGTACCCAAATGTCACCCACATGATACCTAATCCGACGATAGCGAACGTCGCCAATCCACACGTGAGAAATGAGATACCCATGGCCAGTTCACGGCGAATCCGATCGGATACCCAGCCCATGGTGAGGCGGCCAAACCCCGAGGCGAGAGGTAGCACCATCGCGGCGATGGTCGCGACGATCGCCGCAAGGCCGAGGTGCTCGGTGAACAGGATAATCCGAGCGGTAATCATGAGACCGGCTGCACTCACGCTGATGAACATGGCATACAACAGCCAGAACTGCCACGTTCTGACCATCTCGCGCCAGTGATAGTCGGTCGTCGAGCCGGGAAGTTCTGTGTCGCTATCGGTCGATTGGCACAGCCAACCAGTCGGTGGGTCACGAAGGATCACCGAACCGAGGAGGATTCCGAGACCGATGAGCACGCCCATCCCGAGCAACACGGTCGGGAGCTCCTGGGGGGAGTCGAATGCACGGACGACCGGGATGAACATCGCGGCACCGGCCCCGAAGGCCATGGTCCCGAGACCGGTGGTCAATCCTGGCTTGTCAGGGAACCACTTGATCGCCGTGTTGACCGCCACGGTGTAGACGATGCCGACACCGACGGAACCGATAGCGTAGGCGATGAACAGCTGCCAGATCTCCGATGAGAGCGCGGTGCCGACGTATCCGGCACCCGCAAGGACGCCGGCGATCGCCGTGAGCTTGCGCGGACCGAAGTGATCGCGGTACCACCCGGCGGGAAACTGCGTCACCGTCATGATCACCACGTACGTCGTGAAGACGAGTCCGAGGGCCGTCAGCGACGCATCGAGGTTGTCCGCGAGTGGGCCCTCGATCGAGGACCATACGTACTGATATGGACTCACAAGCGCCATCATGGCAACCGCAGCCGCCAGCTGCCACCATCGAGATCGCCCGAGGACCTCTCTGGCTCGCTTGCCGTGATCGACGCTGCTCACACGGAGTCACCCCGACATGCGCCCCTGAAAGTTCCGGTCATGCGGATCAATCGGTGGATACCGGGTGTTCTTCGAACGGCTCAAAGTATCCATCGCAACGAACTCGCGGGGGGATGCGCCTCGTAGACATGCGTCGATAGCGGTTGTTGATTGATTCGAAACCACTTTTTGATACCCGTGTGCCCTCAACGAGTAGTGGTTTCCCAATACCCGGGACACAGTGGCGGACGGACACCGATTCGAGCGGTGCTCGCCCTCGGGATCGTGACCGGGGTGGCCATGCTCACGTACTTTACGCTCATTGCCGCCGAATCGCCGCTGGCCTGGGATTTCATGGCCTACTACGAGGCAGCCGAGGCGGCCGTGTCGGGGGAGCCGTTCGTCGGGCTTGAGCCCTCCCGTGGCCGTGGCGAGTTCGTCTATCCACCCATCGTCATCCTCGGATTCGTCCCCTACGCGCTCGTGGGGAGCTGGGAGCTCGCCTTCGTGCTTCATTCGCTCATCAACGTGGCGTGTCTGGCCGTCCTCGCGGTCGTGACCCTTCGCGAGCTCGACGTCCTCGGGGTGTCCCTCACTGCCCGTGATCGTTACCTGATCGTCGCGTTCGGGCTGGCCAGTCTATACCCGCTGGTCAACATCGGTCTCGGACAGATCGATCCGCTTGTCGCGCTGCTTGTCGCTGGCGTCTTCCTCGGGCTCGAGCATCGACGTGCGTTCACGAGTGGTGGAACCCTTGCGCTCGCCGCCATCATCAAGCTCTTTCCGGCGGCCTTTGGCCTCTGGTTGCTCTGGCTGCGGCGATGGCGGGCGATCGCCGTGGCGATCGGTACCGCACTCGTCGCTGCACTCGCCAGCATCCTCGTCTTCGGCCTGGAGACGAACCAGTCCTTCGTCGCCCTCATCCTCGGAGACCGGAGCAGACTCCAGGCCTACGCGGAGGGCGTGAGCCCCGATTTCTTCTCGGTGACGCTCATCAGACCGATCTCCAACCTCCTACAGGGGGCGCCACCGGCGACGTTCCTGGTCGTCTCGGTGGCCATCGTGGCGCCACTCCTCTGGTTCGTGTACCAGCGAAGCGAGACGCGAGTTGATCGACACGTGGCGTTCCTCGCGACGCTCGTTGGCGTGTTGATCGCGCTTCCCTCCTCGAACCTCAACCACCTGTTGTACCTCTACTTCCCGCTCATCGTCCTCGTCTTCGCGCTCGATGCGGGCGGTCCACGACGATGGCTGCTGGCCGGGATGGTCCTGATGCTCGTCCCACTGCAACCGGGAATCATCGTTGCCACCCTCGAGGCGCTCCCCTTGCCCGCTGGACTCGTCGAATCGATCCACCTCCTCGCCGATCGGGCGTTGTCGTTCGCATCGATCGCCCTGCTCGCGATGGTGCTGGTACTCATCGCCTGTGTGCAGCATGCAAGGGACGAAACTGACAACCCAGCGACTACGACGTAAGTGGAGTGATAAGGTCTCGGAGGGCTGCCTCCGGGTCATCGGCGGTGGCGACCGCACTGGCGAGGAGGACGCCCTCGACGCCGAGGTCCGCAGCTGCGGCGATATCGTCGGCGCTCGAGATTCCAGCACCGCAGTACACGGAGACCGATGGATCGATCGTCCGGGCGGCGTTGACCGCATCGAGGACGATATCGGGGTCGGCTTGACTCACCGGCGTACCAGTCCCGATGAGTTCCGGCGGTTCTATCGCGACGGCGTCCGGTTCGAGGTTCGCCACAGCCCCAACCTGTTCGGGCGTATTGGCACAGACACAGGTTTGTAGACCGGCTCGATTCGCTGCCTCGATCGCCGTCTCGAGGTCTGCGAGCTTGAGGCGACGTTCTGAGTGGTTGAGCACGGTCCCCTGGGCCCCGGCAGCCGAGGCCCGATCGGCCAACACGGAACCGGTATGGCTCCCGTAGTCGACCGGGTCAACGTGTTGAGCCCACGTCTCGACACCGGTAGCCGCCACCGTCGACAGGTCACTCGCCTGGGCGGCGATGGCGACACCCACCGAGCCCTCGGTGTCGACTGATGCGGCTGCCTCGCCGATCGCCGCAGGGTCGCACCGGTACGCCTTCAGGTTGACCAGCACGAACATAGAGGAACCTCCCCGGGGCTGGTGCAAAACGGTTGCGACACGGACGAGCGGTCACTCGCGGCGCTCGGCCATCTCACCGAGGGTGAACGACTGGTCCCCCTCATCGCTCGACCATTCATCGGTCTCCTCACCGCCACTGGTGAGGTCGATGCTGAAGAAGCGTTCGAGCTTGGACTGGATCGCGTCGCTGGGGAGGATGTCGCCGCGCTCTAGCTTGCTGATGAGACTGCGTTTCTCGTTGAGTTCATCCGCGAGCTCCTCCTGGCTCAGTCCGCGGTCCTCACGAGCCGAACGGATCCGGCTGTGGTAGTCCTGGGCGATCTCGCCCAGCGAATCGAACATATCCTCACTACCGCCGCCACCCGTGGAGGTGCCACCGCCGGTAGCTCCCCCGCTTGAGGGGGTCGACGACGAGGTGGCACTCGATCGAGAGGATCCGTCGCTCGTCGATGGGGACGAGCTGGTCGAATACTTCGAGGACGTGGAGCTACTCGTCGGCTGCGAGACCTCCGTTCCAAGCTCGGCACAGGAGTCGCAGACGTCCAGTTCTGCCCCTTCGACCTTGATCGTCTTCGGCGCACCCGTCTCGGCCCCGCACATCTCACACTGGACCATATTCGACGTATACGCCACGACCGCATAAATGATGTGCAGCCCTAGGAGAGACCTCGCCAGAGGACGACAAAGCGTTGCACCGCCGTGAGGTGACCGACGACGGCGAAGAGCAGGAGTAACCAGTCGACAGCGGGTAGTTCGTAGATCGATTCGGGGTGCACCGCCATCACGACACCGATGAGTCCGATGAGCACGAGCCGATCGGATCGACCCAGTACCCCCACGTACAACCGCCCGTAATCGACCGCCTGTGCTTGGGTGCCAAGGTAGGAGGTCATCACGACACCGGTGACGGCGAGAAAGCCAAGCAGATACGACTCAGCACCGGCGGCCAGGCCGAAGACGAGCACGATATCTGCGTAGCGATCGAGCGTGTGATCGAGCACGTCACCGGCGCTGGATGAGACCGACAGTTCCCTGGCGACCGCCCCATCGAGGAGATCGAACGCGCCATTGAGGGCAACGAAGACGGTGGCCAGTAGGTACCACCACCAATCGGTGGGACCGAGGTAAAATCCGACCGCTGCAGCGATGGCCCAGAGGAAGCCGACCACGCTCAATGAGTGGGGAGTCGCCCCCACCGCGAGGCTCAGTCGAACGGCTGGGCGCATCACGGCCTCGGCACCCGGTCTGAGTCGTTCCAGCGTCATAGATATCCCGTGAAGTCGACGGTTCCGGCGCGGGGCTCCATCGATCCCTCGATCGCGGCCTCGACCGCAGCCACCACCGCATCGAGGTCCAGCTCGGTGGTATCGATCTCGTACACGGCGTCTCGACCATGTCGGGCCACGGCTTCCGAAAGGATAAGGTCTAGTGCCTCGCTCTCGGCGTTCTCCTCGATCGTGCCTGTCGGTTCGCCTCGAGAGCGCAGGCGCGCTTCGAGCTCCGCTGGATCACATCGCAGGACGACCACCCGATCGACCGGCAGGTGGTGGCTGAGATGTGACTCGAAGACTACCTCGTCCATCGATCTCGTTTCAGCTATCAACTCCTCGACGTCGACGACATCGGTGCCTCGCGTTTCATCTCGTTCGGCGACCAACCCTTCACGTTCGATGACATCGCCGAGATGGACGATTTCGAGGGCCACGTCGAGGCGGTCGCTCACGGATGTCTTGCCCGTGCCGGGAGTTCCCGTCAGGGCCACCCGCATCAGTCGATCACCGCGTTGACGATAGAGACGGCCCGCCGCGTTTGCTCTGACGTTCCGACGGTGATCCGGATACAGTCGTCGAGCCCGAAGGGCGTACAATCTCTTACCTCGAGGCCGGCGTCTTCGAGGCGGTTGGTGGCCGACCGTGCATCGCCCACCTCGACGAGCACGAAGTTGGCCTCGCTGGCCCAGGTTCGACAATCGATGTGCTCGTGGAGATACGACCGAGACGCTCGGGCAACCGCGACCGACCGCTCGAGGAACGAATCATCTTCGAGCGCACCCAACGCGGCGACGCTGGCCATCCGACTGACACCGAAGGGAGTCGAGACCCGATCATACGCTGGCGCGATCGATTCGGGCATGATGCCATAGCCGATTCGGGCACCGGCGAGACCGTGTGATTTCGAGAAGGTCCGCAACACCGCGACCCGATCGGTCTCCCGCATGAGCCCCACCGCACTTGGGTCGTCGGTGAAGTGGCCATACGCCTCGTCCACGACGACGAGCGTCTCGTCATCGGTCCCCTGGACGACCGCCTCCATCGCCTCGAGTGAGGCGGTGGCACCGGTCGGATTGTGCGGCGAGTTCAGATAGACGATCGGCTCGCCCTCGTAGGTCGCGAGCAGCTCGTCCACATCGAGCGCGAAGTCGTCCGATTTGTGAAGCGGATACGTCCGCTCGGTGCCGTAGTGCGACCGATTGCTCCGGCCGAAGTAGGAGAACCCAGGTTCGGGGCGGAGGATGGCCTCACCCGGCTCGACCATCGCCCGCGTGAGCGTATCGATGACCGACACCGCACCCGCCCCGATCCAAATCTGCTCGGTTTCGACGTTCCACTGGTCTGCTAGGGCCCGATCAAGGGCGGCATGCGGGCGGGACGGGTAGCGATGCATCCGCGTCGCATCCCGCCTGACCGCCTCGACGGCTCGTGGGCTTGGTCCGAGTGGGTTCTCGTTCGTCCCCAACCGAAGGGTGTCATCAGTGGTCTCGAGCCAGGACTCCTCACTCCGGGGGCGAAATGGGGGAATCGACGAGACATCCCGGTGTTGCATGTTCATACCTCCGCGAGGCGGGACTTAAAGTACCAGACTCACGCGTCGGTGAAGCGATGGCCCTCCTCGGTGATGACGGCCGTGAGCAGCGAGACCGGGGTCGCATCGTAGGAGTGGTTCTCGATGACAACATCCTCAAGCGGTTCGAGTGAGACCTCACTTGGTGGGCGCTCCTCGCTTGAGAAGACGAACGCATCGCCGACTACCTTCGCATCAGCGCCGACGGCGTACATCGAAACGTCGGTCGCCGCCGCTGCGAGCGCGGTCGGATAGGTGCCCACCCGGTTGTAGAGGGTGTCCTCGACCACACAGGTCATCCCGACGAGGACCGCGTCACAGGCGTCGATCACCCGGCCGACGGCGCTATCGACGATGAGCCTCGGTTCGACCCCGTCGAACGTCGCCAGCTCGCGGGCCATCTTGCGCCCCAGATAGCGCGGTCTGGCCTCCATCGTGTAGACGATAGCGGGATCGCTCGGATCGAGCGAGGCTTGCCCGAGTGTCTCGAGTAGCGTCGTCGAGTAATCGATCGTGAGGTAGGTTCCACCCGGTTCGACGAGGGTGGCGGCCTCCTCGGCCGCCCGCTCCTTCGCCTGGGTAATCGAGGCGATGACGTCCTCGATCGCCTCGAGCGTGGCCGTCCGTGCCGCCTCGACGCTCGATGGGTCTGCCGCCTCGACCGCCGCTTCCACCGACTTCGTCGCCGTGTAGAGGCTGGCATGAGAAGGATCGGCATGTCTGAGGGTGCGGCAGTTGCGCGTCAGCGACCGGAGGTACTCCTCGACCGTCGCGTGGTCGCCCCGTGGGACGTTCCGTAGCGCTTCGAGGGCGGTGACCGCAACCTCGGAGGAGCTGTGGGTACGCATGTCCTCGATTTGCTCCACCGTCTCGTCTATCATGTCAGCAAGGAGGTGGACCTACTCAAAAAACCCTTCCGTCGCGTCATCGAGCAGAACGTGATGGCTCATCCGGGAGGATCACGTTCGATGAGCACGCTCTCGAGGAGCTAGTAGCCAGCCCACTGTCCCACGATCAACGCACAAAAAGCAGCCACAGTGTTCAGCCCTTGATGTTGCAAATCGGGAAGACGCGGACCACCGGCGACCCGATGCCCAGTTCGCTCGAGACGCGAACGACCTCGTCGACGTCCTTGTACACGCCGGGTGCCTCCTCGGCGACGGTCGCGCCGCTTTCTGCTTTTACGTAGATCTGTTGCTGCTCGCGAAGATCGCGCTGTACGTCGCCACCCCAGAACTCCTGTTTCGCCTGTGTCCGACTCATCAACCGCCCAGCGCCATGCGCCGTCGATCCGAAGGAGATCTCCATGGACTGCTCACCGCCGCTCAGGATGTAGGATCCGGCCCCCATGCTGCCGGGGATGATCACCGGCTGGCCGACGTCTCGGTACTCACGAGGCACCTCTTCCCGGCCGGCCGGGAACGACCTGGTTGCCCCTTTTCGATGGACGTACAACGGTCGATCCTCGCCGTCGACCTCGTGTACTTCACGCTTGCCGATGTTGTGGGCGACGTCGTAGAGGTGGGCCATCCCGAGTGTCTCCCAGTCCTCGCCGAAGACGTCCTCGAAGACCATGCGCACCTGGTGCATGATGAGCTGGCGGTTCGTCCAGGCGAAATTGATCGCCGCGCACATCGCGCCGTAGTAGTCCTCCGCGAGCTGGGAGCCGGCCGGGGCGGCAGCGAGCTCTCGGTCAGGGAGCTGCTGCAATAGCCCCTGGTGGCGCTGTTCGATCTTCCGGAGGTACTCGGTGCAGATCTGATGGCCGAGGCCGCGACTCCCACAGTGGATCAATACGCCGACTTGGTCCTCCTCCAGGCCATAGGCTGCGGCGACCTCTTGATCGAAGACGTCGGTGACGCGTTGAACCTCGAGGAAGTGATTGCCGCTTCCGAGGCTGCCGACCTGGTTCTTGCCGCGGTTCTTGGCCTTCTCGGAGACCTTGCTCGGGTCCGCCTCCGGTCGCTGTCCCTCGTCCTCGGTCGTCAATAGATCGTGTTCGACACCGTAGCCGTTCTCCACGGCCCACTGCGGGCCGAGCTCGAGGATGTCGTTGAGGGTGTCGACGGTGGTCTCGACCACGCCGCCGGCGCCCAAGCCACAGGGGACCGCCTCATACAGCGCGTTGACGAGCTCCTCCTCCTTGCCTTTGACATCCTCGTACTCGAGGTTTGTTTTCACGAATCTGACGCCACAATTAATGTCATATCCGATCGCTCCGGGAGATATACACCCGTCCTCGGCATCGATACCCGCGACACCACCGACGGGGAACCCATATCCCTGGTGGCCATCGGGCATGCAGATCGCGTACTTCTGAATCCCGGGCAGGTGGGTGGTGTTCTTGAGCTGCTGGAGGGTCTTGTCGTCGGAAATCTCCTCGAGGAGCTCCTCGCTGGCGAAGATACGCGCTGGAACCCGCATCGCACCCTCCTGTTCGATCTCCCAGACGTACTCCCGAACCTTCGTGAGAGTGATATCGCCTGCCTGGAACGTAGTCATACACCCGACTTTGCTCCACGGCCGGGTATAGATTGTGACAGGACGCGGACCGGGGCGTTTTTGCTTCGTCCGTCAGGGGTTACGACCATGACTGACGAGGACGACGGCCTCACCTATGCTGAGGCCGGTGTCGACATCGAGGCCTCCGAGGCAGCCACTTCGGCACTGCTCACTGCGGTCGGCGAGCATGGCGACGAGTCGTACGCGGGCGTGCTCGACCTGGGCGAGATCCAACTCGGCCTGACGACCGATGGCGTCGGGTCGAAATTGCTCGTCGCGGAGGCGCTCGACTCGTATGAGACCATCGGGATCGACTGCATCGCGATGAACGTCAACGACCTCATCGCCGAGGGGCTTCGACCCGTGGGCTTCGTCGATTACCTCGCGCTCGAGGCGCCCGATGAGGACCTGACTGCGGCGATCGGGGTCGGGCTGGCAGACGGGGCCGACCAGGCGGACATCTCCCTCATGGGCGGAGAGACGGCGATCTTGCCCGACGTGATCGACGGCGTCGACCTGGCGGGTGCCGCGATGGGTATCGCCGGACCCGGCGAGCGACCACCAGGGGCGGCACGCGTCGGCGATACCCTCGTCGGGCTCCCCTCGAATGGTATCCACTCGAACGGCCTCACACTGGCTCGCACGGCCGTTACCCGATCATACGGGTACGATGACCCGTTTCCGGATGACACCGACGAGACCATCGGCGAGCGCCTGCTCACGCCGACACGCATCTACACCGAGGTGATCGAGGTGATGCGTCGCTTCGACGTGCACGCCTGTGCCCATGTCACCGGGGGCGGGGTGCGCAACCTGCTTCGAATGGGCGATCACCACTACGAGATCGACGATCCGTTGGCGATCCCACCGGTATTCGAGTTCGTTCAGGAGTGCGGTGATATCGCCGACGAGGAGATGTACAAGACGTTCAACATGGGCATTGGGTTCGTACTCTCGGTCGAGCCCAGCGATGCCGAGGCGACCGCAGACGCCGTAGGCGGCTCGATCATCGGTACCGTACGCGATGGCTCCGGTGTCTCCATTCGTGGGCACCACATCCAGGACTGACGCCCGGAGACGAGCGGCCTAGTCCTCCGCCACGACGTCCGTTGATTGCTGGGTCATGACGGCATCGAGATCGGTAAGGAACGTCTCGAGCTGTGGGCGGGTGACGTGAGGCATCACGACGATGCGCACCTCGCCTGCCCGGGTCCGCGAGATGCGCCAGCCCTCATCGCGAAGCGCCTCGAAGGTGTATCGATCCATCGAGGCTGAGACGAGGGGCAGGACCGGTTCGACAGGGTCTATACCCCGAGATTCGAACTCGTCGACGAGCCACGTGGCCAACGCCATCGCCCGTTCGTGCTCCGTCCGATAGCCATCGGGCCACAGCGCCTCGAGGGCCGCCACCGTCGAGGCGACACCGGCCCCACTGCGTGTGCCAACGAGGGTCGGTTGTCTGTCTGTCACGAGATACGGCGTCTCGACGGTCAGCGCGTCGAGCGCGGACTCGTCCCTGACGAGGAACCCGCCGGCTGGGATGGCCGCCTGTCCGACCTTGTGGGGATCGATCGTCATGGAGTCGATCGGGGCGTGATCGAAGTGCCACTGATGGTCGGTGAATGGGAGGTGGAACCCACCCCAGGCGGCATCCACGTGACACCGTGCGTCGATCTCTCTCGCCAGATCGGCCACCTCGGGTATCGGGTCGATATGGCCGTACTCGGTCGTTCCGGCCACGGCGACGATCAGCGCCGTGTCCTCGTCGACCTGATTCTTGAGGGCCGTGAGGTCGATCGTCCGCTCGTCGGTGACCTCGATCCGACGGAGCTCCACGTCGAGGATCGAGGCCGCCTTGTCGAAGCTGAAGTGGGCCGAGGTCGGCACGACGATGTTCGGCGTATCGGTCTCGGCGAGGCACTTGGCAACCCTGACAGCCTGGAGGTTCGCCTCGGTGCCGCCGGTACCGATGTACCCAGCCGCCTCCGGTAAGCCGACGATCTCGCCGAGCATCGATACCGCCTCATCTTCGAGTGCGGCCACCGAGGGGAACGTCCCTGGATCGCCGGGGTTGGTGGCTAAGAAGGTCTCAGCGGCCGCACGAGCGGCCGGATGCGGCCTCGTACACATCGAGGACAGCACGCGAGAGAAGTCCTCCGGCCGGCGTTCCATGTCAGTGTCAAAGACTCCGACGGTACTTTAGGAATTGTGTTCGGTGTGACCGTCAGTCCCGGATGGAATCGAGGATGAGGCGCTGTTCGACGCGCTTGACCTCGTGTTGGACGTCCCTGACGGCATCGATGTTCGCGCTGATCGAACTGATGCCGGTCTCGACGAGGAAGCGGACCATGGCTGGCTTCGAGCCGGCCTGGCCACAGATGCTCGTTGCAACCCCGTGCTCTCTACAGGATTCGATGGTGATCTCGATGAGGTCGAGCACCGCGGGATGCAGTTCATCGAAGCGATCGGCGACCAGCTCGTTGTTGCGATCGACCGCGAGGGTGTACTGGGTGAGGTCGTTCGTGCCGAAGCTGGCGAAGTCGATCCCGGCATCGGCCATCTCACCGACCCCCAGTGCGCTGGCTGGCGTCTCGATCATGACCCCCCAGGTACGACCATCCGGATCGATCCCCACCGACTCCATCAGGTCTCGGGCACCGATGACATCGGAGGCGTCGTTCACCAGCGGGAACATGATCTCGACGTTGTCGTAGCCCATCTCGTAGAGCTGGCTGAATGCCCGGAGCTCGAGCTTGAACATCTCCGGTCGATCGAGGCTCCGGCGGATACCGCGGTACCCGAGCATCGGGTTGTGCTCGTTGGGTTCCTCGTCGCCGCCGGGTTGCTGTCTAAACTCGTCGGTTGGGGCATCGAGTGTCCTCACTCGAACCGGACGCGGATAGAACTCCTCGGCGACGACGCGGATGCCGTCGACGAGCTGGTCGATGTACGCGTCCTCCCCCTCCTCGTCGACGTAGCGTTCCGGGGTCATGCCGAGTGACAGCACGAGATGCTCGATGCGCAACAGTCCGACCCCATCGGCGCCCGTCGCAGCGGCTCGCTCGGCCGCCTCGGGGATCGAGACGTTTACCTTGACCTCGGTGGCCGTCATCGGCTTGACAGGTGTCTTCGGGCGGACGTCCTCGACGGGTTCTGGCTCCTCGACCTCCTCGATGAGCCCAGCCGTGACCTTCCCCTTGTTACCGTCGACGGTGACCTCCATACCGTCCTCAAGCGCGGTGGTGGCCGTGGTGGTCCCGACGATGGCCGGGACGCCGAGTTCGCGAGAGACGATCGCCGCATGGCTCGTCATCCCACCCTCGTCGGTGATGATGGCACCCGCCCGTCGCATCGCGGGGACCATGTCCGGCGTGGTCATCTCGGTGACGAGGATGTCCCCCTGTTCGACCTGATCGAGCTGGTCGAGCTTCTCGACGATGCGGACGACACCGCCGACCGTCCCCGGGCTGGCTCCGAGCCCGCTAAGGAGGTTCTCGCCAACGGACTGTCCCCTGCTCTGGCCGCCGTCAGCGGTCGCCGTCGTCGGTGCTGACTCGATCGTCGTGATCGGCCGCGACTGCAGCATGTAGATCGAATCATCCATGATCGCCCATTCGACGTCCTGTGGGCTCCCGTAGTGGGCCTCTACCTCGATGGCGATCTCTCGGAGCTCGTCGAGAACTGCGTCGTCGAGGACGCGTTCGTCCTGGCGGGCGTCGTCCACTTCTCGTGTGATCGTCTCGCCGGTGTCCGGGTCACGAACGTACTGTAGCTTCTTCGTGGCGATCGTGTGCTCGATGAGCTCGCCACTCTCGCGGTCGAGCACGTAGTTATCCGGGGAGACCGAGCCCGAGACGACGGCCTCGCCGAGGCCCCAGGCAGCCTCGATGACGACGCGATCCTCGCCACTCGAGGGATGACTCGTGAACATCACGCCGCTGGCCTCGGAATCGACCATTTGCTGGACGACGACAGCCATATCGACGAGATCGTGGGAAAAGCCCTGCTCACCTCGGTAGTAGATGGCCCGTTTCGTGAACAGCGAGGCCCAGCACGCTCGAACGGCCTCCAGGAGACCGTCGCGTTCGATATTGAGAAACGTCTCCTGCTGCCCCGCGAAGCTCGCGTCGGGAAGGTCTTCCGCGGTCGCACTCGAGCGGACCGCGACGAACGGAGGTCCATCGCCGGTGAGCTCGTCGTACGCAGCGAGGATCTCGTCTGCGAGCTCCGCCGGGAACGGCGCCCCGGTGATCAACTCCTGGGCCCGCTCCTCGGCCTGGTTCAAGGCGGCCGTCCGCTCGGTATCGATCTCCATCGCGTCCATGAGTTCATCCTCGATGCCTGCTTCCTGGATGAACCGACGATACGTATCGGCTGACACGACGAACGCCGGGGGCACCGGGAGTCCGGCCGATCTGAGTTCGCCGAGTGAGGCGGCCTTCCCACCGACCCGGTCGATGTCATCGCCACCGAGGTCCTCGAGCCAGAACACCGTCATTTGTACTTTATAGAACCCTCAGCAAACCCATAATGGTTCCGAAGGGGGTGTTGCCTCATCGGTTGCCGACTGCCGGTGGGGTACCGGTGCGGGTGTCGCCTGATGGGTCGACGACGACCCCTTCGTTCCCGCGTCGACGGATGAGTCCCGCAGCCGCCTGGGAGGGCGTTGCCCGAGCATGATGCTCGACGGACAGCGCCTCCTCGGCCACCTGTTCCAGGAGGTTCTCGACGCGGTCGACCTCCAAGCGGTCTTCGAGCAGCTCTCGATAGGTCTCCGTCAGCGGCGGGCACGCGGGGAGGTCGTCGGCGATCTGGAGGAGCAGATCGCTCTTGAACTGCTGCTCTGCAGGCGTTCGCTCTCTGTCGCCGTATTGCCGCAACACGAGCAGCGACCGGACCGCGTTGATCCGGAAGTACCGCTCGAAGAGTTCGCTCTTGCGGACGCACGCACGGAGCTCCTCACGAATCGCTGACTCGCCGAGGTCGCGGATCGTCCCGGCGACATCGAGGCGACAGTTCGTCGGAACCGAGAGGGCGAAGCCATCGTCACCGAAGGCCACCGGGATCGAGGCATCGGTTCGTTCCCGGCCCCTATCGGCGAGGAGCCGAGCGAGTGACTCGTTTACCCCACCTCCAGCTCGGGTACGGACGTAGTACCGACGCCGGTCGTCACCCTCGTCGATGACCTCCTCCACCACGAGGCGGCCGTCGGTGACCAGGCCCGCCTCACGTTCGGTCTCAAGCTCGCGGACGACCGAGCGAACCACGTCATCGGTGAGGACGCCATGCTCCCGCAGGAGCCTGCGGGCACGCCCCGGTCCACCGTCTTCGAAGGCGGATTCGACGGATCCCACCAGGGCTCGCGTCCGGTCGGCGAGATGGGTGGTGGTCGGTCGGCGTTCCGATTGCCAGCGTGGAACGGTCGCCGACTGGTCGGTCCGCTCGACGTACAGGGTCCCGCCCTTGCGGTAGCGAAACGCGAAGCGCTCACCGCCGAGCACGAAGACGTCGCCAGGGTCGATCGCATCGAGGAACGCATCGTCGAGTTCGCCGACCCACTCGTCGGTATCGACCGTTCTGACCTGACACGCCAGGTCATCTGGGATCGTGCCGACGTTCGTGTAGTAGATCATCCGAGCGAGCCGGCCACGGCTGCCCATGATCGGTTCACCGACGGCGAACTCCGGTCGATGGCGGTCATCCTGAGGCGGCCCGTTCTCGTCGCGCCATATCTTCGGATAGACGTGGTAGGTCTGTAGGTCCGGGTCGTCGGCCGCGAGATAGGCCAGTATCGCCTCGAATTGCTCTCGGGTCAGGGACCGATACGGCCAGGCATTGCGTATCGTATCGAAGACAGCCTCCTCGGCGAGGGGCCCCATCACCGCCATCCCGTAAGCGTGCTGGACCGCGACATCGAGGGGAGCCTGTGGGATTGATAGCGGTTCGATGTCCCCCGAGGCAGCATTGATGGCCTGGGTGGCACACTCAAGCAGATCGTCGGGATCGGTCACGAGCACCCGGCCACGACGCGTCGATCCGACCTGATGGCCAGAGCGGCCAACTCGCTGGAGCAACGTCGCGATCGACTTCGCACTGCCGAGTTGCACGACGAGATCCACGGTGGGGGCGTCGATGCCGAGCTCGAGGCTCGTCGAGGTGGTGACGACGTCGTAGTCACCCGTTTTGAGCCCATCCTCGATACGTTCGCGGGTGACCCGTCCGAGCGACCCGTGATGGCACGCGGCAGTCTCACCAGTGTAGTGGTCGAACCGCTCGCGGAGCTCTGTGACGACCCGTTCGGCACCAGCTCGCGAGTTGGTGAAGACGATCGTCGTATCGTGCTCACGTATGAGCTCGTCCAGACGGTCGTACAGCGCATCCTGGATCTGCAGATACGGTGCCCGCCGTAGTCCGGGTGTCGGGACCTCGACGGTCAACTCTAGCGGGCGATCACCCCGCGCATCGACGATGCGACACGGGCGTGGGTCTCCGCTGTCGGCATCGGCCCCGGTCAAGACGGCGGCTGCGGTCTCGAGGGGTCTTACCGTGGCCGAACACCCGATGCGAACGAGCGATACGTCGGTCAGGGCATCGAGGCGTTCGATGCTCACCGCGAGGTGGGCGCCACGTTTTCGACTCGCCAGTGCGTGCAGCTCGTCGATGACGACGTACTCCACCCGGCTCAGGTGCTCGCGCATCCGGGGTGCATCGAGGAGAATCGCCAGCGACTCCGGGGTGGTCGCAAGGATATGTGGTGGGCGCTCGCGCATCCGGCGGCGAGCCGAATCCGCCGTGTCACCGTGTCTAATCTCGTGGCGAAGCGGAGGGTGACCGTCCTCGGTCTCCTCGGCGAGCGCATCGAGTGGCCGTTCGAGGTTGCGGGCGATATCGTTCGCCAGCGCTCGCATCGGCGCCACGTAGATACACTGGATACCGTCACCGAGGTCACCGCGCTGTTGGCGACGGAGCAGGTCATCGATGATCGCGGTGAACGCCGCGAGGGTCTTCCCGGTACCCGTTGGCGCTGAGACGAGCGTATGCTCGCCGGCAGCGATCGCGGGGAGTGCACCGCGCTGGGGCCGGGTGAAGGCCCGGCCATCGCCATCGTCGAACGCGTCTTGCCACCACTGCGCCACCGGTGTCGACAGTCGATCGTAGAGCTCGTCGTCGGTGGGGCCGCCCGCCTCCTCGACGCGAACCGTCTCGAACGGCCCCGAGTCCATTGGTGTGAACCTGCCGCCCAACCGACTTCAGGGTTTGGACAGCCCACCCCCAAGGGGGTTTATCGGCCCGGCGATACGAGTGCCTGCCACCGACCATGGAGTTGACCTTCCTCGGGACCGGGGCGGCCATGCCCACGGGCGACCGATTCCAAAGCGGGGTCGTCGTGAGTGACGCTGATCGACGCCTCCTCGTCGACTGTGGCAGTGGCGTCCTCCACCGCCTGCAACAGATCGGCATCGGCTACGAATCGATTGACACCGTCTTGTTGACCCATCACCACCTCGACCACGTCGCCGACCTCATGCCGCTTTTCAAGGCTCGGTGGCTCGCTGGTGCGGAATCGATGACCATCGCCGGGCCGGTGGGGACACCCGAGTTGCTCGATGACCTCTTCGAGGTCCACGACTACATGCAAGACCGTCTCGACCTCGAGATGAGGACGGTCGAGGCGGGATCCTTCGAGCTCGCTGGGTTCGATATCGAAAGCGTCGAGACCATCCATTCACTCCACTGTCTGGCATATCGCATCGACGACATGGTGACCCTGTCCGGCGACACCGAAGCCAGCGAGGCCGTCGCCGACCTGGCCGATGGCTCGGCCGTGTTGGTCCATGATTGTGCGTTCCCGGACGATGTCGAGGTATCGAACCACACCAGACCGGCCGAGCTGGGGGCGTTGCTCTCAGATCGCGAGATCGGTCGGGTCTACCTCACCCACCTGTACCCCCACTGCAACGGTCGCGAAGCCGAGATGATCGAGAGCGTCTCAGAGCAGTTCGAGGGGACGGTCCGGGTGGCGGCGGACCGCCAGACCATCAGGATCGAACCTGCGTAACAGCCACTCAATCGATCGGATAGCGGAGCAATGCGGCGATCCCACCGAGGCTCTCCACTTGTTGTCCGGGCTCCCCCTCAGCGGTCAAGACCGTGACAGTGCCCCCTTGCTGTTGCACGCGTTCGACCAACCCGTCGAGGTCGATCGCCCACTCACTCTCGTCGGTCCGCTCGCGAAGGAGGACGTCATCGACGACAGCGAGGGTTTCGACCGCCCCGTACTCGATTGCCGTCGCAGTTTCCTCAGGGCCGTAGGTGACGGTTGCCGGCTCCGTGCGGAGGCGCTCGAGCAACTCGGTGACGAGGGTGGATTCCGCCGCGAGTCTGGTCTCCGACCGGACGTCATCGATGACCCCGCGGGTGAGGACCTCGTGGACCCCTCGTTCCCCGGTGGCACTCGTATCGACCGTTCGGATGTGATCGGCGCCATCGACGTGTTCGTCCTGGAGGTAGTCGAGGCAGTCCTCCTTGACGAACCCGGGACCGGCGAACACGATCGCATCGGCGTCGCTTCGGGCGATCAGGTCACCGACCTCGGCGAAGAGTTCCTGGCGCGTCGACTCGCCGCTTCGCTTTCCCGAGCCGGACACGAGGGTCGTGCGATGGTTGGCCCCCGACTGGGCCACATCGAAGACATCGGCACGGCCCTCCTCGATGGTGACGACGAGGACAGCGGGGTCACCGGTGGCCGATTCGGCCTCCTCGAGTCGGGCGCGCTGGTCCGGTTTGAACCGCTTCTCGAGTTCGATCTCGTCGTGAACGTCGACGTTGATGGTGTGGTGAAATCCCAGCTGGTCCTCACGAGAGCTGGCGACGATCTCCCCACCGACGCGCAGGCGATCGGCGAAGCGCTGGAACTCGACCTCGTCAACCTCGATGGTGGCGTGGATCGTCTCGCGAGTCCCGCCCGTGTCGCGCATCTGGTCGTCCTCGCGCTGCAGACGCCGGCTGGTCTGGGCCGCGACGCGATCGCCCGGCTCGATGACGTACTGCAGATGCCAGAGATCCTCCGTGGAATCGGGCACGACCGCGAGCCGTTCGCGAGTTGGGTCCTCAGGCTCCCGTGCCTCGACGCGCATGAACGAAGCCACCCCCTACGGGGCCAAGAAGGTAGCCATCCTGGCTCATTCCTCGACGATCCGCGACGTGCCCGGGGGGAGAAAGTGTTGGATCTGATCGGGGCTTGCGACCTTTCGAACGAACGACTCGTCGGTGAACTGCTCGCGGAACGATCGATAGATCCGCTTGGCGACATCCGCCTGAGCGTAGCGCCCGGGTTCGACCGCAACCGATGTGACCACGTGGGGTTCGATCGCCGCAGGGGGGCCACCGATCACCCGCGTCTCTGGTTCGCACGTCAGCCCGACTCGGACACCGACAGGGGTGTCGTTGTAGTACTCCCGTTCACCTCTGACGACGAACCCGCCAGCGGCGACCGACTCACCGCTTTCGGCCTCCTTCGTCAGTTGCTCTGGTCGGACGAGATAGACGTCGCCGGCGAAATGCCCATCCTTCCAGACGGACGAATACGAGACCGCGAACTGGGCGGCCTGGGTGAGACTCGACTCGGGGAAGTCGACCTCACGCCCGGCTTCGGAGGGATCGGTCGCCTTGAGCAGGGTGACCGGGCCGCCGTGGGCCTGCGTGTGAAACGCCCGGTCGTACGGTTCTGCGTACTTCTTGACGAGCTCCTCGTTCTGTTTGGCGTTTCGGCCACCGATGACGAGGAACCCGTCGGAGGTGTGGAACCATCGAAAGCGCTCATACCAGTGCTCTGGCTGCCTGACCGGGATCGACCGCATCGACAGCCAATCTGACGGAGAGTCTGCCGAGGGAGGTGCTGATGGCGATTCTTCACTGCTGTCGAGTTCGTCCAATTCGGCCTCGGTCTCCGCCATCGCCTCACGCGCACCCTCGATCTTCTCCTCGACGGATTTGGCCTCCTGATAGAGGCGATTGGCGTTGTGTTCGACACCATCGTCAACCGCGACCGCGATGGTCTCACCGTCCAGGGCGAGGTGCACCCGTGCGGTCTCGGGATCCACGCCGGTGACTGCCTGTGCCGCCTCGACGCCATCGTCGGCCAACTCGGTGAGTCGCTCCTCGATCTCCCCCCACCCGTGACCGGCCTCGCGAGCCTCCCGGACGGTCATGATGACCTCATCGACGAGCTCGTACTCGGCATACAACAACTCGGCCTGCTCGCGATACTGCTTGGCCTCCTCCTGAAACTCCTCGATAGTCGACGCTTGATGGTCGAGGATGCGCTCGAGACGAGCCTGTTCAGCTTCGAGCGCTGATTCGTCGTCCGTGTCGTCCTCGGTTGCCCGCTCGGGGAGCTGATGAAAGTACGCGTCAATCGCCGCCGAGACGGTCTCGTAGGACGTCCAGTCGAGCGCAGCCAGCTCGGTAAGCTCGAACGGACTCACGTCGACGACACCGGCCTCATCCGTGTAGATCCGGGGCTCGAATCGACCGGTCTCGAGGAGCTCTCGAAGGGCCTGGAGCTCCTCGAAGAGCGCATCGTAGGTGTCCCGATCGGCGTTCGATATATCGAGGGTCTTCTCGACGCCAGCGCGGGTACACAGCTCCTCGGCATATCGACCGCCGAGGTTGAGCTGCGTGGCGATCGTCCTGACGACATCGGTATCCGAGGACTCCATGACCTCGTCGAATGCCTCGCGGTCGATGTCGAACGGGTCGATCCGCTGGGTCGGCGGTTCGTACGGCTGTCCGGGCAGCACCGACCGAGAGCGGAGCTGGACGGTTCTGAGGCAATCGACGATATCGCCGTCGGTCCCCACGACGGCCACGTTCCCCTCACCGAAGAGCTCGAGGTAGATCGAGACGGTCCCATCAGGGACCTCGAAAGCCACCCGGACGATCCGGTCGAACCCGACCTGTTCGATGGCCGCTATTCGCCCACCCTCGAGGCGGTTGCGAAGCATCTTGGCGAAGTTCGGCGGACGGGTGGGCGCATCCGGGACCGAGGCTGGATCGGCGAGATGGATCCGTTTGGCGTCGCCAACGGCCACCAGCAACTCCAGACGACCGTGGTCGTGGTGGCGCAGCTTCAGCCGAAGCAGGTCCGCATCGGGGTAGAGGTAGGCCTTGTCGAAGAAGGCACCCGTGAACGCATCGAGCTCGCGGACGACCGCCGCGATATCGATGCTTGCCAGCTCCCGCTTCGGTTCCATGGCGGTGACGAGGTGAGCACACCCATTAAGCCCGATGGAGTGCGGACGACCTCAGTCGAGATCGGTCGAGACGTACGGGCCGTCCTGGCGGTACCCCAGCTTGTCGCGGTAATACTCGCGAGCACCGATGCCGCTGATGACCGCCAGGGAGTCGTAGCCACCGCGCCGGGCGATGTCCTCAGCCCGTCGCATCAGCCGCCGGCCGATGCCACTGTGCTGCCAGGTATCGGCCTCCTCCCCGAGGGGTACCTCACTCCCATAGACGTGCAGCTCGCGCACGACCGCCGCACCTGCGAGCTCCGGGCGTCTGACCGCACCCGGGAAGCGTACCCGACAGAAGCCGATGAGCGCGTCGCTCGTGGGATCTTCGACGCTGATGAAGTGCTCGGTCCCACCCACGGCCTCGTAGGTGCGAACCCGTTCGTCGAGGGCGGATGGATCGATCTCGTCCTCGAGATGGCCGGCCTCGCGACACCGGATACAGCGACACCGTCCACCTCGATCTTCCAGGCGTTGCCTGGCGAGCTGTCTGAGGTTCGACTTGGTGACGCCAGCTGCAATGAGATCGGCCGGGATATCGCGCTGCACTCGCTGGAGTCGGGTGTACGGTGGCAACAACGCCTTGAGGTCAGCGACGAGGTCCGCCGCTTGCTCGGAATCGAGCGGGTCGAACTCGCCGCGGCGCCACCAGTCGTAGACGACCGTGCCCGGCACGACCAGGGTCGGATAGATCTTGAGGTAATCCGGGCGCCAGGCGGGGCGATCGAAGAGTCGGCGCATGTCAGCACGCGCCATCTCGGGGGTCGTGCCAGGCTGGCCCGGCATCATGTGGAACCCGACCTTGAACCCCGCATCGCGGAGTCGCTGATTGGCCCTGATCGACGCATCGGTCCCATGACCGCGGTTCTGCTCTCGATTGATCCGCTCGAAGGTCGTCTGAACGCCGAGTTCCACCTTCGTACCGCCGAGTCGCAGCATCCGATCGACCTGTTCGTCGTCGCACCAGTCTGGCTTGGTCTCGAAGGTCGTCGCGATGTTCCGGACCGATCCGTGCTCGTTGGCCGCGATCACGTCCTCGAGATAGGCGAAGTCAGTCGGCGTGGACCCGTCGAGTGTCTCCTCGGGTGTCGGTGGATCGACCGGGTCGAAGTCGTTCATCGCTCGAAGGGCCCGCTTGACGAACCATTCCTGGTAGTCGTGACTCCGGGCGGGGAAGGTCCCGCCCATGAGGATCAACTCCGCTTTGTCCGTCGGATGGCCGATGTGCCTGAGCTGGGCGAGTCGAAGTTGGACCTGGCGGTACGGGTCGTAATCGGTCTGCTGGCCCCTCGCGGCTGCCGGTTCCTGCCCGGTATAGCTCTGGGCGCTGGAGAACTCCGAATCGGGACCACCCGGACAGTAGAGACACCGCCCGTGTGGACACCGAGCCGGGCTCGTCATGACGGCGACCGGTGAGACACCCGAGGCCGTCCTGACCGGTTTGCGCCGTAACACCGCCTCTGCCTGCTCGCGATCGGCTGGATCCACCCGATCGAGGATGTCCCCATTGCCCGGGACCGAGACGCCACCGTGGGCCTTACAGACCTCACGTTTCCGACGTTCGAGGTCATCACGATCGAGGTCGCCGGCGAGGATCTCCGAGAGCAACTGCTGACAGACCTCCTCGAATGGATCCGTATCCGCAGTTGCTACCTCGCGGGTGTCCATCGTTAGTTGTACTCGCGGCGAATCACCGAAAAGGATGTCGGCTACTCGACCGTGGCGGCGATCGCGTCGGGGAGGGTCTCCAGGACGGACTCACGGCACCCGGGGAGGAACCGGATCTGTCCGTCGTTCCCACCGGTATGGGTGATGCCTCCATCCTGGATGCGAGTCTCCAGTTCGTGAGCGATCAGCGCGAGGTTGCCCGAGTAGCCCGTCAGTTCGATGGTATCCGAGTTGACGCCGACGGCGATCTCTGCATCGAACGAATCCGCATCGAGGAGACCATCGAGGAGTACCCGTAGCGGGGGGAAATCGAAGCGTTGGCCGTACTTCTCAGCATCGAGGACCACCAGTCCCGAACCGTTCACCGGTTCGACCGATGCGTTGTACTTGGCCGTCTCGATGGCCTGTTCGAGCTTCGTCTGGAACTGCTCGCTGATGGGCTCGATCGTCCCAGCTGCATGCTCGAAGAGGATACGCCTGATCAGGGCCCGTTTGTCTCCCCACGGCTGATAGAACGCCTCGAGCGTGATGGCCTGGTGCATCGCTTCGATATCATCGTGATCGTAGTCGCTCTCGTCTAACAACAACTCGGCGCTCTCGGGTAAGTCAGCCGGATCGGCAACCGCAGGCACGTGCCTGAGCTCGTCTCGGACATCCTCTGCGAGCAGTCCCGCGACGTTGATCGCTACTGAGGCCGTCGACGGGATCGGATAGGTTCCCTCGCCACACCAAGGGTTCACGAGCGGGCTCACCCGCTCGAGCAGTTGGGGGTCAGGGTTGGCCGTGTCGATAACATGGAAATCCACATCGAAGAGCTCCAGCAAGTCGAAGGCTCCGCGTGCCTCGTTGGTGCTCCCGAGATCGACCAGCAGGATGAACGGTTGCTCGTCGTCCGAATCAGATTCGACGTCCTCGAGCGCAGCCGGAATATCGTAGGCGACCTCCTCGACGGGTCGTCGACGCACCCGGGAGTGGACCGGCACGGGCTCAGCACGTTCGTTCAACACGGCCTCGATGGACCGTTCGATGGCGGACGCGGACACGAACCCATCAACGCTGACCGGATGGCGGATTCGGATGGTCTGATCGCGGCTGATGGCACTCCTTATCGCTGCTGCTGCTTCCCGGATGTCGGTCTCGACCGCTAAATTCGCCGCATCCGCGTACATCAACGGCAGCTCATCGATCGAATCGGGGATCACCGCTGACTCGACGACCCGCGAGCGAACCGTCTCGCTGGCCGCATCGGTCAACCGATCGAGTCCCTCCACCTCGATTTGATGGTCGTCGAAGCGGTGCTCGACCTTCCCACGAATCCTGACCGTATCGCCGACCTCGACCTCCGGGTGGGCCCTGACACCGGCCCCAGCGAAGGCAGCACACTCGACTGAACCCGACTCGTCAACCAGGGTAAACACCGTCGGACCTCCCGTTTGGCGGATGTCCTCGATGACCCCCTCGAGCGCGACGTTTCGGCCCAGATAGCGATCGAGTGACCTGATCTGGCTCCGATCGAGGTCCTCGACCGGGGCATCGTCGGTGGAGATGACTGGACCGTCGCTCTCGCTGATCGGATCTGGCGCTGGACCATCGTCGGGCCCCTGCGTCAATGCGCCCCTGAAGTCGGCTGCAGATTGCCTGATCGACGGGCCGAGGTCGACGTTCCCATCGGATCGGACGTTGGTCACCTGGACGCAGACCTGATCGCCCTCGTCCCAGCCGAGGGATTCGAGGCGCTGATCGAGCTCGTTTCGATGGAGCAAGCCGGTGACGCCGTTGCCGAGATCGATGAAGACACCGAAGTCGGCGAACCCATCGACGGTTCCATCGTAATAGCGGCCTTCGACTAACTGCTCCGGACTATCGCCGGTAAACGTGAACAATACGTCCTCCTCGTGGAGGGAACAAATATCGGCACCTTCGACCTCGGTGCCACATATGATGCACTCGCTCATATGCGCCAATCTATTCGGTGGTCAACTAAGGGGCTGTCGAAACGCCTAGGGTATCTCCCAGCTTTAAGCGGTCGTGCACCGTACGGTCACATGCTATGGAGCTGACCTGGTATGGTCACTCGACTTGGGAGGTATCGCTGTCGGACACCACCCTCTTGATCGACCCGTTCTTCGATAATCCCAAAACCGACACAACACCCGATGATATCGGTTCGCCGGATTACGTACTCGTGACACACGGCCACGCCGATCACATCGCTGACCTCGGGTCGTTTACCGATTCGACGATCGTCGCCACCCCGGAGCTGGCCGCGTACTTCGAGGACGAGATAGGTGCCACCGATACCATCGGCATGAACCTCGGTGGGACCATCGAAGCGGGCGACACCTACGTGACGATGCATCGGGCCGATCACACCAACGGCGTCGATACCGGCTACGAGGTAACCGCCGATCTACCGGCCGGGTTCATCATCAGCGAGACCGTCCCCACACAGGTGGAGGATAGTGGTGGACTCTCGTTCTACCACGCGGGCGATACCAGCTTGATGACCGAGATGCGCGATGTGATCGGGTCGTTCCTCGAACCCGACGCGGCGGCCGTCCCCATCGGCGATCACTTCACGATGGGCCCGGCGCAAGCGGCGATCGCCGTCGACTGGCTCGATGTCGATGTCGCCTTCCCGATGCACTACGACACGTTCCCGCCCATCGAGGTCGATACCGATCGCTTCGTCCGGGAGGTCGCTGCAACCGGTTCGTCCGCCGAGATTCACGTGCTCGATGGCGATCAGACCGTCGATCTCGGTGAACTCGTCGGTGAATAAGACAGCACCAAGCACCAGACATTTTGTCTCGGCTCGCTAGTCTACGGATATGACGCTCACCGTCTCGACCAGATCACCAGCTGGCTTCCAGAGCACAGCCGCCATTCGGTCGTTCTCGATCGATATCGATCCGACCGGCGAGGATGCACCGGACACGCTCGAATCACTCCTGGCCTCCTATGGCGCCTGTTACGTCCCAGCGCTCCGGGTGGCTGCAGACAAACACGACGGTCCCGACCTCGGGGCGGTCGATATCGAGGTGACCGGTCGCCTGAACGACGATGACAAACTCGCGGGGGTATCGTTCTCGATCACGACCGATGG
>CAZXER010000001.1:7920-29174 GCA_964639975.1 uncultured Halobacteriales archaeon | reverse complement strand
GTCATCGGTTTCGAGATCGATGATCCACAGCGGCCAGATGATGCGTCCTTGCAGCCGGTTGTCGACGAACTCGAGCAGGCGCTTCACGCGGCGAACGAGGTGCCAGGTGCCCACGATCCATATTCGCTGGAGGGGGGTTCCTCAGACGGGATGATCGACCGGATCACCGGGCTCCTCAGCGGTGAATCGACGGGACCCGGTGATCGACGGGCCGAGGCGGAGGCGCTCGTCGACGACTACGCCCAGGTCCTCGAGGCACAACTCAAAGACCGGGGTGCCTGGGCCACGCTCTGCGAAGAGAGCCGCTCAACGGACTGACAGCGCCGAGGGAGGCTTTTTCAGGACCCGTACCGATATACGTCTATGGAAGATTTCGACCTCGACCTCAGAACCGTCGAGGAACAACTCGATGACGAGGAGGCAGCGCCGATCTCGGCCGAGGACACGGACGTCGAACTGGGCGTCCTCGATGGATCGACCCCGGCCAGGGAGTGGATCGCTGCCATCGAGGCGGGGAAGTTACTGGTGCTCGCGATTGAGGGCGACCTCAACGAGCTTGCGGCGAGTTTCGCGCGTGACATCTACGAGATGGATGGCGAGCTCGTTCACTTCCGTGGCTTCCTTATCGTCACACCGCCAGAGTTCGACGTCGACACGTCACGGCTCAATTAAGCCGATTCGCCGAGCCACCACGTGTGACCATCGCCGTCCCTGACGAACAGGCGCCCATCCCGCTGGGTTGGCGTTTTGCCACTCGGTGCCAGGTGGCGAGCGGCAGCGTGGGGATCGGTTACCGTCAACCCGAGATCGACGTGACAGCCTCCCCGTGCGTTCGCGATGCCTAGATGCGGTTCCCAGAGCTCGAGATCGAACGGTCCACGCAGGCGCCGACGCGGTCGTGTATCGTCGGAGTCAATCGGGTCGAACCCGAGGGGTCGATACCGGTCGACGGCCAGATCGAGGTCGGAGACCTCGAGGACGACCTCGAAAACGGGCCCGACGGCCGAGGCGAGCTCGGGATCCTCACCGAATTCGACGCAATGACCGGCTGGATCGATCCGATACAGCGATCGTCGTCCCCCGAAGGTCCGCTCGATGACCGGTTCCGTCTCGGAGAGGCGCTCGTGTAGCTGCCCGTAGCGATCGGGGGTGACACGGATCGCGAAGTGGGTATGGATACCGCCATTTGGCATCGCCGTTAGCTCGCGGAGACACAACGCACCCGGTGGCGTATCGAATACATGTGTCGAGGGTGGTCCAGCAATCTGGTGGTCGGCACGACGCGGCGATAGCTCGAGGATCTCGCGGTAATACGAGGCCAATTGCTCGATATCAGCTCCGGTGAGCGTAAGCCAGTCGAGCGATACCGCCTGTGTCATCGTGGATACGGATTCCCTCCTGACCACCTTAGGGCTACTCCCCCGGTACATTGATTGATGCTGAGCGTTCATTTTCGGTGATGAGCACGTCACCCTCGATCGAGCGCGCTGGTTCGGATCTCTGGTGGATCGCTGATCCTGCCGAATCCATCAAGCGCGCGAGCGTCATCCTGGACACGCAAGAGGGGCGATTCGCGCTCGATCCGGTCGATTGTGACGGGCTCGACGAACAGATCGAGGCAACGGGCGGTCTCGACGGTGTCGGGGTCCTCATGGACCGTCATTCGCGTGACGCGCAGGTGCTCGCTGACCGGTTCGAGGTTCCCGTCCTCGTCCCGGATGGAGCCAAACGAATCACCGACTCGATCGGCAAACCCGTCTCGTCGCTCGATGCCGTGCTGCGCAACACCGAGGTCGAGGTTGACTGGCTCGTCTCAAATCGCTTTTGGGAGGAGGTGTATCTGTGGCGATCGGCGGATGGAACGCTGGTGGTCCCCGAATCGATCGGAACCACGACGAGCTTCACGGCCGGGGGTGAACGGGTGGGTACCCATCCACTGATGCGACTGCGTCCACCCCGCAAGCAACTCGGCAACCTCGACCCCAGTCGGCTGTTCGTTGGGCATGGCAAACCGGTGCTCGAGCTCGAAGCTGGTGAGTTGCGAACCACGCTCAGGACCGCTCGCCGGAAGCTGCCACGGGCATGGGCGAGGGGTATCGCTACGATGTTCTCGCGATGATATGCCACCCAAAACGCGTTAACCAACCGCTGAACTAGGTCGTACAACCGTGGTCCACATCACCGCCGGATTGCTGGATCTCCTCCTCGAGATGGCCGAGGACGCCGAACCAGGCTCGGTGACGATTCGACTGGCCGTGACAGATGTATCCGAGGTGGACGAGGGACTCGATCTCGATCCAGCAACCTCGATCTTTACTGATCTCTACTTCCCAAACAGCGGGGACTCAATCGAGGCGGTCTTCGGAGTCGATGTCTCCGTCCCACCCGGTCAAACTCCGGGTGTGTTCATCTCACATCCCGATGGGATGCTCGATATCGATGTCACCGACGACTTTGCTGAACGCATCTTCATCGCCGTCCCACCGTGGGACCGTACCGCGGTGGCAGTCTTCGGTCGAGACGGCCGCGAGCTCCCGCTCGATATCATCGACATCGATCCAAATCGGCCACCCGTAGACGAGAGCCAGTCCTGAAGCAGTTGGCTGGGCCCAATAACGTCAGACGTCCGTGCGACTCATTTCAGGTGGAGCCCCCATATACGCAGAGTTATAGTGCCCGCTCTCGTTCGAGCGTCTGACGTCCGTGCGACGTACTTCGTGTGGAGCCACGTGTGGTCGTATCGAAATCGCTTGATCGACCGGCTAGTCCTCGCGTTCGAGAGCCTGCTCGAGTCGTTCGATGCGCTGGCGCTGCTCCTGATGGAGTGTGACGATCATATCGGAGAGGACACCGAACATGATCAGGAGGAACCCAAAGAGCAACAAGAAGGCGCTGACCAGCGCGATGACCTCATGGGAGACGTTGGCCACGTACCATCGATACCCGACGTACGCCCCAAGTCCGAGCCCACCGGCAATGGCCAGCAAGCCGAGGCTTCCGAAGAAGAACAGCGGGTTGTTCTTGCGGGCGACGAGGTACAGTGTCATGAAGATGACTGCCCCGTCGCGAACGGGCCGTAACTTCGTCTCGGTCTCGTCAACTCGAGCGCGATACGTGATCGGGACCTCGACGATGGTCTGTCCATGTCTGGCGCATTCTCCGGTCATCTCCGCCTCGATACCGAACCCCTCTGCATTGAGGTCGAGGGACTGGAACGATTCCGTGGTGAACGCCCGATAGCCACTCAGGATGTCGTGGAGATCTCGTCGATGGATGAGTCGAAAGAGGCGGTTGATCTGGCGGTTTCCGAAGCGGTTCATCCGGGTCATCGCCCCGGACTCCATCTCGTGGAATCGATTGCCGATGACGTGATCGGCAGTCCCCTCGACGAGCGGCTCCAGCAACGTTCGGGCGTCCGCTGGTCGATAGGTTCCATCGCCATCGAGCATCAATACGTACGGTCGATCGATCGCTTCGACCGCCTCGGTGATCGCCTGCCCTTTGCCGGTCCCGGACTGTTGTACCACCTCGGCACCAGCGTCTCTGGCCGCCTCCCGAGTCCCATCCGTCGACCCACCATCGACGACAAGGATGCGTCCGAACCCTTCCGTCTGCAATCCGGCGATAACCTCCTCGATGGCCTCTGCCTCATTCAGGGTTGGAACCAGCACGCATACCTGAGACTCGTCGACCATTACCGAATAACGTGAACCCCTTCGTTATAAACGCAGTCGTGTCTGCTGCCGATGCATGGCAGTGAGATGACACCCGTCCGACAATCGAGGTGAACGCCCCAGAACCCTTTTCATCTATCCCACCAATCATCCAGTAGATGACAGATGTGTCGACACCATTCGAGCGGATGTTCGACAATGTCGACGCAGTCTTACTGTTCGACCCGAGTAGTTCGTTCGTCGAGCAGTTCGATGACCTCGAAGATATCGAGGTCATCGTCGTCGCCCCAGCGAATGATCTGAATGCTGAGAGGTTCGTCGCGCTACCGATCACCTTCGGTGAGCACCGCGATCGGATCGACTTCGGGATCGAGGGAGCCCTCGAAGGAGAGCACATCGACGATGGTGATACGGTACTGTGTGCCTCGAGCGTCTTCGATGGTGAGGTCGACACTGTCAGCCGCGTCCGTGTCGATGCGGAGGCAAAGTCTGGCGTCTACGACCTTCTCGTCAACTCTCGGCCGGATGAGATCGTCATCCGTGACGTGATCGAACTGGCCGTCGAGCTCGGTCGCAAGGGGCAGAAGGGATCACCCGTCGGCGCCCTGTTTATCGTCGGTGACGCTGGCAAGGTGATGAACAAGAGTCGACCATTGAGCTACAACCCGTTCGAGAAATCCCACGTGAACGTCGGCGACCCCATCGTGAAGGTGATGCTAAAGGAGTTCTCCCGACTGGACGGAGCCTTCGTGATCAGTGATTCCGGGAAGATCGTCAGTGCGTACCGCTATCTCGAGCCATCTGCAGAGGGGGTGGACATCCCCAAGGGACTTGGAGCCCGGCATATGGCGGCCGGGGCTATCACCAGAGATACGAATGCCGTCGCGATCGTACTCTCAGAGAGCGATGGACTAGTTCGAGCGTTCAAAGGGGGTGAACTCGTCCTTGAGCTTGACCCAGAGGATTACTAACGGCATCGAGGCGGCGCTTGACGTCGTCGGCGAACCGCTCGTGCAGGCAGCGCTCGTCATCGTCCTCGGCATCATCGCCGGGTTCGTCATCGGTCGACTCATCACCCGTTTGCTGATCCTCGTCGGTGTGCCAACGCTCGTCGAGGGGACCGCCACGGAGCGCTGGTTGCAGCGAACCGGAACGTCGACCGTCGTCTTCATCGGTCGATTGGTGTCGCTGTTTATCTACATCGCCGCAACCCTGGCCGCGTTCCTCCTGCTCGGTGCGTTGGATGCGCAGGTCTTCTGGCGGCTCGCGACCGCCTGGCTGCCACATCTCTTCGTGGCCATCATCGTACTGACCATCGGGGTGGTGCTCGCTGACAAGATCGAAATCCTCGTCTCCGAACGCCTCCAGGGCATCAAGCTTCCCGACGTCACGGTCATTCCCCTCATCGTCAAGTACAGCATCATTTTCGTGGCCCTCCTCATCGCCCTCGGGCAGGTCGGCGTCGATACCAACGCACTGCTGATCTTGTTGAGTGTGTACGTCTTCGGGTTCGTGTTTCTCGGTGCCATCGCCATGCGGGACTTCCTGGCCTCCGGCGCAGCCGGCATCTATCTGCTGTTGCGCGAGCCGTTTGCCATCGGCGACGAGGTGACGTTCGACGGGGCTACCGGGATCGTACAGGAGATCGACGTGTTCGTCACCAGGATCGAAGATGAGCAGACTGAATACGTCGTCCCGAATCGCCATCTGATGCAATCGGGCGTCCAGCGAATCCGATCGGAATCCGATTGAGGGACTCACTCTCGCAGCTGTTTGATGTGCTCGATGCGCTGCTCGACCAGCGATTGAGTCCCGATATCGTGTCGGATGCGGACCCCATCGCCAGCAGCCGCCAGTGCCGCTTCGGCGACCTCCTCGGCGAGGGTGAGCGAATCGGCCAGTCCGACGACAGCAAACGAGCGAGAGGTCGTGGTATAGATCCCGTCTGATCGGTCGTCGACACTCGCGTAGAACAACATCGCCTCCGCGTCCTCGGCCCCATCGAACTGGGCGTTGACCGCATCGATCGTCGCCTCATCGACCGCGATCTTCGTTCCGCTAGCTGGGTCGAGTGGATATCCCTCCGGGACCGCGTACTTGCAGACGGTGGCGCGACCATCGACTTGCACCGGTGGGAGTGCCTCACCATCCCTAGCGGCGATGAGAATCTCGACGACATCCGTCTCGAGCACCGGTAACGTGTTCATCGCTTCAGGGTCACCGAAGCGCGCATTGAACTCGATGACCTTCGGTCCATCAGCGGTGAGCATGAACTGTCCATAGAGGATGCCGCGGTAGGTCTCGAGCGCCGCGACCGTCCGTTCGATGATGTCGACGGCCGCCTTGTAGTCGGCCTCGGTCATGAACGGTAACTCGTCGGACCCGACGCTGTAGCTGCCCATGCCGCCCGTGTTCGGCCCCTCGTCACCGTCGAACGCGCGCTTGTGGTCTTGAATCGCCGGGGTTGTCCGGATCGACCCGTTCGCTACGAAGGCCTGAACGGTGAACTCCTCACCGACGAGGCGCTCCTCGATCACCCAGTCGTCGTAGTCACTCTCGAGGATGTAGGTTGCCGCCTCATCGTGTGTGAGTTGGTCGCCTGTCACCCGAACGCCCTTCCCACCGGTGAGCCCCTGTGGCTTCACCGCGACATCGTGGTCGATGGCGGAAACATACTCCGCAGCGGCAGTCGGCTCATCGAAGATCTCGAACGAGGGGCAGCCGGGGATATCCGCCTCGGACATGAACGTTCGTTGCCACGCCTTGTCCGTCTCGATACGCGCGTCTGCCTGCGACGGGGCGAACGTGTATACACCGGCGTCGGTCAGTGCATCAGAGATCCCCGCCGCAAGCGGAGCCTCGGGGCCGACGACCGCGATCGTGGCCTCGATCCGATCAGCATACGTCAGGACCGCGTCGACATCCGTCTCATCGAGTTGCTCGAAGCCGTCTGCCAGCGCGACGATACCGGGGTTTCGATTCCCGGCTGCCGCATAGAACTCATGGTCGATGGAACTGGCTGCGATGGCGCGAGCGATGGCGTGTTCGCGCCCGCCACCACCGAGTAACAGGATACGTTCGCTCATGAGTGAATGACCGGCGGAGGTCCGCCTAAAGGTTACCGTCCGTCTCTAACGTGGGTCGGTTAAGAGGCTTCGACCATCTAGTCGAGGTATGCCGGACGACGCGGTCGCTCGCAACCGCCTCGATCAAACAGCGAGTCCGTACTTGTTAGATCACGCTGACAACCCGGTCCACTGGCAACCATGGGACGATATCGCCCTCCAGAGCGCGAGAGAGCGGGATGTCCCGATCTTCCTTTCGATCGGGTATGCCGCCTGTCACTGGTGTCACGTCATGGCCGATGAGAGCTTCGAGGATGCGGCGGTCGCCAGCCGCCTCAACGAGGACTACGTTCCCATCAAAGTCGACCGGGAGGAACATCCAGACCTCGATCAGTTTTACCAGACCGCGATCCAGGTAACCGTCGGAGGCGGTGGCTGGCCGCTTTCTGCCTGGCTGACACCGGATGGCCGCCCGTTCCAGCTTGCGACATACCTCCCGAAACGAAGCCAGAGCGGACGGATGGGCTTCATCGAGGTCCTCGACCAGATTGCCGACCAGTGGCAGACGAATCGCGACGATATCGAGGAACGAGCCGATGAGATCACCGCTGCGATTCGAACTGCCAACGAACCACAATCCACCGCATCACCAACCGATACCGGTGAGGAGCTGCTCCAGGGGGTCGCCAACAACCTGCTTCGGGCGATCGATCACGACAACGGCGGCTTTCAATCGCAGGGGCCGAAGTTTCCCCATCCCCTCCGGCTGGAGGTGCTACTGCGAGCCTGGGAGACGAGCGGACGTGATGCCTACCGCAGTGCACTCGCTCGAACGCTTGATGCGATGAACGAGGGCGGCTTACACGATCACGTCGGTGGGGGGTTCCACCGATACGTCACCGATCCCGAATGGAAGGTACCCCATTTCGAGAAGATGCTGTACGATAACGCGAGTTTGCTCGGCGTGTTTGCCGAAGCCGCAGCTCGACTGAAGGCGGATCGATACGCTGCAACGGCCAGAGACACCGCTCGATTCATGCGAGAGTCACTCCGCGATGAGTCCGACGGGTTCTGTAGCTCGCTGGATGCTGATGCCGGCGGAGAAGAGGGGGCCACGTACGTGTGGTCCCCCGAGCAACTCGAGGACGCGATCGACGAGTCACGCACCCGGTCCGTCGTCGCAGATCGCTTTGGCATCACCACCGAACGGGAGGTCGCCGGCGGTACCGTGCTTCGGATCGATCGTTCGCTGGAGGAACTCACCGACACCTACGAGCTATCCCACGACGAGGTCGTGGAGCTCCTGGAGGACGGTCTCGACCAGCTGCGCCAAGCCCGTGCGGACCGACCGCAACCGCGATGCGATTCGAAGGTCATCACAGCGTGGAACGGACTCGCGATCAGTGGGTTCGCCCGTGCGGGCGTGTTCCTCGATGAGCCGGAGTACCTGGACACGGCTCGATCGACCCTCGCGTTCGTCGAGTCGAGCCTGTACGAGCAGGAGACTGGTCAGCTCTGGCGACGGTATCGAGATGGTGACGTGGCCATCCCTGGCTTCCTGTCAGACTACGCCGCGGCCGCGGTCGGGGCCTTCGACCTCCACTGGGCGACCGGCTCGAGGGACGCCGCTCGCTTCGGTCTCGACCTCGTCGACGAGCTCCTCGATCGATGTTGGGACCCAACAGAGCAATCACTGCACTTCTCACAGCGAGGCGAAGGTCGAACCCCGGTCGAAACGCTCGATGCACGGGACCGCTCCACGCCGTCTCCGATCGCGCTGACGCTCGATGCGCTCGCGACGGCATCCGGCTTTGTCGATGATGAACGTATCTCGACCGTCGTCGAGGCGATCCGATCGACGTATGGCGGGTCGAACCTCGCCGGGCGCATCGATCAAGCCGGACTCGCCCTGGCAGTCGATCGATGGCGCAATGGGCCACCATCTGCTACCATCGTGGGAGACGAGATCCCGACCGACTGGCGACACCGCCTCCACCACCATCCGCGTCGTGTGCTCATCACCCACCGCCCAAAACCGGCTGACCTCGAGGCGGCGACGGAGACCCTCGGTCTCGAGGAGATCCCCCCGCTCTGGCGAGATCGGACGCCACTCGAGGGGCAAACCGCCATCTACGCCTGTCAGGGACGGACGTGTGGACCGCCTATGACAGACATCGACGAGGCGCTGTCGTGGCTCTCTTCAGATCCGACAACACACCGCTCCGACGACGAGGTCAGCTTCGGGTAGCGAGGCCGCCAAACGCCCGTTCGCTGACCCGGACGACGAGCGTCGAGTCGACCTCACGGAGATCGTAAGCTGGAATCGAGCCATCTCGGCGCCGCTCTGCGTACATCGGTTCGACCAGCGTCCCCTCGTCCACACCGTACACCTTGACGAGCTCGGCAGTGTCGTCGGGATCGATCCGCTCCTCTCGGATGGCGGTCGCAAGCTCGCGGGAGAGCCACTCCGCCGGATCGATCGATGGCTCGAGCACGATCGCATCGTCCACCGTCCGTCGGAGATACCAGGTGAGATCGTCCAGGAGTGCCACGGCTGCCCCGAGGCTCACCGTCTCGAGTTGGAGCGCATTCGCATACGGCTGCGCCAGGTCATAGGTCGACAGCGCCTGGCGGGCCGTCTCGAAGGATAACAGGCTCTCGCGGGGATCGGCGCCCGGCTCGCCCACGAAACAGACGGATGCCACACGGACGCAAAGGTATCGCCGGCTGAAAGCGATTTCGCCCGCGTGGCTAGAACGTATCGATCTCGCCGGTGATGATCCGGTCGGTGAGCTCGGGGATCGAGGCGAGGCGGTCGTCGACAACCGCTGCGATATCGTCCTCGATGTCGGTCACCGAGGTGCCCGATTCAGGGATGACGTGCACGTCGGCGATTTGGGGCCGATCGATGGGCTGTCCGATCTGGCTCAACAGCCGGATTCTGAGATCGCGGATGTTCCCGACCTCGCTGACCACGTCCTCGGCGGTCTCCTTGGCGAGGAGGTTGTAGATCTTCCCGATGTGGTTGATCGGGTTCTTCCCCGAGGTCGCCTCGAGACTCATCGATCGATTCGGCGTGATCAAGCCGTTCGCCCGGTTGCCACGGCCGACTGACCCATCGTCACCCATCTCCGCGGAGGTCCCTGAGACGGTGAGGTAGATCGATCCCTCGTCGTAGTCATCAGCCGTGTTGACATCGGCAGCGACGTCGAGATCGGTCTCGCCAGCCGCGACGTCGAGGGCGAACCTCCGGATATCGCTCTCTATCGACTGGTACGCAGATAGATCCTCGACGTATTCGTCGATCATGGCGGCGGCGATCGTGAGATAGAGCTCGTCATCCTCTCGCTTGCCCATCACCTTGATGTCGGGGCCTATCGCTGGATTGCTCGCCGCGAAGTCACCATTGAGCTGTCGTTCGATCTCGAGGACGACGCGCTCGGTATCGGTCAGTGGTGCGAACCCGACGCCGAAGCTCGTATCGTTGGCCGCCGGCACCGAGGATTCCTCCGAGAAGACCTCCTTCAGATCCCCGCTTCCCTCACCGAGTCTGACATCCAGGACGACATCCGTGCCGACCTCGAGGCGGGGAACCGTCTCCTCGATGTACTCTCTCGCCGCTTCCATCGCGATCCGTTCGGCGGGGAAAGTGACTCCGTCGTACTGTTTGGTGGCCCGGCCCACGAGCAGGATATAGATCGGGCTGTGGATCTCGCCACCGCCGAAGGCCGGTTCTGAGCGGCCCGCGACCAGCTGCGTCTCGTCGGTGTTGAAGTGCAACACGTGGCCGAATCGCTCGCGGTAGGCCTGACAGAGGCGCTTGGCGACCCGTTCGGCGACACCGTCGCTGAGTGAATCTGGATGGCCCAAGCCCTTTCGTTCGACAATCTCGACGTCTTCGTCGCGAGGAGAGGGACGGTCAAAGGTCGATATTCGGATGTTCCGACTCGTCATTACACCAGGGTTGCTATCGTTCGGTTCTATAACTTCCGAAAATCCCTCGTCTGAATCTATTACTGTGATGAATTATCTAGGAGCAACCCAAGGTAGGTCGTCTCGACGTGTCGCTCCTCGGGGAGTTCCAACTCGGTTGCAACGTCGTCGATCGTTTGTTCCGACGGGGAAATGTTCGCCTCGTCAGTCATCAACTCGATCTCAGCGAACTCTCCGAGATCGGTGACCTGATCGAGCGTCACCGTGACATCGCCACGGGTGAAATATTCTCGTCGCTTCTCGACAGTGGCCACCGACTCGAAGTCTAATGCATGCAGCAACGACGTCATCGTGGCCGGCGACGAGATGGTCGTGGTCAACTCCTCACGCGTTTTAGCCGTCGTTCCTCGTTGCGGTCCCTTGTAGGTCAGTTCATGTCGTTCCTCGCCGGTGGATTGTACCGTGCTTGAGCGGATCCGGAACGCCTCATCGGTCACTGCAAGCGATCGGGTTGGATGGTCGAAGTACCGATCCTCCTGGGTGATCGTCTCTTCATGAAGGAAATCGGCGACGGCTAGGGACACCCGGATATCGTCGTGGTTACAGCGGTACTTCCGTTCGACCTCGATCGTGTCCACACCGAGGTATCCACCTGACAGTACAAAATGGCTTTCCACGGGCTGCGCCAGGTTGACATCCCCAGAACGAGATTCTTAAATGGCAACCGCGGGAGGGTTTAGTCATGTCTGAAGAATCCGACGATGAGCAAGTCGAAGCGGAGGAGACAGCGGTCGATCAGACCGACGATACGTCGGGGAATGACGCCCAACAGGGGGCTGAGACCGAGGAAGAACCGACAGAGGAAGACATCGATGGACTCCAGGAAGGCGATGTCGTCAGGGTCGATCTCACCGCGTATACCGTAGAAGAGGGTCTGCTGGTCGACACGACCGACCCGGAGGTTGCCGAGGAAGAGGGCGTCGATGAGAACCAGACGATCGAACCTCGCGTCGTCGTCATCGGTGAGGGCCACCTCCTCGGACCGGTCGATGAGGCCTTGATCGGGCTCGAAGCCGGTGACTCGACCTCACTCGTGGTCGACGCAGTGGACGCGTTTGGCGAGCACGATCCGGATCAGGTGCGAACGATCAGTGTCGACAAAATCGACGAGGACGACCGCTATCCCGGTGCGTACGTCGAGATCGATGGACAGAACGGATTCGTCGAGACGATCATCGGTGGGCGGGCCCGGGTGGATTTCAACCATCCCTTCGCCGGCGACGACATCGAGTACGAGATCGAAGTGCTCGAGGAGCTCGATGATCGCGAGGAGCTGGCCCACGGACTGATCCAATCGTTCCTCAACCTCGATCTCGACCTCTGGTTCCAGACGGACGAGGTGGAGGTCGAACCAGAGCCAGCTGATGATGAGGATGCGGATGAGGAGCCCGAACCAACGCTCGAGGAGGTCGAATCGCTCTATCTCGAGGCCACACCCGAGTTGACGATGAACCAGCAGTGGATGTTCAGCAAGCAGCAAATCGCCGCTGAGTTGATCGACCAGCTCGATGTCGATCGAGTCGTCGTCCAGGAGATCATCGATGGACAGCCTCAGATGCCCGGCATGGGCGGCATGATGGGTGGCGAGGGTCTGGAGGACCTCGCAGACATCGAGGATATCGACGAACTAGAGGACGAGCTCGACCTCGACGACCTCGAGGAGTAATCAGGCGATATCTCGGCTCGTATCGACCGCCACGCGATCGACGAGTTCGAGTTTTATCTCATCAGGGATCGCCTGACCGGCCCGGTTCTTCGGGACGGTCAACCGATTGACCAAGTTGTTCCCGCGGACCTCGGTCTCCAAATCGAAGATGAGATCGGCTGCGTGCAGGGTCAGGCGACGGTTCGCTGGGTGGTACTCGTCTTTGAGACAGTGGACGATCGCGTAGCTGTTCGTGTTCTGTAGATGCGTCTGCAGATCGTTGAGGAAGTTGACGAGACGGGTCTCGTTGCGGGTCTCGATCGGGTCGAACGGATCGATGATGAGCCCCTGGTCCTCGCTCAATCGACCGATGGCGCGATTGGCCTGATCGAGCACCTCAGAGCCGTCGAGCCCCTTGATGACCGGGTTGCCCGTGGGCGCGCGCGTCGCCTCGAAGGCATCCCGTACGGCAGCACTCGAACGCACGGTTGAGAGGTACAGCGTCTCTCGTGCGGCGGTGAGCTCATAGAGCAGCAACTCGGCGCTGCTGGCAGGCGGAGCCACGAGCGCGATGATCGAACCCGCCGGTAAGCCACCGCCAAGGCGGCGATCGAGTACCTCGATACCGGTCTCCAGCGAGTCCATGTGCGTCAACATCGTAGGTCTCCTCTCGTACTTAACAGTTTGCCAGGTCGGATTGGGGAGTTTTTTAGTCGCGTAGCTCCCCGTAAAGTTCGATGGACCGGCGACACCTCATTACCACGAGCGAACTGGATCGAGACGAGATCGACACGATCCTCGACCGGGCCGCGGAGATCGATGCTGGAGCTGAGACGGCCGTTTCTGACTTTCTACTCGGCTTGCTCTTCTTCGAACCGAGCACGCGAACGCGCCTGAGCTTCGAGTCTGCGGCCAAGCGACTCGATGGCGACGTGGTCGACCTCGGTGCGGTCGAAGCATCGAGTATCGAGAAGGGAGAGACGCTCGCGGATTCCGTGCGGGTGCTCGAGGGCTACGTCGACGCCATGGTCCTGCGCCATCCACGCGAGGGCGCGGCGCGGATGGCGACGGAGTTCGTCGATGTCCCCCTCGTCAACGGTGGCGATGGTGCCGGTCATCACCCGAGTCAGACGTTGCTCGACCTCTACACCATCCGCAAGTACCACGGGTTGGATGGTCTGACCATCGGCATCCTCGGCGACCTCAAATACGGACGGACGGTGCATTCGCTGGCGACCGCGTTGACGAACTACGACGTCAACCAGCACTTCATCAGCCCGGAGAGCCTGCGGCTGCCCCGGGACATCCGATTCGAGCTACACGAGGCCGGGGCGAACGTGAAAGAACACACCGAGATGGCCGACATCCTCCCGATGCTCGATGTCCTCTACGTGACGCGGATCCAGCGCGAACGCTTCCCCGACGAGAACGAGTATCGGGCCGTTGCAGGCCAGTATCGGATCGACGAGGACGTACTGGCGGATGCGAGGGACGACCTGGCCCTCCTCCATCCACTTCCCAGGGTCGATGAGATCGCTCCGGAGATCGATGGGACCGAGGGGGCGAAGTACTTCGAGCAGTCTCACAACGGCGTCCCGGTTCGGATGGCCCTGCTCGAATTGCTCCTGGAGGAGGGAGACCGATGACCGACCACGAGCTGCGCGTGAGCAAGATCGAGAACGGTACCGTCATCGACCACGTGACCGGTGGCCAGGCACTGAACGTCCTCGCCATTTTGGGGATCGATGGCTCCGATGACAGCGTCCTAAGCATCGCGATGAACGTGCCAAGCGACCGCCTCGGACGCAAAGACATCCTCAAGATCGAGGGACGCGAGCTCAGTCAGGAAGAGGTGGACGTCCTCTCGTTGATCGCGCCAGAGGCCTCGATCAACATCATTCGCGACTACGAGGTCATCGACAAGAGCCGCGTCGAGCGGCCCGAAGAGGTCCATGGCATCCTCTCCTGTCCGAACCATAGCTGCATCACCACCAGTGACGAACCGGTCACGAGCCACTTCGACGTGCTCGCGAACGGTGTGCGATGTAGCTACTGTGGGACGATCCTCCGGGAGAACCTCACCGATTACCTCGGCGAGCGAAGCTGAATCGGTAGTCACCGATCAGCGAGTGCGTCTGCCACCGTCCTCGCCGTTGCATCATCGTAGGCGATGTACACCGAATCGGCGTACGCGTCGGCCACCTCGTGGGCGTGAACGAGGTTGTCTACCTCGATGTCGATGCCGTAGATCTCGATTCCGAGATCAGCACCAGTGATGACATCGTTGAATCCGGATGCGATGACCTCGATCCAGTACGTCGTCTCGTACGCCAGATCGTACAACGGGACGACGATCTCGTCGAACAGTGCAGCGACGTGGGGTAGCTCGATGCCAGAGCGCCGGTTGAGATGGCCTGGATAGGGATCTGGGTAGACCGTCAGATACGAGCGACCCTCGATACGGGTGGTAGCCTCCTCGAGGAACGAGGTAATCACGGCGGTCCGCCACTCCCATCTGTCATCGGTATCGGCCGCCTCGAACGCCTCCGTGCAGCGCTCGCAGTGACAGTACTCCTGTCTCGCAAACCCGACATCGTCGAGTCGAACAGCTGGATTCACCGAGGAACAGCGCTCGATGAGTGTCAGGAGATCCGATCGATACCGCTCGTTCGTCGGACAGACGTACCCCCAATCGAAATAGGGACGATCCCTCGTGGCGGGGCGACCTGCCTCGTCGACGGTCTGATACTCGGCTGTCTCACTGACACTGCTATCGCCGTGGCAGGACACCATGTTCACCGCCGACGAAAGCGGATCGGTGCGTCTGCCAGTCACGTCCTTCACCTCGTAGAAGACCACATCGAAGGCGGGGTCCTCGGCTGATTCGGGGTTCCGGGTGACGACACCATCCATACGCACCGTAACGACCAGGGTGCATAAACCAACCCTGGCCGTGTCGTGGGTCGAATCGGTCACCTTTTCAGCAATCCCCGGCTATCGCGGCGCATGACGTTTGATGAGGGCGATCGAGTCGTCCTGCAGGACGAACACAGCGAGTTTGACGGGGAGACCGGTACGATCACACAGGTGATGGAGACCATGTTCGGAGATGCGACGTACACCGTGAGCTTCGAGGATGGACAAGAGACCGGTATTGCAGCCGATCTTCTTGAGGCCGCTGCAGAGGAGGACGCCGACGAGGCCGAGGCAGCCGAGGACGACGCGTAAGAGGGTCCCGATGTCGACCCCGCCGGTCCATCATATCGACGTGCGGGCGTTTCGGTATGCAACAGAGGTGCCCGACCGCGTCGATTCCGCCCTCCAAGCGGTGTATCCTCCCCTCGGCGGGGACGATGAACCGGCCATCGACCGGACGGTTACCGAGGGCCACTTCGGCCATCGGATCGACATCTACGAGTTCCAGCTATCCACGACGGCTGCGATCGAGCGCTTCTTCGGACGGATTCGTGACGATGGCCTGCTCGACCGGTTGCGTGCAGAGCTGTCAGAACGAATCACTGAGGACACCGAGTTGTTCGTCCGCTTTGACAAGCAAACGGCGTACACCGAGGGCGTGCTCGAGTTCGGCCCAGGGATCGAAGTTCGGGCAAAGATCGAGGCCTATCCGGCCCGGAAAGCGGCTGCGATCGAGAATCTGGACGCGTACCTCGAGACGCTCAAGGTAGAACCATGACCGCCTGGACTGGACTCGCAGAGGCCATCTCAGCCTACCCCGACGGAACCTCGACGGCGTCACGATTCGCCATGACGGCCTCACAGCTCGGCTACGACGCGGTTATCATCCGGAACTCGGGGGCACTCGCTGACGAACCTCCGACCTCGACTATCCGTGAGGAGTTCGGTATCGATGTCGTCGAGAGCATCGAGGTGACGCGGGCGACCCCAGACGACATCAGCGGGCAGCTCCCACAGCTGCGAGAACAGACCGAGATGTTGCTCGTAGCCGGTGGAAGTGAGTCGATGAACCGGTTCGTTTCCAGCCAACACCATGTGGACGTGCTGACAGATCCGATCGGTCCCGACGGGCCCGACATCGACCCAGGTATCGCCACCCAGGCCCGCGAAAACGAGGTCGCTATCGAGCTCAACCTGGCACCGATCAAATCGAACGGTGGCGACCGGGTGCGGTACCTCGATCGACTGCATCGTCTCTGGAAAACGATCGACCACTACGACGCTCCCTACGTCATCACGGTGTCGCCTGTAAGCCATCTCCAACTGCTCGCACCGAGAGAGGCCTCGGCGTTGGGCGATCTCGTCGGCCTCGAGGAGGCAGACATACGCACCGGGCTCGCTGCCTGGCTCGACATCGTCGCGGCAAATCGTCGCACGAACGGCGAGTGACTCTTGGGCCTTCGAGCCCAATGGCAGGTATGAAGCGGACCATCGACGAACACGCTGATCGGTTCGATGCGAAGGCCGACGAATATGATGACTCGAAGGGGCCCGACTATCATCGCTGTCGTGATCGAGTGGTCGAACTGGCCGACCCCACGCCGGAGGATACGGTCCTGGATATCGGCACTGGAACCGGTGCAATCGCCCTCTCCTTGGCGTCTGCTGCGAAGACGGTGAGCGGCCGAGATATCAGTGAGGGGATGCTCGAGCAGGCAAGAGCGAAGGCCAATGAACGCGAGATCGACAACGTCTCCTTCGACACCGGTCGCTTCCTCGAACCGAACTACGACGGATCCGTCGATATCCTCACCTCGAACTTCGCCATGCATCACCTCAGTGACGAGCAAAAGGTGGAAGCCATCGCCATGTTGCTCGACCGCTTCGAGCCCCGGCGGTTCGTGCTGGGGGATGTGATGCTCTTCGACGAGCCCGATCCTGCGGAGCCGTTTTTCAATCCAGACGTCGACGATCCAGCGACCGTGGGCAGACTCGTCGAAGCCTTCACCCAACCGGACTACGTCGTGGCGACCGTCGAATCGATTCACGACCAGGTCGGCGTGATCGCCGCAGAACACGAGTGAGCAGTCGGGGCTAAAGCGAGGGGTCAAGTAACTACAGCGGCTTGTATCCCCATGGGAAACCTGCCGAAGCATCTCCGACCGCGGTGGCGCTACCTCGGCCTCGAGCTCGAGACCGCCGCACAGGATGATATCGAGCGACGTACCTTTCAGTCGGCGCTCTGGAAGGCCGCACGCTCGTTACGAGGTGACGTCGAAAGCGCCCGCATGGGACTCGACGTGATACGATTCGAGTGTACCGACGGGTATGGAACCGCCATCATCAGGATCCATCGAGGAACGGAGTCCGATGCGAGAGGCGTTATCGCTACACTTGATAGCGTTGACGGAACCCCGATCCGGGCCACCGTCCGGGGCGTGAGCGGGACGATCCGTGCCTGTGAAGAAAACTATTTACGAATCGCGAGGGAAGCGCCGAGCCACGAGGTCATCGCCCTCGACGACGTGGAAGGACCGGCTATCGTCCGGACGCCGGCGGTCGATATCGAGACCGATTCCACGCCCATCGGCGCGACAACACTGGATATCCGTTGAAACCATGCAGGGTCAAGCTCAACAACAGGCATACGATCGCGGTATCACGATCTTCTCTCCAGACGGTCGTCTCTACCAAGTAGAGTATGCCCGAGAGGCGGTCAAGCGCGGGACAGCAAGTATCGGCATCCGAACGACCGAAGGGATCGTCCTCGCCGTTGACAAACGTATTCGCTCGCCGCTGATGGAGCGCGATAGCGTCGAGAAGATACACAAGGCGGATCGACACATCGGCATCGCCAGCGCGGGTCATGTGGCCGACGCACGACAGCTCGTCGACTATGCCCGACAGCAGGCGCAGCTGAACCGCCTGCGCTATGGGGAGGCGATCGAGGTCGAGACGCTGACGAAGACGGTTACCGACTACATCCAACAGTACACGCAGGTCGGTGGAGCCCGACCCTTCGGCGTCTCGCTCATCATCGGTGGGGTCACCAACGGCGAACCCTACCTGTACGAGACCGATCCGTCCGGAACCCCGTATGAATGGAAGGCCCTCGCGGTGGGTGCCGATCGTGCCGATCTCCAGGAGTTCCTCGAGGAGCAGTACGTCGACGACCTGACGTTGGACGATGGCATCGGCCTCGGTGCCGAGGCCCTCGCCCGGGTCAACGAGGGCGCATTGACACCGGCCGATATCGGCCTGGCGACGATCGATACCGAGTCCGGTCGGTTCTTCAGGCTCTCTGACGAGGAGGTCAGGGAGTATCTCGAGCTGAACGACCTCCTCGAATCCGAAGAGTAGCGCGAATCGGGTACCGTTTATTGCAGGTGAGGTGTTAGGTGCTGGCATGATATCGCTTGACGAGGCGGTAGTCGCCCGGCTCGAATCACATGGCGCCCGTTTCGAGGTACTCGTCGATCCCGACGCCGCCCGGGAGATCAAGAACGATGAATTCGAGGGGGAGCTCGAGGATGTCATCGCCGCCGAGGACGTCTTCGAGAACGCCAGTCGGGGCGATCGACCGGCTGAGGACGACCTCGAGACCGTGTTTGGCACCACCGAACCGCTGGAGATCATCCCCGAGGTGATCAAGCGAGGAGAGATCCAGATCACGGCGGAACAGCGTCGAGAGATGCAGGAACGGAAACGACGCCAGCTCATCACCCACATCAGCCGCAACGCCGTGAATCCCCAGATGGACGATGCCCCCCACCCGCCCGAGCGGATCGAGACGGCCCTCGAGGAGGCCGGATTCCGGGTCGACCCGCTCGAACCGGTCGAATCCCAGATCGACGAGGCGATCGACGAGCTTCGGCCGATCATCCCGCTTCGCTTCGATGAGATCACCGTGGCCGTCCAGGTTCCTGCAGCCGACGCCGGCAGCGCTCAATCACAGCTTCGCGGGTTCGGAGAGCTCGTCGAGGAGGAGTGGCAACCCGACGGGTCGTGGATCGGCGTGATCACGTTCCCAGCCGGCATGCAAAACGAGTTCTACGACCAGGTGAACGAGCTCACCGGCGGGACGGCAGAGACGAAGATCATCAGCGAAGAGGACGAGATCGAAACCCGATAAGGGTTGTTGGCAAGGAGGAGCGATCCGAATCGGGACATCGCGGGCCTTACCACCCGTCCTCGAAGCTGAACGTCCCGTCCTGCTGGATCACTTCCCCATCGACTTCGATGTGCGAGTCCTCGCTCATATCGACGATCATGTCCTGATGGACCGCACTCTCGTTGCGATCCATCCCCGCTGGAACGTTCTCCTTGTACGCACGACCGAGGGCGAGATGCACCGTATCACCCATCTTCTCGTCGAAGAGCATGTTCCGGGTGAAGCGATCGATCGACCGGTTCATCCCGATCCCGAGTTCACCGAGGTATCGAGCACCCCCATCGGTGTCCAAGACCGAACCGAGTAGCTCCTCGTTCTTGGCGGCCGAGTATTCCACGACGCGTCCATCCTCGAAGACGAGTTCTGCGTCCTCGATCTCACGGCCATCGCGGAGCACTGGCTTGTCGAACAGGACCGTGCCTGCGGTTGCATCAGGGACGGGCGCGGTGAACACCTCCCCGCCTGGCAGGTTGTGTCGACCGGAATCGTTGATTGGGATCATCCCGTCGATGCTCAGCTCCAGATCGGTCGAGTCACCGCTGACAATCCGGACAGTCGAGCCTTCCTCCAGGATGTCCACCAGTTGGGCCTGGTACGCCCGTTGAGCCTCCCAGTCCTTCGATACCGCCTCGTACACGAAGTCCGCGTAGGCCGCAGTACTCATCTGTGCAGACTGGGCGGCATCCGACGTCGGGTGCTGCGTTGCGACCCATCGCTTCGACAGTCGTTCTTCGAGGATTGGACCCTGGGTTCGGCTCCATTCGCTGAGAATCTCCGTCGGGACATCCGCCTCCTCGAACTGATTTTCACCTCCTCGAACGGCGATATACGCATCGGTCGCCTCCATTGCTGCCAGCAGATGCTCGGCGAGATTGATCTCGGTTGTATCGACAGCCGTGAGGTACGATCGAGCGAACCGGTTATCGTTATCGAGAACGATCGGGATCCCCCCTCGATCACCGATCGCTTCGTGGAGGGCTATCACGAGGTCCCGTGCGGCCGACGATGCTCTGATGATGACCTGATCTCCGGAACCGATATCAGTTGAGTAATCGACGAGAATCTCTGCGTGTTCACGAACCCGGTCGTCCATACCGCCGCTGGGATCTCCCCACCAAAGTGACTACCGTTACGCGATTGTCACAAATCGGTCTTGAATCGCTCGAACTCACCGACGAAGTCGTCGTGATCTTTGAGGACGTGTTCACGGTGTTCATCGACGGCGTCACGCAACTCGGTTACCTGTTCCATGAGCTGTTCGTACTCGGTACTTTCCTGCAGCTCTCGTTCGGACTTCTCAGCCTCGAGGAGGGCTTTCTTCGATGATAACGAGAAGTACTCCTGGAGGGTAGCATCGTACTTCGCCCGATCAGAAACCCGCTCGACGACCTCGAGTAACTCGGTCTTCGAGATAGGCTTGACCACGTAGTCGTCGAACCCCATCTCGATGATATCGAAGTCGGGGTCAACCGCCGTCACCATGACGACCCGACAGTCCATCTCCTGGTCCCGTATCTCATCGAGGACCTCATCACCGGACAGTCCCGGCATCCGACGATCGAGGAGGACGACGGCCACCGACTCGTCCAGTTGATCCAGGGCGGATTGTCCATCGTACGCTGTCTTGACCGTCCACTCTGCCTCTAGCCAGGTGGCGAACAGGTCGGCCAGTCGCGTTTCGTCATCGACGACGAGCACGGTGTCTGATTCATCACTCATGGTACCCCACCGAACATTGGTAACCGTTCCGTGCGTATGCCAAGCACGTTCTGGCTCTTAAATACAGAGGG
>CAZXER010000001.1:0-7820 GCA_964639975.1 uncultured Halobacteriales archaeon | reverse complement strand
CGATCGACACGGAACGACCGATCTTCGTCGTCTATCACGGGGAAGACGAGGTAGCGGAGATACTCGAGGACACCGTTGTCCTCGACCTGTCCGGCGGGGCAGTACGCCTCAGCGAGCTTGGTCTCGATCGTGTCGGCGCTGTCGGTGATCGAGATCGTCGAGGTCTGATCGGAGGCGCTCATCTTCGAACCGGACAGCCCCGAGAGCAACGGGGCGAATATGGAGACCGGCTTGGTCCCACCGTGCTCGGGTAAGAGCTCGCGGGAAAGCATGTAGATCCCCCGCTGATCGATGCCGCCGTAGGCGATATCGACGCCGAGCTCGTCGACATCCTTGGTCTGGAACAACGGGTACAACAACCCACCGAGCTTCGGGCTGTCACCCTCGCGAACGACCTCGCTGGCGGCCCGACGGGCCCGTTTGACCGTCGTTTCGGTGGCCATCCGGAGGATCGACAGCATGTACTCCTCATCGAGCTCGAAGTCGGTCCCCTTGACGAACGTGATGTCGGTTGGATCGCCACCAGCTGCATCGACCATCTGTTCGATCGCCACGCGGTAGTACCGCGACCGCGCATCGAGCAGGTCGAAGGGTGACTTCTCATCGTCCAGATGGGCATGGAGATCGGCGATCAGAACCGTGACATCCAGATCGGCCTCGAGGAAATCGACGAGCTTGCGGATCGTCGTATAATGGCCGATATGCATCTGTCCCGTCGGGGCATACCCGATATAGACCGAGGGATCAGGGCCATCAAGCACGGTTTGCAGTTCCGACTCGGTGACGATCTCCTCTGTCAACCGGGTGACGAGCGACAGCCGATCCATGATCTCGGCCTCGGCTACGACGGTTCCCGTCAATAATACTTCGTCATGCCGTGACTGGCTCGTCGAAGCACGCGTTTATGGAGACGGGTGGCCAACGCCCGCAGTGATGGACCGGGGTACTGCCAGGGTGCTGTGCGGACTCGCCACGGGGCCCGTCCAGCCCTCGCATCTGGCAGAGAGAGCGGCCAGCGATTCCACAGCAGTAGCCACGGCTATCGACCAACTACTAGAAGCTCAGTCGCTCGTTACACACCTCGAGGACGGGCGCGTCGGCCTCGATCCAGCCCTCGCCTATGATGAGACGCACATCCGACGACTCGTCCCCGATCGATACCAGCTGACGTTCCGTGAGTCGGTCGCGAGCACGAACGCACTTGCGGGCGAGCTTTCGGCGCTTGCGTCACCCCCATACCACCTCGTGATCGCCCGAGAACAACAGCAGGGCCGAGGTCGATACGACCGGGACTGGCACTCGCCGCAGGGTGGCATCTGGGCGAGCCTCCGAGACGACCGTCGACGAGACCCGACGGAGGCCTGGACCGACCAGCTGGCCATGAGCGTGGCCGTCACCGATGTGGCCGAGGTGCTCGAACTGGACGCCCGCTTGAAGTGGCCGAATGACATCGTCATGCCGGGTGGAGCGAAGGTCGGGGGCGTGCTCGTCGAGTCGACCATTGCGGACGATCGGTGCACCCGAACGATCTGCGGTGTCGGGGTGAATGTCGATGTCGACGAGCAGGAGGTACCGCCTGAGGCGACGAGTTTCGCCGCTCATCTCGGAGCAACCGAACCTGTCGCCGTACTTCCGTACCTGTTAGCCCAGTTCGAACACCGTCGCAGTGACCCAACTGGGACCTTCGAGATGTGGCGTGAGCGATCGGAGACACTCGGACGGCCCGTGACGGCCTCGACGCACGAGGGGGAAGTGTCTGGTCTCGCACTCGATATCAACGATAATGGAGGTCTGATCGTGTCGACCGATACGGGCACGGAGACCGTTTCACCCGATCAGTGTCGGCATCTCAGATACGCTCGAGATCGGTGAGGTCACTCCCCTCGCGACACTCAGGTCTCCAGTGGTGGCAAGAGTACCTCGTCGATGTCCGATCCGCAGGCGCGGGTCGCCACCGCATGGACCGGATCGACCGTGCCGGCGAGGTTATCCGATGCGCCATCGAGGACGACGACCCGCGCTGGACGACCGGGTTCGATACACCCGTCGGGTCGGTCGAGGATCGAGGCGCCGTTCACCGTCGCCATGCGAAGCGCATCAACGGCGTTAACGCCGAGAACCTTGACAGCCGTGGCCATCTCACGGAACATCGACGCGTTGTTGATCATCACGTTGTCCGTCCCCAGCGCCACGGTCGTCCGCTCAGCGAGAGCGTCGATCGGGGGCTGCCCGACCCCGGTGACGAGGTTCGAGCGGGGGCAACAGACGACCGGCACGTCCATGTCCTCGACCCGGTCCAGATGGATCGACTCGGCGTGAACCATGTGGACGATGAACGTCGGATCGAGATCGAGCGCCGGATTGATGTCCGCTGCATCGACCTCACCGGCATGGATCGCGAAGGGCTTGTCAGCCTCCCGTGCGGCATTGCGAGCCTGCTCGAAGTTGCCATCAGCCGCCCCGCTCGCCCCGTAGCCGTCCGCGACGTCCAGGACGGCTGGCTCACCCCGTCCGAATGCGAGCGAGTCGGTCGAGATCCCCTCAGATGCCTCACGGAACTGCTCGACTCCCTCGATGCCCCCCTCGCGGAAATCGTAGCACGCGCTCGTGCCCATGGCTTGCATGTATCTGAACGTCCGTGCCATGGCATCGATCAGGTCAGCTGGATCGCTGTTTCGTAAGATCTGATGCTTCAGACCATCCGGTGGGGCGAACAGTGCCTCGACGGTGACGGCAGATCCCGCGTCCTTGGCGATCGAGTCGCCGATGTGAGTGTGTGCGTTGATGAACGCCGGGAAAACGATTGCCTCCGAGGCGACCGAAGCCTCCTCGATCGTTGCCACCACGCCATCCTCGATGACGAGGCGTCCCTCGACCGGATCTAACCTCGGACCAGTCAGGATCGTCCCCTCGATGATGCGTTCGCTCATTGGTCCTTGAACTCACCCAGTTTGCGATGGAGCCCCTGCCGGTGCTCCTGGACGAGGTGGTCACCCATCTCGAGGTCGAGCTCCTCCACAGCCGCCGTGGCGACCCGATCTCTGTGTTCATCCGGTGCGTAGACACCGAGGCGCCACTGGCTGGTGTGGCTCGCCTGCAGCGCGCTCACCAGCGGTGACTGCTGGCCGAGGCGTCGGGCCTCGCCATTGACGATGACCCGGGAGCTTGCCTCTCGAAACTCCTTCCGAGACGGGACGTCCAGGATGACCGCAGCGGGGTCGACATCGGCTCGCTGTGCAATCGCCCGCTCCGCGTCGCGACACGCCTCGAGATCGTACGCACGGACGTCCTCGGGTACCGCGTCTCGCTCGGCCCACACGGCTCGTTTGTACAGATCTCGGGTGACGATCCGACGGACGATATCAGCGGTCGCCTCGTTCGATCTGAGGGCGACGAGGACGTCGTGATCGGCCGCCTGTCGCAGGGGATGTGCCCGCTGCGGTGACCCGTCCCACGGGTTCACCATCGGCTCGAGGACCGCCTTCGCCGGGGCGTCATCGAGTAATCGCAACAACGCGCGGCGCAACATCGCCTTGCTGATGCGAGAGACGTGATGGTTGTACACGGTGGGATTCATCAACGCGCGGGCGATCAAGAGGCTCTCAGCCGACTGGACGTTCCCCTCCATCAGGGCCAGGTCACCATCGACGATGGTCAACTGACGAAGCAGTCGTTCTGGATCGATCGTACCGTATGGAACGCCCGTATGGTGGGCATCGCGGATCAGGTAGTCCATCCGATCGACATCGAGTTCGCCGCTCAACAACTGCCCGAACGTTCCCTCACCGTGAATGTACGAGCGTATCTGCCGTTGTGAGAGGTCATGGGCGTCGAGGATGGTAGCGATCGCCGTGGATTCGAGGAGGTTGGTGATACTATCGTGACTGCGGCCCGTCGCCGTCTCGAGGATCGGCTCGAGATTGTGCGAGAACGCCGTGTGCCCGACATCGTGGAGCATCGCCGCGGCCTCCAGATGTCGCTTGACACGGTCGTCCAGCCCGAGGTGCGAACCGGCCTGTCGCATCAGGTGGTAGACACCCAAGCTATGCTCGAAGCGGGTGTGATTCGCCGACGGATACACCAGTGAGACGGTACCGAGTTGGCGGACGTACCGCAGTCGCTGGACGGGGGGCGTATCGAGAAGCTCTGCCGCGACACCGGTGATTTCGATGTGGTTGTGAACGCTGTCCTTGATCGTCGGCATAGGTCCCCCCAACTCAACCGGAGTCGTTACTGCAGCTCGGTGGCGTCGTCGTAGCCCTCGATATCGACGCCGTCCTCGGTGACACGAGCAACGAAGATGCCGTTACCGCTGCCGCTGTCACGTTCGGTCGCACTGAGGATGCCCCCAGCAGCAATGCGAACCGCCTCATCCATCCCAACACTTGGGTCATACTCCTGTTCGAGATGCCCATAGGCCAACTGCATCCCGCTGCCAGTGACGATGTAGTCCTCGCCGAGGACGCCGCCGTCTGGCGCGATCGAGTAGACGTGGGAACCGTCATCGTCGACGCCACCAAGAATCGGATTGATGGCCCAGTAGGGACCAGCCCGAGCGAAGTTCCCGGCGATCGTCGAGAGCGCCTGCATGCTCATCCGCTTGCCACGTCGCGTCTCGTACAGGTTCGACTCGATGCGAAGGCCCCTGATGAACGCCTGAGCGCCTCCCACCGATCCGACCATCGTCAGGGCCGCGGTCGGATGGATCTGCTCGACCTTCTGCACGTTCTTGTTCGTGACGAATCGTCCGGCGAGGGTAGCCCGACGATCTGTCGCGAGGACCACACCAGCCTCCGTTGAGAGTCCAATGGTGGTCGTTCCGGTGGAACTCGAGTACTCATCGTTCGTTGGTCCCGTTCCAACGGGTAGCTCACCCACGGCCGGGTTCGAGGGGTCACGGAGCCCTGGCGTCGGCCGCTCGGTTGGATATGATGGATCAGCGAGTGGTTCCATGCCTATGTGTTTCAGCGTGAGTACTCATAAAAGGCAGTTTTCCGCGTGGGGACTAGTTGAGATCCGTGGTCCGGTCGTACGCGCTGGAAACCGCTTCGACCAGTCGATGGATCGGAAGCGTCACACCGAGACGGCCCACCAGCACGGCAAGCGGCAGGAGCACGACCCCGATCAGGAGCGACAGCTGATACGCCCCGAAGAGGATCGGCCGGGTAATTCGTTCAATCATACCGTGGCAACTCCCTCAATCGTCGGGGGTTATAAGCTTTACCCGAGCGCGTCAGACGCTAAGCTGCCGGAATAGGGTGCATACCCCCGGATTTCGGCCATTACTTCGACGATCAACGAGCAAACCCGCTGGCGGTGGCGAACGAGGTCGATGACCATAATGCTGCCATCCATTGACCTCGGCTGATACCAACGTTACTCGAATAATATACCAACCTAACGCAACGGCCCGCGACAGCCAAAATCCAAAGAACCAGGGTGCCCTCGTCACTCTCTCAGTACATGGGTAACTATACGGTGGTCCTCGAGGCCGCGTGGCTCGTCAGGGACGTAGAGGATATCGACGATGCGATCGGCGTGGCGATCAGCGAGGCGGGCCGTCGTCTCAACGAGCACTCCATGGACTACGTGGAGGTCGATGTGGGTGTCACTGGCTGTCCGGTCTGTGACGCACCTTTCGATTCGGCGTTCATCGCCGCTGAGACGGCCCTGGTCGGACTCGCCATGGAGATGGAGACGTTCAACGCGGATGGCGTCGAGCACGCCTCTCGAATCGCCAAGAAGGAGATCGGTCAGGCGCTTCACGGCGTGCCACTCAGCGTTGTGGACGTGATCGAGCGTCCGGATACCGAGGAAGACGACGAGGTGTGACCCCGCAGGTCGCCGCAACGTTTAATCGATAACCAGAAGTAATGATTCTCGATGGAGCTGCCAACGCCGGCTGACCTTCGCGAACGTCGGACCGAACTCGGTCTGACCCAACAGGAGGTAGCCGATGCTGCTGGCGTCTCGCAGCCACTGATCGCCCGAATCGAGGGTGACTCGGTCGATCCGCGACTGTCGACCGTGAGGCGGATCGTGGAGGTCCTCGAGGCACGTGAAGCGACCGTAACCCGGGCGAGCGACCTGATGACCGATGAGGTCATCTCGGTCGATGCCGATGCACAGGTGCGACTTGCGGCACAGCGCATGAGCGAGGCAGCCCTCTCACAGCTACCGGTGCTGGAGGACGAGGTCGTCGTCGGGAGCATCACCCTCCGAGACCTCGCCGCCTTGGACGATGATGCCCGGTCGACACCGATCAGGGAGCACATGCGCGCCCCGTTCCCATCGGTGGCGCCTGATGCGACCAGGGGTGAGGTGGAATCGATCCTCGAGCACGCCAGGGCCGTGTTGGTGACAGACGCCGGTCGGCCGATCGGCATCATCACCGAGGCCGACCTGGCAGAGCGCCTCTCCTGAGCGGCCAGTCCGGCGAGTTTATTTGACCGACGCCAGTGTCTCCCGTGTATGGATCGAGAGGCGTTCCCGACGAATGCCCCGGCTGTGGTGACGTGTGGACTGCCGTATGCGAACGGTCGCCTGCACATCGGCCACATGCGGACGTACTTGACCGGCGATGTGCTGACCCGAGCGCTGCGGTTGATCGGCCAGGAGACGGCCTTCGTCAGTGGCTCGGACATGCACGGAACGCCCGTCTCGGTGAACGCCAAGCGAGAAGGGACCGACCCCGAACGATTCGCCCTGCGCTGGCACGAGCAGTACCAGGACCGCTTCGAGGCGCTCGGCATCGAGTTCGACAACTACGGTCATACTCACGACGAGACGAATCGAGCGCTGACACAATCGATCGTCACTGCGCTCGCGGAGGGTGGCCATATCTACGAGAAGGAGATCGAGGTGGCCTGGGATCCAGAACTCGACATGCCCCTCCCGGACCGGTACGTCGAGGGCACGTGTCCGTACTGCGGCGCGAAGGCGAGAGGGGACGAGTGTGACGAGGGGTGTGGGCGCCACCTGGAACCGGGGGAGATCGAGGACCCGGTGAGCACGGAGACGGGGAACCCGGCGGAGTATCGCAACCGGGCACACAAGTTCCTCAGACTCTCAGATTTCCAGGACTACCTCTCAGAATTCATCGACCGCCTCGAGGGTACCGATAACGCCAAGAACCAGCCTCGAGAGTGGATCGAGGGCGAGCTCCGGGACTGGTGCATCACTCGCGACCTCGACTGGGGGATCCCATATCCAGACGACGAGGTCGAGGACCTGGTCCTGTACGTGTGGGTCGACGCGCCCATCGAGTATATCTCGAGTACCAAGCAATACAGTGAGAGCGTCGGCGAGGAGGTCTTCGACTGGGAGCGTGCGTGGCGAGATGACGGCGATATCATCCACATCATCGGCCGCGATATCATCCAGCACCACACCATCTTCTGGCCAGCGATGTTGCGCGGGGCTGGCTATACGGAACCCCGAGCGGTGCTCGCCAGCGGGTTCGTCAACCTCGACGGCAAGGGCTTCTCCACCAGCCGGAACCGGGCGGTGTGGGTCGAGGAATACCTCGATACCGGCTTCGATCAGGACTACCTGCGATACTACCTCCTCAGCTCCGGTCAGTTCCAGCAGGACGTCGATTTTACCTGGTCCAAACTCGCCGAGGTCATCAACAACGATCTGGCCAACGATCTGGGCAACTTCGCGCACCGGACGCTCCTGTTCGCCGAGCGCAACTTCGACGGTATCCCCGACGCCGAGGTCTCACCCGAGGTATCTGACCGGATCGAGACCGCGATCGACGACATCTATGGCGGTATCAACGACCATGCCCCACGGGTCTTCGCGCAGGTTCCGATCGA